>CAIXNB010000120.1 GCA_903920695.1 uncultured beta proteobacterium
CGACGTGCTCGTGCCATTGGTCACGAAGTAGCAATGGTCGGCATTGAAGATGCGCGCCGCGTTGCGCTCGCTCGCGGCAATGGGCCCCGTGTGGTCGAGCAGCTGGCCGAGTTCCTCGACCGCGTTGCAGACGTCGGCGCGCAGCATGTTTTCACCGTAGAACTGGTGGTACATCTGCCCGACCGGGCTCTTCAAAAAGGCGACGCCGCCCGAGTGCCCCGGACAGTGCCAGGAATAGGAGCCGTTCTCCGCGTAATCGAGCAGCGCCTTGAAGAACGGCGGTTGCACGCCTTCGAGGTAGCTCTTGGCTTCGCGGATGATGTGACGCGCCACGAACTCGGGCGTGTCTTCGAACATGTGGATGAAACCATGCAACTCACGCAGAATGTCATTGGGCAGATGGCGCGAGGTCTTGGTCTCGCCATAGATGTAGATGGGGACATCGAGATTTTTGCGCCGCACTTCCTCAATGAAATGGCGCAGGTTCAACACGGCAGGGTCGAGATCCGGCCCCGGCGTGAACTCTTCGTCATCGATTGACAGTATGAAGGCGCTGGCGCGGCTTTGCTGTTGCGCGAACTGGCTCAGGTCGCCATAGCTGGTAACGCCCAGCACCTGGAACCCTTCGGTTTCAATTGCCTGAGCCAGCGCCCGTATTCCCAGACCGGATGTGTTTTCTGAGCGGAAGTCTTCGTCAATGATGACGATCGGAAAGCGGAATTTCATGGTGGGCCCCGGCAATGCCTGGAATAAGTTGCGAAACAGGCGCGAAGTGTAAGGACTTCTGAAGTCTGAGCGCTTGCGCTGGTACGGAATTGCCGCAAAATGTGGCGGTAGCAACACATATGGGGCTGATATGGCACAAACAAGCATTTGGTGGGTACTGGCGGGGGCCGTCATTGCGCTGGAACTGCTGACCGGCACTTTTTATTTGCTGATGCTGTCGCTGGGCCTGGTTGGTGCTGCCATTGCTGCCCATTTGGGCACCTCCATGGCGGTGCAACTGCTGGTGGCGGCCGGGGTTGGCGGCGGTTTCGTGTTGGGCTGGCGCTGCTACAAGCAAAGGACGCCATCCGCCCCACCGGCCAGCGCCAACCGCGACGTCAATCTGGATGTCGGAGAAACCGTTCAAGTCGACAACTGGCGCCCGGACGGTACCGGCTCAATCAAATACCGCGGCACCCACTGGGATGTAGCCCTTCCAGCCGGTGCGACACCGACGGCCGGAGCGCACCGCATCGTCGAAGTCATCGGCAGCCGGCTGATCGTGCATAAATTGTGAAAGTTTGCCTTCGGGCGCAAAGGGAGAATCAAATGGAATTCGCAGTCATCTTGTTTGTTATCGCCGCTGTCTTTATCACACAGTCAGTCAAGGTCGTTCCGCAGCAGCACGCCTGGGTGGTCGAGCGTCTCGGGAAATACAACGGCACCTTGACCCCCGGATTGACGTTCCTGATGCCTTTTGTCGACAGGGTCGCCTACAAACACGTGCTCAAGGAAATCCCACTCGACATTGCCAGCCAGGTCTGCATCACGCGCGACAACACGCAGTTGCAGGTCGACGGCATCCTGTATTTCCAGGTAACCGATGCCATGCGCGCCAGTTATGGCTCCAGCAACTACATCACGGCCATTTCCCAACTGGCACAAACCTCGCTGCGTTCGGTGATCGGCAAACTGGAGCTTGACAAGACCTTCGAGGAGCGCGACATCATCAACGCCCAGGTGGTTCAGGCGATTGACGAGGCGGCGCTGAACTGGGGTGTCAAAGTGCTGCGCTACGAGATCAAGGATCTGACACCGCCGAAAGAAATCCTGCATGCGATGCAGCAGCAGATCACAGCCGAGCGCGAAAAACGCGCACTGATTGCCGCCTCCGAAGGGCGCCGCCAGGAACAGATCAATATTGCCACCGGCGAACGCGAGGCCTTCATTCAGCGCTCCGAAGGCGAAAAGCAGGCCGTCATCAACAGGGCGCAAGGCGAAGCACAGTCCATCAAGGCCGTCGCCGAGGCCACGGCACAGGCCATTTCCGCCATCGCAGCGGCCATCCGGCAGCCGGGTGGGGCCGAGGCCGTGCAGCTCAAGGTCGCGGAAAAAGCGGTGGACGCCTACTCGCGCGTGGCGGCCAGCGCCAGCACGACACTGGTCGTGCCGAGCAACATGACCGAGGTTTCAACCCTGATTGCTTCGGCCATGAAGATGGTGCAGGCACAGCGTAGCTGATCATTGGCAAACAGCTCTCTTCAATAATTGAACCGTCTAATTAGATGTTTCACAGACAGGCGATCAATGTGGACAGCGATCGCATTTGATTTACACCGTCTGCTTTCGTTTAGTTTCGTTCCTATGCCATTGAATTAGCAACACAATGTCGATAACTACTATCAACAACGGATTGATATTGACTAGACAGTTCAACCGGGTTAATAATTAAATTGTATAAGCAAATGAATTGTTTTTGTACAGTTCAAGTATCATGTTGAACAGTCTTGAGCTCATGCGGCAGTCGGGCATCTCCCGCGCAACCTTGCACAACTACATCGCGCTGGGCCTGCTGCCAAAACCGCTGGTGCGAAATCCTGGTGACGATCCAAGTACGCGAGCGCGCCAAATGGGCTACTTCCCGCAGGATGTCCTGGCACGCATCGAGCGCATCAAGTCGAGCAAGAAGGAAGGCATGGCGATGGCCGACATCGTTCGCCTGCTGGCCCAGGATGTCATCGAAGCGGTAACGGCGCAAACGCCAGCGACTGGGCAAAATCCGACCGCTGCGGCAACCAGGGAGATCTCGGTCAGACCGGCGCCGCCAGCAGCGCCCTCGGCAACCGAAAGCGGGCCCCTGCGGCTCACCATCGACAAACTGTCCTGCCCTGCGTACATGGTGAACTACAAGCTGGAGTTGACCTGGTACAACGATGAAGCCCGGGTTGAACTGCTGGGATCATTCGACAAACTGCCAGCTGACACCAAGGAGCGCGGCGTTCTCGATTTCCTGTCCAAAGGGCCGTATGGCGCAAGCCAGAACAATCGCGAGGCCTTCATCGCTTTGCACCAACAGATGGGACGGGCGCGGGCGCTTGACGCAGTCGGCATCCCATCCCTTGACAGCCCCGGCAGCGCGACCAGTCCGACCTCCGACTGGCCTCTGACGCTGACCACCCCGACCGGCCAGGAAGCGCACTTTCGCGTTTACGCCTCGCGTTTTCGCGAAGGCATCCTCGTGAAATTTGCCAGCGAAGAACTGGGGCACAGCGGCCTGCTGGGCATGCTGGAACTGCGCGACGACGTTATTCGCAATCTGTTAAAGAAACGCCTGCCGGTGCTGACCGACGTTGCCGTTATGGTGGCGGATCTGCAAAGTTCGGTGCGGATCTGCTCGGAATTGCCACCGCAAGAGTATTTTGAATTGATCAATCAGATCTGGGCAACGATGGAGCCCATTTTCCGGCGCTACTACGGCACCCATGGCAAGCATGTCGGCGGTGGCATGGTCTATTACTTTTTCCCGCAACCCGACAGCAACTATGCCTACAACGCCTTGTGCTGCGCCAACCAGATCCGCCAAGCCATGCGCAAGATCAGCAAGGAATGGCAGGTGCGCAAGAACTGGCTTAACGAGCTTTACCTGAATACCGGTCTGAACGAAGGCCAGGAGTGGCTGGGCGTGTTTCACATCGAAACCAAAGTGGAATTCACGGTGCTGGGCGACACCATCAACCACGCCGGACGGCTGTCGGACTTCGCCCGACAGGGCGCCTTGTGGGCAAGCAAGAACCTGATGGGCAAGCTCTCGGCCGACGAACGCAACAAGGTGCGCTTTGGCGTGCGCCGGCAGGACCAGGAGCGCCGTGAAGTCTTCGTTAAATCAACCTACTCGCGTGTCTCCGAGCTGATCGACCTGGATTCGCCGCGCAACGAAAAAATGCGCGATATCGCGGCGCTGGCGGTGACCGAAATCATCGAGATCAACTGGGGCTCAGGCGGCCTGCGTCGGTAATGCCACATTTTGATCGACGCTGAACTGGTAGTCCTTGAAGATGTGCTCGGCGCTCAAAGCCTGGTAACTGCCGTCTTCCAGGCGGTGCGTCGTGTCCTTGAGGCGGTAGGTGTAATGCCCGCAGGTCCACAGATTGAAGTTGCGCATGTGGGTGCACAGACAGGTCTTGTCCGGCACAGCAACAATCTTGTTCTCGGGATGCAGCGCCACCTCGCGGTTGTAAGCCGTGATGTAGGCGCAATGGCCATTGCCGTCAAGCAGAAAGCCGTAAGCCTCGCAATTGGGGCGAATGCCCGCCCCTATGGCCGGTGAGCCCTTGAGCATGCGCATCGGGTAACCGGTCGGGGAAATCGTGTTGACGACGATGTCATCTTCACTGGCCCTGAAATACTCCTGTTTGACCTTGGCCGGCAAACCGCATTCATTGGCCACCGTAAAGCGCGTTGCCACCTGCACTGCGGCCGAACCGGTTTCCAGAAATGAGACAGCATCGCTGCCGGTGAAGATACCGCCCGCCGCAATCACAGGGATCGAAAGTTGCTCGGTCTTGAGATAGGCAATCACTTCTGCAATGATGACGGCCAGCTTGTATTGCGCCCAATCGAGACCGAAACCGAGGTGTCCACCGGCCAGCGGGCCTTCAACGATGACGTAATCAGGCAGTCGATTGAGCTTGGCGTTCTTGCGCAAAAAAATCTGCAGCGCGCGCACTGACGACACAATGATGCCGAGCTTGGCATCGCGGAAACGGGGGTGATCGGCGAGCAAACCAAACGAACCAAAATGCAGGCCAGCGCTCAAGGTGATGCCATCAATGCCAGCGTCCAGCGCCGACGCCATGCGCACCTGCAGCGTCTCGCGCGGCGCGTTCATGGTCAGCTTTTCCATGCAATTGACGAAGATCAGTCCATCCCCGCGCTTCGCTGCCATGGTGGCTTCGACGTGACGCTTGGTGGCCTCAGCCAAAGTACCGAGGTCGAACTGGATCATCGACTTGTCCGAGTTCTTGACATTGTGTTTGTAGAACTTGAGCTTGTCTTTGACGTAAGTTGTCTGGTAGAGCCGGTCCGATACATCGGTCACCATGGCATCGGAAATATGCCCGATACCGCCCAAGCGCGCCGCTTCCAGGGCCAGTTCTGCCGTTGAAATATCGACGCCCATGCCCCCGATCATGATCGGCACAAACTCTTTCTTTCCGAACATCAGCCGGAAGTCATCAACACGTTTCATCAAAGTCCTTGGGGGGCCTCTGGCTCCGCTGGCGAACCTCTTGGCCGACGGCCCAAGCAAGCCCAGGGTAAACAGAAAATTGCGGGCCGGACCGGCCTCACGTCGCGCGAATTCTACCCCGCTGCATTTCAAACGAATGGCTGAAAAGCACGTAAGCGACAGCACTGGCCGGCAGCATGCGGTAAATTGGACCCCAATTTCAAATACCACCCGTGCAGCATGGGCATGGGCTTTATCAACATGAAACTCGCAAGCAAAAAACCCCTCTTGCCGCTCAAGGGCGTACGCGTGCTCAGTCTGAGTCTGAACCTGCCCGGACCGGCGGCCATGATGCGCTGCCGACAAATGGGTGCCACCTGCGTCAAACTGGAACCACCAGCGCCGGCCGGTTCGCCGAGCGGCGCCTCCGGTGATCCGATGGGTTTGTACAACCGCAAGGCCTACGAAACGCTGCATCAGGGTGTGCGCATCGCTACAGCCGACCTGAAAACCGAAATAGGCCAGAAAGCACTGCACCGGGAACTGGCCAAAGCCGACGTTTTGCTGACCTCGTTTCGACCGTCCGCCTTGACAAAACTGGGGCTCGACTGGAAAGCGCTACACAAGCAGTACCCGACCCTGTCGCAAATCGCCATCGTCGGTGCACCTGGCGTGCGCGCCGAAGAGCCCGGCCATGACCTCACCTATCTTGCCGAAAATGGCTTGGTCAACGGACTCGATCTGCCGCCAACCCTGTACGCCGACATGGGCGGCTCATTGATGACATCGGAAGCGGTATTGCAGGCGCTGCTGATCCAGCGGCAAAAGGGCAAAGGCAGTTACCTTGAAGTTGCATTGTCCGAAGCCGCCGGCTACCTGGCTTTGCCGCGCAACTGGGGTTTGACGCAAGACGGCGCTGCCGTCGGTGGTGGCCACGCCGGTTACCGTGTTTACCTCTGCAAGGACGGACGCGTGGCGGTGGCGGCCCTGGAGCCGCACTTTGCCAAGTCCCTGTGTGCGGCGGCCGGTCTGCCTTATGCCAATATCTTGACCATGCTCGCGCCCGCCACGCACCAGTCGATTGCCACTTACCTGCTGGGCAGGACGCGCAAGGCGCTCGATGCCCTGGCCGTTGAAAAAGACATTCCCCTCTACACGCTCGCGAAGTAGCTATTGCTGCGAGAGCAGCACGATGGCACGCGCCTCCATCGCCTGACCGAGCCCGACTGCTCCCATCTTCTCGGCGGTCTTGGCTTTGACGTTGACCTGATCGATCATGACGCGTAGCGCCTGCGCGATCTGCGTGCGCATGACGGCGATGTACGGCATCAGCTTGGGTGCCTGCGCGATCACGGTGCTATCAACATTGCCAATCTCAAAACCGGCAGCGCGCACGCGGCGTGCCGCCTCGCTTAACAGTGCCAGCGAATCCGCACCCTTGAAGCGAGCATCGGTGTCCGGAAAGTGCGTGCCGATGTCGCCCAGCGCCGCCGCACCGAGCAAAGCATCCGTGATCGCGTGCAGCAGCACATCGGCATCCGAATGCCCGAGCAGACCCAGATCGAACGGGATCTCGACACCACCCAGGATCAGTTTGCGCCCGGCCACAAGCGCATGCACATCCCAGCCTTCACCAATTCTGAAATTCATCTTTGCGTCCTTGCTCGCGCCTGCAACACCGCCTCGGCCAGTGCGAAATCTTCCGGGTAAGTGACTTTGAAATTCTGGGCACTGCCAGCCACCAGCAAGGGTTGCAAACCCATGGCCTCGATGGCGCTGGCTTCATCGGTCACGCGCTCACCCGCCTGGCGTAATGCATCGATCAAACTGCCGATGCGAAACATCTGCGGCGTCTGCGCCAGCCATTTGTCGCCGCGCTCAAGCGTGCCCGCGACACGGCCATTGACCTCGATTTTCAAGGTGTCGGCCAGTCTGTGCGCCAGCAAACCACCGACAGCGTCGTTTGTGCAGGCATCGATCAGGTGATCAATTTGCGCGGGGGTGATCAGGCAACGCGCCGCGTCGTGCACCAGCACCCAATCGTGTCGGAGCGCGCCGTGTTGCAACAGAATGGCAAGGCCATTGAAAACACTTGCGGCGCGGCTTGCGCCGCCGCAATACGTCAACAAGGATCCTGCCTCCAGCGACGCAAAGAACGCATCGTCGGGCGCAAGCACCACCAGCACCTCTGACAGACGGACGACGGCAGCAAAGGCAGCCAACGTGTGTAGCACCATGGGTTTGCCGGCCATGGGCTGATATTGCTTAGGTCCGTCGGCGCCAGCGCGCGAACCGGTGCCGGCACAGGGGATCAGGGCCCAATAGCGAACGGGTAAGGGCTCGGGCGTGGGGGAATTCGGAGTGACGTCAGTCATGGGCTTGGGCCCATTCTAAAATAAGCGATTCATGGATTTACCCAAACTTCTCCCCGGCAAACGCTACACACTCCCCCGACCCACCGGTTCGGCCGACGCCCTGCTGCTGGCCCAATTGGGATTACGCGAAAAGGGCAGCGGCAAGCTCACCGCCGTCGTCACCGCCGACGCCACCGACGCGCAGCGCTTGATCGATGAAATGGCGTTCTTTGCACCGGAACTGCGCTGTGTGCTGTTTCCCGACTGGGAAACCCTGCCCTACGACACGTTTTCACCGCACCAAGACCTGATCAGCGAGAGGCTGGCCACTTTATGGCGCATCAGCCAGCGCGACCGGATAAGCGGCGCCGATGTGGTCATCGTGCCGGCCACGACCGCGCTCTACCGGCTGGCGCCACCCGGATTCCTGGCGGGCTATACCTTCCACTTCAAGCTCAAACAAAAGCTCGACGAAGCAAAATTCAAGGCGCAGTTGACGCTGGCCGGTTACAGCCACGTCAGCCAAGTCGTCAGCCCTGGCGAATACGCCGTGCGCGGTTCGCTGATCGACCTGTTCCCAATGGGCAGCAGCGTGCCCTACCGGGTTGACCTGTTCGACGACGAGATTGACAGCATCCGCACCTTCGACCCCGACAGCCAGCGCAGCCTGTACCCGGTGCCTGAGGTTCGCCTGCTGCCGGGGCGCGAATTCCCGATGGACGACGCGGCGCGCGCGCGCTTTCGCAGCCGCTGGCGCGAACTGCTCGAGGGCGACCCGACGCGCAGCCGCATCTACAAGGACATCGGCAACGGTGTCGCCACGGCCGGCATCGAATACTACCTGCCGCTGTTTTTTGAGGAGACCGCCACCGTCTTCGACTACCTGGGCGCGGATGCAACCGTGGTGCTGCATGGCGACCTGGAGAGCGCGTTCCAGCACTTCTGGCAGGACACGCGCGAACGCTACCGGCTGGTGCAGGGTGACCCCGAGCGCCCCACCCTGGCGCCCGAGGCGCTGTTCCTGGCGACCGAGCAGTTCTACGCCCGCGTCAACCAGTATCCGCAACTCGCGATTCGACCCGCGATTGCGGATGTAGCGGACAACGCCCAGTTTCAGATGCTCGGTGATCTGACCGTGATCCGCGGTGCCGAAGACCCGCTGGCGCGTCTGAAGAAGCATGTCGCCAGCGGCGGGCATAGGGTGCTGATGCTGGCCGAGAGCGAAGGACGCAAGACCAGCCTGCTCGACTTTCTGCACGCCAGCCACCTGACGCCGCCTTCCTTTGATACGCTGGCCGAGTTTGAAGGCAGTGACGAGCCACTGGGCATTGCCACATCGTCGCTCAACACCGGCTTTGCCTGGATCGAAGCCAGCATTGATTTCGTTACCGAGACCGAGTTGTTCGCCGCTGGTGCGACCACGCGCCGGCGCAAGAAGCAGGAGCAGGTCAGCGACGTTGAAGCGCTGATCAAGGACCTGAGCGAACTCAACATCGGCGACCCGGTGGTGCATTCCTCGCACGGCATTGGCCGTTACCGCGGCCTCATCAACCTGGACCTGGGCAAGCAGCGCGTCGATGGCACGCCCGAGGTTCAGGAATTCCTGCACCTGGAGTACGCGGATAAGGCAACGCTTTATGTGCCAGTCAGCCAATTACAGCTCATCAGCCGCTACACCGGCGTCAGCGCCGACGAGGCACCTCTGCACAAGCTCGGCTCCGGCCAATGGGAAAAAGCCAAGCGCAAGGCCGCCGAACAGGTGCGCGACAGCGCCGCCGAACTGCTCAACATCTATGCCCGCCGCGCTGCGCGCGAAGGTCACGCCTTCCGCTATTCGCCCACCGACTATGAAGCCTTTGCCAACGACTTCGGCTTTGAAGAAACGCCGGACCAAAAGGCCGCTATTCACGCTGTGATCCAAGACATGATCAGCCCGCGTCCCATGGACCGGCTGATCTGCGGCGACGTTGGCTTTGGCAAAACCGAAGTGGCGCTGCGTGCAGCCTTTATCGGCATCACCGGCGGCCGGCAGGTAGCGTTGCTGGCGCCCACCACGCTGCTGGCCGAGCAGCACTACCAGACCCTGGTCGACCGTTTTGCCAAATGGCCGGTCAAGGTCGCCGAGATGAGCCGCTTCCGCTCGGCCAAGGAAATCACCGCCGCGCTCAAGGGCTTGGCGGACGGCACCATCGACATTGTGGTCGGCACCCACAAGCTGCTGAGCCAGAATACCAAGTTCCACGATCTGGGCCTGCTCATCATTGACGAGGAACACCGCTTTGGCGTGCGTCACAAAGAGGCCATGAAGGCATTGCGCGCCGAGGTCGATGTGCTGACGTTGACCGCCACACCAATCCCACGCACCCTGGGCATGGCGCTCGAAGGTCTGCGTGACTTGAGCGTCATCGCCACCGCGCCGCAGCGCCGCCTGGCGATCAAGACCTTTGTCCGCACCGAAGGCAACGGTGTCATCCGCGAAGCCGTGCTGCGCGAACTTAAGCGCGGCGGTCAGGTCTACTTTCTGCACAACGAAGTCGAGACCATAGAGAACCGCCGCGCCAAGCTCGAAGAACTGCTGCCCGAGGCACGCATCGCCGTCGCCCACGGCCAGATGCCCGAGCGCCAACTCGAATCAGTGATGCGCGATTTTGTGGCCCAACGTTTCAACCTGCTGCTATGTTCCACCATCATCGAAACCGGCATTGATGTGCCCACGGCCAACACCATCGTCATGGCGCGCGCCGACAAGTTCGGGCTGGCCCAGCTACACCAGTTGCGCGGGCGCGTCGGGCGCAGCCACCACCAAGCCTACGCCTACCTGATGGTGCCCGATCTGCAGGGGCTGACGAAACAGGCGAGCCAGCGCCTCGAAGCGATTCAGCAAATGGAAGAACTCGGTTCCGGCTTTTACCTGGCCATGCACGATCTGGAAATTCGAGGCGCTGGCGAGGTGCTCGGAGAAAACCAGAGCGGCAACATGCTCGAAGTGGGTTTTCAGCTTTACAACGAGATGCTGGCGGAAGCCGTGCGCTGTCTGAAGGCTGGCATCGAGCCCGATCTGCTGAGCCCGCTCAATGTCACGACCGACATCAATCTGCATGCGCCAGCGCTGCTGCCCAATGACTATTGTGGCGACGTTCACTTGCGCCTGTCCTTTTACAAGAAGCTGGCCACCGCGAAAAACACCGACCAGATCGACGCGCTGATGGAAGAAATCGTGGACCGCTTCGGCAAGCTGCCAGCACAGGCGCAGACCCTGATTGACGTGCACCGCCTGCGCGTCATCAGTCAACCCTACGGCGTACTCAAGGTCGACGCAGCGCCTGGCGTGATCACCATCACCTTCCGAAAAGGTCCGCCGATTGATTCGATGCGCATCATCGAAATGATCCAGAAGAACCGCCACATCAAACTCGCCGGCAGCGAGAAGCTGCGCATCGAGCGCGCTCTGCCCGAAGCCAAAGATCGCGCGCAGATGGTGCGCGATGTGCTGCGCGCCTTGGGACAACCCAAACTCAACACCACGCATGCCAGTGCAGGCCAAACCGTATGAATAATGTGACAGAAATTGCCCCCGGCCTCGTCATTCGTGGCTTCATGCCACCCTTGCGTCTGCGCGACTTCAAGCTGATTGCCTTCGACATGGACTCGACCCTCATCAACATCGAGTGCGTCGACGAGATCGCCGACGCGGTCGGGCGCAAAGCGGAGGTGGCGGCGATCACCGAAGCGGCGATGCAGGGACTGATTGCCGACTACAAGGAAAGCCTGCGCCAACGCGTGGCCCTGCTCAAGGGAGTCAGCGAGGCTGATCTGGAAAAGTTGTACAAAGAGCGCCTGCGCCTGAACCCGGGTGCAGCCGAACTGGTGTCAGCGTGCAAAGAGGCCGGGCTCAAGGTGCTGCTGGTCTCAGGCGGTTTCACCTACTTTACGGATCGCGTGCGCGACCGACTGGGCATCGACTACACGCGTTCCAACCATCTGGAACTGCGGGATGGTCTTCTCACCGGGCGCATGCTGGACCAGGACTGGGGCGACATTTGCGACGGCGCAGAAAAGCGCAGGATGCTGCTGCAAACCTGCTCTGCGCTGGGCATCGATCCGAAGCAGAGCATCGCCATGGGCGATGGCGCCAATGACCTGCCGATGATGGGCGAGGCTGGCCTGTCAGTGGCCTATCATGCCAAGCCGGCGGTGCGCGAGGTCGCCCAGGTCTGCATCAATTCCGGTGGCCTGGATCGCCTGCTCAGGGTGCTGGATCGCTGAGCTGCAGCAAGTGCCGCAGCAAACTGGCCAGCTTGGCTGGTCGCACCGGCTTGTTCAGTAGCGTCAAGCCTGCGGCTTGCGCCTGTTGCCGTGCATTGGTATTCGTGTCACCGCTGATCAGACAGGCCGGAATCGGCCGCCCGATGGTCTCGCGCACCAGCCTCACCGCATTGACGCCGTCGACCCCGTCACCCAATCGAAAATCGCTGACGATGATGTCGGGTGCCTCCCGCTGTCGGCATAGATCGCAGGCCGCCTGCGCCCCTTCGGCCAGCAGCGGCCTGCAACTCCATGAGGTCAACAAAATCGCCAAGGCCGCGCGGCCCAGGACATCGTCCTCGATCGCCAACACGCGCCGCCCCTGAAGTTCGCCTACTGAAGGCGAGTCGACAGATTGCTGCGGCACGGCAGGCCATTGCACGCTCGCCAGCGGCAATGTCTAGGTGAAGCAGGTCCCGCAGTTTGGGGCCGAACGCAGCGATAGTGGCATAGTCAATAGCCGTCAGGCCCGCTCCACAATATTCAAACCGACGCCCAGACCCTTGGCACGGTTGGGTTCCGGATTGTTAACCAGGAAGAACTCGTGAAAAATGGCCTCGTGGTGCTCGGCCGCAATCCCGATGCCGCTGTCACGCACCTCGATGCGAAGATGGCGGCCATCGTGCGTCGGCCTGCTGGCGATCAGCACCGTACCGCGCGGCGTATAGCGCAAGGCATTGCTGACCAGATTGAGCAATATCCGTTTGATCAGACTGGGATCACTTTGAATCCAGGCCGGCGAAGGCCGCACGCGCAAACGCAGTTGCTTTGCGCTCGCCTCGCTGGCAAAACTGCTGCGCAGGCGCTCGAAGATCGGTTCGATTGGAAAGGCGAACTGCGTGATCTGGCTGGCACCGGAATCGAGTCGCGACAGGTCGAAAAAACCGTCGAGCATGTCCTGCATGGCGCGCACCGAGGCGTCCATGCGTTCCACCAGAAGTGCGGTTTCTGCGTCATGCGGCAATTCGACCAACCGGGTCACAAACATGCCCAGTGCGTGCGCAGGTTGGCGCAGGTCATGACTCGCCGCTGCCAAAAAGCGCGACTTTTCCAGGCTGGCATTTTCTGCTTTCAACTTGGCGACCTGCAATTGCGCTTCAATCGCATGGCGCTCGGTGACATCACGCACAGCGGCCTGAACCGCTATGCGCCGTCATACACGATCAGGGTGCTTTGGATCTCAACGTAGACCAGCGTGCCACCGAGTTGGACGAGTATTTGTTCCACCCCTGGGGCGAACCCGTGCTCCACAATGTAGCGCTCCCGCGCCAGCGCGTCATCGAGCGAGTCTGGATGGATCAAATCGGTGACAGGTCTGCCAATCAGGTCCAGTGCGGATCGGGCGCCAAACAGTATGACGGCAGCCGGGTTCAGATAGATCAGGACGCGCTCCCGGCTCACGATAATCGGCTCCGGCGACCATTCAATCAGCGTGCGGTAACGGTCTTCGCTTTCGCGCAGGGCCGCTTCCGAACGCTTACATTCGGTGATATCCGTCAACACCATGCGCACCGTCAGGGCCAGAAGTAGGCAACGGGGCTGAATTCATAAAAATCAACGAAGCGGTCGTGGGATTTTTCGAGGTCGATCTGGGATTGCCGCAAGGCCTCATTTTGTGCTTCCAGCTTAATCGGGTAGACCTGCAGTTCATGCAGAATCTCTTCGGCGGAAAGGTCCGCCGGGAACTCTTGGCCGCCCGTCTTGCCATGCGGCCGCAGTCGCAAATTGCCATCGGGTTCATCTGGCTGGCTCATAAAGTTCGCCGCCCAAATCCAATTGCCTTGGATCTGTCATTTTGTTTTGCTCATACTGAATAATGTCGGTCCCCTCGGATATATCGATATGAATACTCGGTCTTTAGAAGCACTCGCAGTGCCATCTAAGATCAGGTTCCTTTTTTGCTCAGGAACCTATTTCATGAAAATCGAAACGATCGCCGTACACGGCGGCTACACACCGGACCCGACCACCAAAGCCGTTGCGGTACCGATTTACCAGACGGTAGCGTACGCCTTTGACAACACCCAGCACGGGGCCGATCTGTTTGACCTGAAAGTGGCGGGCAACATCTATACCCGCATCATGAACCCGACCAACGCAGTGCTGGAGGCGCGTGTGGCGGCGATGGAAGGCGGCATTGGCGCGCTGGCCGTGGCGTCTGGCATGTCGGCAATTGCCTATGCGATTCAGACCATCGCCGAGGCCGGCGACAACATTGTTTCTGCATCGACGCTGTACGGCGGCACTTACAACCTGTTTGCCCATACCTTCCCGCAAATGGGAATCGAGGTGCGCTTTGCCGATTACCGCGATCCGGCATCCTTTGCCAAACTGATCGATGCCCACACCAAGGCACTGTACTGCGAAACCATCGGCAACCCGCTGGGCAACATCACCGATCTGGCAGCGCTGGCGGCCATCGCCCATGCCCACGGCGTGCCGTTGATCGTGGACAACACGGTGGCCAGCCCGTACCTGTGTCGTCCGTTTGAACACGGCGCCGACATCGTGGTGCACTCGCTGACCAAGTACCTCGGGGGTCATGGCACGACGATTGGCGGCGTCATCGTCGACTCTGGCAAATTTCCCTGGGCCGAGCACAAGGCGCGCTTCAAGCGACTCAACGAGCCTGACGTCAGCTACCACGGCGTTGTCTATACCGAGGCGCTGGGGGCCGCCGCCTACATCGGCCGCGCCCGCGTCGTGCCGCTGCGCAACATGGGCGCAGCCCTGAGTCCACTGGCCGCCTTCCAGATCCTGCAAGGCATCGAAACCCTAGCCCTGCGCATGGACCGCATTTGCGAGAACGCGCTGCGCGTTGCTACGCACCTGAAATCACACGCCAAGGTGGGCTGGGTCAACTATGCCGGCCTACCCGACCACAGCGACCATGCACTGGTACAGAAATACCTCGGTGGCCGGGCCTCTGGCATCATCAGCTTCGGCCTGAAGGCCAGCGACAGTCTGGAAGCCGGCGCCCGGTTTCAGGATGCGCTCAAGCTGTTCACGCGACTGGTCAATATTGGCGACGCCAAATCGCTCGCCTGCCACCCGGCTTCGACCACGCACCGCCAGCTTAACGCCGAAGAACTGGCCAAAGCCGGCGTCAAGCCCGACATGGTGCGCCTCTCGGTCGGCATCGAACACATCGACGATCTGCTCGAAGATCTGGAGCAGGCGCTGGCAGCGGTTTGATTCGCGGCATTGCGAGACGGCTACAACATCTCGTCTGAACGAGACCGTTGGCCCTCGCTGACAGCCACACGGCTGTCAGCGACATGGAGATCCACGACTTCGGATTGCATGGATTGCCACGTCGCTACGCTCCTCTACTCTCCCTGACCGTCCTTAGCGCAAAGGCAAAAAAAGCCACCATGTCCCAACTTGTCATGCCGGACCTTGATCCGGCATCCACTGCCACGCGAACTATGGATTGCGGATCGAGTCCGCAATGGCGACTCCAAGGTTCATGGTCCATCTGTAGTTTCAGTCACCCGAAACAGGACACCTGCAATGACGCCAGCCTAAGCTCTCTCCACCACCGGTCGCCCGGCCTGCACCGTGAAGCGGGCCAGCGTTTCTATCCGCGTGTCCTGCCGCATCACGTCATCAACCACGCGCAAAGTGGTGCTGAGCCGATCAGGTGTGAATTCGACCACGCCATAGCCCTTGCGCTGCGCGTCGACAAAGACAAAGTGCGGGTTCGCGGCCAGGATTTCGGCCGCTCTGGCGCCGCCGCCGGTGCGGGAACTGATGCTGGTGCCGCAGAACTCGACGCCGATGCTGGTGCTGTTGGGGTCAGCGTAGTCGGACTTGACCTGACCGACCCAGTTTTCGTGCACGTCCCCACCGAGTACCACCGGATTGGCCACCTGATGCTGGCGCAATGAATCGGTCAAACGACTGCGCGCCGCGCCGTACCCATCCCAGCCATCGTTCCAAAGGCTGCGTCCAGAGCCGGTCCTGAAATTGCGCTGGCCCAGCAGAGTCGGCTGCCCGAGCACATTCCAATGCGTCTGGCGCGAGCGCGCTTGGCCGAACTCCTGGTACAACCAGCGCTCCTGCTGCTGGCCCAACAAGCTGCGTTGCGGGTCCAGCCATTGGGCACAAGTGGCCGGATTGACGCGGCTGGAGCCGAAAGTTTCACCCGTGTTGCAGACCTGTGGGTCCTTGTATTGCCGGCCATCAAGCAGATAAAGAGACGCCAGTTGCCCGTATTCGAGGCGCTGGTAGATGCGCATCTCGGCACCGCGCGACAAGCCGGACAGACCCTGTAGCAGCACCGAGGAGCGGACCGGCATGTGTTCGTACCAGGCCTGGTAGGCAGCCGCGCGTCGCGCCAGAAAATTGGTGGCCGATGAAGGATCGGCAAAGCCGCTGTTGCCAGCCTGCACGCCAGCGTAGTCGTTCTGCACCTCGTGATCGTCCCAGGTCACAAGCCAGGGACAGGTGGCGTGCATGGCCTGCAGATCGGCGTCGCCCTTGTACAGTGCGTAACGCGCTCGGTAGTCGTCCAGACTCAACACCCAGCCGCCGCCTGGCGTGCGCAATTTGCTGCTGGTACCGGGGTACTCGTAGATGTAATCGCCCAGAAACAGCACCGTATCCAGGTTCTCTTCACGCATATGGCGCCAGGCTGTGAAGTAGCCGTCTTCCCACTTCTGGCACGATGCGTAAGCCAGTCGCAGCCGGGCTACCGCTGCATCGGGTTTTGGGAAAGTGCGCGTGCGCCCAACCGGACTGAGCGCAGCACCGGCCATGAAGCGATAAAAATACCAGCGGTCCGGCTCCAGTCCTGCCACTTCGACGTGCACTGAATGCGCAAGTTCCACGTCCGCCAGCGTCTGCCCGCTTTGCACCAGGCGTGTGAATTGCGCGTCGTGCGCAACTTCCCAGCGCAACGGGATTGGCACGCGCCCGATGCCCCCACCCGATGCACCCAGGATATGCAAGCGTGTCCACAACACCACCGAGTCCGACGTCGGCGAGCCACTGGCCACACCCAGCGTAAATGGGTTACTGGCAAAACGCACCTGACTCCAGGCGCTGCGCGGCAGGCACAGGCAGCCAGCGCTGGCGCACAGCAGCTTGAGCAGATAACGCCGGTTTGGAGGCACGGGCAGATTCATGAATGGGTTGCAGTGTGGCTGCAATGGCTTTGCTCAAATTGTGGCAGATGGTGCAAACAGTCTGCCGATGACAGCACGGCGTTGACATATTCTGCTGTTTGGGCTGATCCTGAGAATTATCGAGTGGGAACCAAGGCGTGAATAAATCAATTTGGCTCTGTTTGCTGGCACTGACCCTGGCCGGCTGCGGCGGTGGCAGCGCCGTGCCGGCGGCGGGAACCGACTACCCGGCAAGCAGCCGGTGCACGCCAAACGATGAAGAAACCTGGGTTCGCGCGCATCTCGACGACGTCTACCTCTGGTACCGTTGACATCGTCAATGTCAACGCCGCGAATTACGCGACCCCATCGACCTATTTCAATGCGTTGCTGGTGAAGACGAAGGACCGTTTCAGCTTCACGGAATCGCAGGCGGTCATCGACGCCTATTTCCAATCCGGGGAAGTCATCGGCTACGGTGCCACTTTTGTCCGGGACCCCGAACGGTCGACTGCGCGTCGCCTGCTCGGAACTCGGCTCACCTGCCAGCGAGGCCCATGTTGACCGCGGGACGCAGATCGTCAACATCAACAGCACGCCCGAAGCTCAGCGCGGCAGCAGCGCCTTTCTGGCTGCGCTCTATCCCAGCAACAGCGGCGACAGCAATCGCTTTGACGTGCTCGACCCAGGTGCCAGCGTGACACGCCCGGTGACGCTGACGGCCCGGGCTGTCACCGGCACACCGGTTCTGAAGAGCCAGATCATCGCCCTGCCCAACGGCAAGAAAGTGGGCTACATGGTACTCAATGACCAGACAGCGAACGCGGGACTGCCGCTGATCAATGCCGTGTCACAGTTTGCCGCAGCCGCCGTCGACAACCTGGTGCTCGACATGCGCTACAACGGCGGTGGCTAGCTGTATATCGCCAACGAGCTTGCCTACATGATTGGCGGGGCAAAGTGTTTGAGCAATGGCGTTTCAACGACAAACACCCCGAGAAGACCAGCGACCCGAACAACAGTGTGCTGTTCGATGACACCCACAGCAGTAGCCTGTCCTTGCCGACACTCGGTCTGACGCGGGTCTTCGTCCTGACAGGGCCGACGACCTGTTCGGGCAGCGAGTCGGTCATCAACTCCCTGAACCCATTTGTCAATGTCCTCACCATTGGCGGCACGGCCTACTTCGCGATCGAATTCGATGGCGTGAACTCCGCCGGCCAAGGCGGCTACGTCAACGGCCTGGCCCCGGCCTGCGCGGCCGCTGATGACCTGGAACACCAGTTCGGTGACAGCAACGCGCGCTTGCTGCAAACGGCATTGACCTACCAGAGCAGCGGCGCCTGCCCGGCCAGCGCCATGGCACAGGCCGCTACCGGGCGTTCCGCTGCGCAAGCCGTGCAGGAGATCTACCGGGCGCCGTGGCGCGCCAGCCGCCTGCTGACAAGTCCCTGAAATCGAACAAGCCAGAGCGACCAAAGCGCTTCGGTTTGGATCAACTCAAAACTAAAGCTATAAAAGTAGGAGCAGACGCAAATCTGCGTTATAGTTTCGCCTCGCATCAAAAAAATAAGCTGCGGGTATCAAAGGCGCGTGGCGGCTCATATCGGAGTCGATGTGCCCAGCGGACCGACAAAGCATCGAGGAGATCCCGTTCATGAGTGCCAAAGAAAATGCCGCCATCAGTCAGCTGCTGGGTCTGCTCGAGTCACGTTACGCAATCCGGGTGCTTTGGGCCTTGCGCGATGGCCACGCCCAGACCTTTCGGTTGCTGCAGGACAGCGTTGGCGGCATTACACCCAATACCCTGAACACCCGGATCAAGGAACTGCGCGAGGCCGGACTGGTCAGCCATGGCAAGAGCGGCTACGTCGTCACCAGCTCTGGCGCTGACCTGCTCAAACGCCTGGGCGACTTGCCCGCATTCGCACTCAAGTGGGCCTCCACACAGTCCCGCAAAGCCACCGACCAGGCAGCCACACGCCAGAGCGCGGGATAAGCCGACCGTCTGCTGGCATAATTTCACGCTTTCTGGATGCGCCCTCATCAATCGAGCGCGCCCAGCTATCTATTCAATAGCAATCAAGGATTCAGCATGACCACCACCGCCTCCGGCCTGCAATACGAGGACACCATCATCGGCGCTGGCGCCCAAGCCACCAAGGGCAAGAGCGTCACTGTCCATTACACCGGTTGGCTCTACAACGATGGCGTCCAAGGTGCCAAGTTCGACTCAAGCAAGGACCGCAAGGACCCGTTTGTGTTTTCACTCGGTGCCGGCATGGTCATTCGCGGCTGGGACGAAGGCGTGGCCGGCATGCAAGTCGGTGGCGTGCGCACCCTGATCATCCCGGCCGAACTGGGCTATGGCGCGGGCGGCGCCGGCGGTGTGATTCCGCCCAATGCCACGCTCAAATTCGACGTTGAATTGCTGGCCATAGCGGGCTAAGTCGCATTTGCCTTGGGCGCGTTCGGTTGCCCCGGCGCCCGCTTCAAGCGTGCATGCCTTGCACCCTTGAATTGCCCACGCCTGCCCCCATTTCTGGTGCATAACAGTCAACAATCTGGTGTATTTGCATGTTCGACAACGATTCAAACCCCAATAAACCGGCGCCTGGCGCTGCCGCGAGCCCCGAAGAACTGATCGCTGCGCAAGCAGCAACTGAAGCTGACGCCCTGTCGCACGCACAGGCCGATCTGGCCGATTTGCAGGCCAAGAGCGCTACGCTGGCAGACCAGTTCCTGCGCGCCAAAGCCGAGGCCGACAACGCCCGGCGCCGCGCCGAAGAAGAAATTTCAAAAGCCCGCAAGTTTGCCGTGGAGGGCTTTGCTGACAGCCTGCTGCCCGTGGTGGACAGCCTGGAAGCCGGCCTTGGTCTATCGGAGGCAACCGCCGAGCAGATCCGCGAAGGGGCGCAAGCCACTTTGCGCCAGTTGCTCGCCGCACTGGAACGCAACAAGGTGCTCGTCATCAATCCGCCAGCGGGTAGCAAGTTCGACCCCCATCAGCAGCAGGCCATCAGCGTTGTGCCCTCCGAACTGGAGGCCAACACGGTGGTTACCGTGCTACAAAAAGGCTATTCGATTGCGGAGCGCGTGCTGCGCCCGGCCTTGGTCACGGTCGCCGCACCCAAATAATTGCTTTTGTGACTTGAAATAGTTCAAGTTATCCACAACTCAAAAACATCTGAACACTGGAGTAGATCATGGGAAGAATCATTGGTATCGACTTGGGCACCACCAACAGTTGCGTCTCCGTCATGGAAGGCAACACACCCAAGGTGATTGAAAACGCCGAGGGCGCGCGCACCACGCCGTCCGTCGTTGCCTATCAGGAAGACGGTGAAGTGCTGGTCGGCGCTTCGGCCAAGCGCCAGGCGGTGACCAATCCGAAAAACACGCTGTATGCGGTCAAGCGCCTGATCGGTCGCAAGTTTGTCGAGAAAGAAGTCCAGAAGGACATCGACCTGATGCCCTACAAGATCGCAGCGGCCGACAACGGCGACGCCTGGGTTGAAGTGCGTGGCAAGCAGATTTCTGCGCAGCAGGTCAGCGCCGACATCCTTCGCAAGATGAAAAAGACCGCCGAAGACTATCTCGGTGAAGCCGTGACGGAAGCCGTGATCACGGTGCCTGCCTACTTCAATGACGCCCAGCGCCAGGCGACCAAGGACGCTGGTCGCATCGCCGGCCTTGACGTCAAGCGCATCATCAATGAGCCAACCGCAGCCGCGCTGGCCTTTGGCCTGGACAAGAACGAAAAGGGCGACCGCAAAATTGCCGTTTATGACCTCGGCGGCGGCACCTTTGACGTCTCCATCATTGAAATTGCCGACGTTGATGGCGAAAAGCAGTTCGAAGTGCTCTCCACCAATGGCGACACCTTCTTGGGCGGCGAAGACTTTGACCAGCGCATCATCGACTTCATCATTGCCGAGTTCAAGAAAGAGCAAGGCGTTGATCTGGGCAAGGACGTGCTGGCCCTGCAGCGCCTGAAGGAAGCCGCTGAAAAGGCCAAAATCGAACTCTCCAGCAGCGCACAAACCGACATCAACCTGCCCTACATCACGGCCGATGCCTCTGGCCCCAAGCACTTGAGCATCAAGCTCACGCGCGCCAAGCTCGAGTCTTTGGTTGAAGAGTTGATTGAACGCACTATTGGCCCGTGCCGCACCGCCATCAAGGACGCTGGCGTCAAGGTGACTGACATCAACGATGTGATTCTGGTTGGCGGCATGACACGCATGCCCAAGGTTCAGGAAAAGGTCAAGGAACTGTTCGGCCGCGAACCCCGCAAGGACGTGAACCCGGACGAAGCCGTTGCTGTGGGCGCAGCGATTCAAGGCCAGGTGCTCTCCGGTGACCGCAAGGACGTGCTGCTGCTCGACGTGACGCCACTGTCACTGGGCATCGAAACCCTGGGCGGCGTCATGACCAAGATGATCACCAAGAACACGACCATCCCGACCAAGTTTGCCCAGACCTTCTCGACCGCTGACGACAACCAACCGGCCGTGACGATCAAGGTATTCCAGGGCGAACGTGAAATCGCCGCCGGCAACAAGATGCTCGGCGAGTTCAACCTCGAAGGCATTCCGCCCGCTTCGCGCGGCACGCCGCAGATTGAAGTCTCGTTCGACATCGACGCCAACGGCATTCTGCACGTCGGCGCCAAGGACAAGGGCACCGGCAAAGAGAACAAGATCACCATCAAGGCCAATTCGGGCCTGAGCGAAGCTGAGATTCAGCAGATGGTGAAGGACGCCGAGCTCAATGCCGCTGATGACAAGAAGAAACTCGAACTGGTGCAATCCAGAAACACGGCCGATGCCAATGTGCATAGCGTCAAGAAGAGCCTGACCGAATACGGTGACAAGCTTGACGCCGGTGAAAAGGAAAAGATCGAAGCCGCGATCAAGGCGCTCGAAGAAGCCATCAAGGGTGACGACAAGGCCGCAATCGACGACAAGAACACAGCGCTGTCAACTGTCAGCCAGAAGCTCGGCGAGAAGATGTACGCCGACATGCAGGCCAAGCAGGCGGCTGAAGCGGGTGCTGCTGGTGCCGGCGAAGCGCCTGGCCCACAAGGCGCTGCGTCGCACGCTGCCGACGACAACGTGGTGGATGCCGAAGTCAAGGAAGTTAAAAAGGGCTAAGGCCTTCGTCAGGACATTGTTCTGAAAATTGTTATCGGGCGCCGCGTTGAACACCTCACAGGTTCAACGCGGCGTTCGCATTGAAACCAGGCATTGAGAGACCATGGCTAAAAGAGACTACTACGAAGTTCTGGGTGTTCCCAAGAACGCCTCCGACGAAGAAATTAAAAAGGCCTATCGCAAACATGCGATGAAGCACCATCCTGACCGCAATCAGGGCGATTCCTCCAAAGTGGCAGAGGAAAAATTCAAAGAGTCCAAGGAAGCCTACGAGATGCTGTCGGACCCGCAGAAACGGGCCGCTTACGACCAGCATGGTCACGCCGGTGTCGACCCCAATATGCGCGGTGGACCCGGCGCTGAAGGCTATGGTGGCTTCGCCGAAGCCTTTGGCGACATTTTCGGCGATATGTTCGGCCAGCAGCGCGGCCGCGCTGGCGGCGGCGGTCGCCAGGTATTCCGCGGCAGCGACTTGAGTTATGCCATGGAAGTCACCCTCGAAGAAGCGGCGCTGGGTAAGGATGCCCAGATCCGCATCCCGAGCTGGGACAGTTGCGATGTCTGCCACGGCAGTGGCGCCAAACCCGGCACCCAGGCCAAGACCTGCGGTACCTGCAATGGCTCGGGTGCCGTGCAGATGCGCCAGGGCTTCTTCAGCGTGCAGCAGACTTGCCCGACCTGCCGTGGCGCCGGCAAGGTGATCCCCGAACCCTGCATCGCCTGTCATGGCCAGGGCAAGATCAAGAAACAGAAAACGCTCGAAGTCAAAATTCCAGCCGGCATCGACGGCGGCATGCGCATTCGCAGCGCTGGTAACGGTGAGCCTGGTACCAATGGCGGCCCAGCCGGCGACCTCTATATCGAGATCCGACTCAAGAAACACGACATCTTTGAGCGCGACGGCGACGACATCCATTGCGCCGTGCCGATCAGCCTGATCACGGCGGCTCTTGGCGGCGAGATTGACGTCCCGACACTGGCCGGTAAAGCTGCCATCGACATCCCCGAAGGCACACAAACCGGCAAGCAATTCCGGCTGCGCGGCAAGGGCATCAAAGGCGTGCGCGCCAGCTATCCGGGCGATCTCTACTGCCACATCACGGTGGAAACGCCAGTCAAGCTCACGGAACACCAGCGCAAGCTGCTGCGTGAACTCGACGAATCGCTGAAAAAGGGCGGCAGCAAGCACCTGCCCAGCGGCGACAGTTGGACCAACCGCCTGAAGAGCTTTTTCAGTTGAGGATTTGACCCGCTCACTCGGCCTGATTGACGCCGAACAATGCCGCGCAGGGATAGAGCAAAAAAAGTCTGATGTCAAAACAGTTTCACCCTGCAAGCACCCAACGCGGACTTGTCGCCTCGGAATCGAACAGGGCAAACTCAGCCGCCTTCTTCTTGCGCAAAACATAGTAAACCGCCAGGCGCACGCTCGCCTCGTCGGTGGCCGGCAGTGCTTTTTTCGCCAGCACCGCACGCACCATCTCGGACCCCGTCAACGGTGTGGCGCTTTCGCGCAGAACCTGCTGCATCAACATGCGACATTCGCCTACTGCAAAGAGGGCACCACCACGCCTGGGTCCTTTTGATGTCCCGACTGTGGTTTCAATAGCCGCGAGGTCCTTTTTGGTGCGCACAACTTTCCCAACACGCGCCCCGCTGCGTGCCCCTGCCAAGGCAATCTCCTCAGCCGAGAAAAGCTCCTGGGCCGCGATGCCTTCGCTGCGCAGGGTTTCCCGAATATTCGCGATCATGGTTGCCCGCCGCTCTCTGAGCGCACGCTTCGCGGTGGAGAGTTGCGCCAACTCGGCAAACTCCTCATCGGTCATGACACCATCAACCGCCTTGCAGCCGAGTTCGCGCAACCTTGTTTCACTGTCAATCATGGGACGTCCCTTTTATGCCGATGGGGAGGAACTTAACCGCAAACGCGGCTTTATGTCGTGGCTGCCGATATACCGAAGAAGTTGATCTAACTCCGCCTTGCCGGCCTCAGTAGCAAAGTATTGTTTACCGGTCTCGGTAAAATGCCGCGCCAAGTTGGTTTCAAGCTGACCGTCGTCAAGCACCTTCAAACCCTTGGGCAGATAGTGGGGTAGCCTTTGCCCCATGCAATAACGCGTGGGAAATCCATTACTGCCGTCAAGGTTAACTTCTACAAGTACCACTCCTGATTTCTGTCTTACCCATGTACCAGCACTGCGCTGGGTCGGCGTTGACTTGGTACGCGCAACCCTGCGTCCAAGTGAGCTTTTGCTGGGTAGGGCAGACGTGATTTCGTCAACAGAAAATAGATCTTGTATTGCAATGCCGTGGGTCCCCATGGTATTACGCAACTCCGCAATCATGGTCGCGCGATCTTCTCGAACCTTTTGCTTGGCTTTGGAGAGTTGTGACAATTCAACAAACTCTTCGTCACTCATGGTGCCTTCAATGGCCTTCAGGCTTAGTTCGCGTAGTCGAGTGTCATTGTCAAACATGTTTGTACCTGTCATTATACATTATACAAAATGAAAATGTGCGCACAGTGTAACACTCTATTCAATCCAAAGTAAACCGCAATTCGCGACAAAATCGGCCTGTATCGAAACAGCTTTTATGGCTCAAAAAGATTGATCACAATCGACAAAACGATAAAAATACGGATCAATTCAAGGTGCACTTATGACCCACCGGCTTGTTTACCATGTCGATTTTCGACTTGAGCCGTAAGCAGCCTCGATAGTACGGAAATAAACTGCAGAAATTTCAAGGACTTACACAACTGACGATTCTGAGTAACAGAGCATTGTCGAAAACGTACTTTCGACAATCGCCCATCTTCACTGCAACTTATTGATATATATTGAATTTGTTGCTTTCTAAGTTTTTTGGCAAAAGCAAAATCCCTTTAAAATCAAGTGTTTACATATAACCGATTGTATAACGTGCTGCATACTCTTGAAAGGAACTACTTCTCTCTTGACAAAATACCGGCCGACCAACCTGAGTCACTCTGAAAGAAGAATTCAATATCGCCTCTCTTCCTAAATCGATAGTGAAGCTTGCCACCATCAATTCGGGTTCCTTGAAGTTCGTCGCCGACGAACTTTGCTTCAACATGTTCAATGAACGGCTTCTGTTCTGCAGATGAGGATGCATAAAGTATGGTGGCGCCGTCGGCGACAACCTTTTCAACGACTAAGCGCGTTTCACAGACCTGATCCCTACATGCCCATCCGCGCCATCGGCCCGACCAGCGAGCCTTGTCGGATGGTACGTCTGCAAGCGGTGGCTCAATTGTGATGTCTTTTGGCATTACGGCTGGCACTGAACTTGTAGACAGCCCGGGATGCAGTGAGGGCATAAACTCTGGCCACGCTGTTTGCCCCCATATAGTACTGCAGAGGGACGCGGTTGCTAGGATCATGCCCATTTTAAAGCAGTCTTCATTGGCAGCCTCCTTTGGTCACAACATTTCACTAAAGCTGTTTGTATATAGCATTGTGTACAACAATATCTACACACTATTAAACCACAGAAAACAATTTTTTGATGGGTAAAGTAAATATATTTTATACAATATGTGTCATTCACCATTATCGGCAAAGCATGTCCACCATTATTTCTTCTTGTGTTTTGTTGTGGTACTCCTATACAGTTCTATCCTTTTACACCAGAACCTATCAATTCATATAAGGCTTCATCGTAATCAAGTTCATCCAGTGGAAGATGCGAAAACCATACCTCGACTTGTGCACCTATTTCACTTTTTTTGCTGATTGATACAAATGGTTTGGTCGGTGTGATCGCTTTTGTTCCCTCTCTTGCTACAGTTGCTCCTGCGCTGCTCATAGTCATCAGCATTCGTTGCAATTTTCTTATGTCACGGTCGCGATTGATCTTCTTGGCCCAATCACGAAACTTGTCCGCAAGGTCATCAGGTTGAGTTGGCAATGCAACTCTGAGCGCTGATGTAATTTGTTCAATACTGCCAAGTTTCAGCCAGATCTGCCGCAGTTTATTGATACCAATGCGTGTGTTCTTGATTTCAAGACAGGCGCATAATGCAACAAATAGCAACCTCAGCGGATCGGATGTTGCCCCCTTTTCAGCAGTCAGCACTCTTTTGTCGATGCGCAGTTTGATGGAGACTTGCCCACGTACCAAACCAAGTCGGAGTATCGGCGGCGCTGCCTCAAAAGGCTCCAAATCACCAATGGTTCCGGTTTGTAACCGCTCAAAGGGTTTGTTCAATTGCTCAGGCAGTGACCGTATCCACTCTGTGAATGCAGGGTGCACAAAGAAATAGTCTTTGCTCACACTGCTTGAATCTTCATGACCATGAACTTCGTCAAATGCAAAGCGCTGACGGTAATAGTGGCGATGACGTTGTGGTAGGTTCTCAGCAGTGCCCAAGAGGCCATGTTTGACAAAGAACTTGATGATTCTTGGCCCCTCTTGGCCAAATTGGGCAGCCAGTTCCTCCATGCTTTTGGCGTCGATGACTTCTTTGCGCAATGAAGTCGCGAAACGCCCGTGAAGCGCATCGTTCCATCCCAGAAACGAGTGTTTGATCGCGTACGAAATATCGGTGCTGGCTTGGGCATTGACGGCTCGCCTCACGGTATCGAAGCTACGTGTGCCCGCGACTGCGTATATCGCTCCGCCAATTCCAATAACTTCGCGCGGTACACGCCTGGTGTGGCGCAATATCGAGTCAAAAACGTCCTCTGCGTACCGGCCGCCGTCCAGCGTATTTCGGTCTTCATGGATCACGTCTCTGAATCCGCATAATGCATGAACCGGCTTGATCCCGTCTTTGAAAGGCACGGCAAGGCAAGACGGATCAGCCAAGCGAATCCGGTCATTAAGCATGGCTTCGAGTTCGTCGCGACTGTATAGGAGCGACAACACCAGTCCCATCGCTAGAGAAACATCGGGATGGTCCTGCCCGGAACCGAAGGCCTCACTTCGCACTGAGGCGTAAATGTTGAGGACGTGGCTCCAGATCGTGCTCCTGGAAAACTTCCAAATTGCCAGCAACAGTCCTTGCTGGACATTTCTCCATAAATTGGGTGGATCAAGTTCAACAAGTTCATCGGGCGCATCCAGATACATGGCAATCTTGGTCTTGTTGCGCTTTCCCATGCTTGATGTGACAGCGATGGCCCAATCGCTGTTGCCGTGATACAGACCATTTTTCAGCATCTCCATGCCGGCCACGAAATCATCCCTTGGCAGTCGTTCCAGAATCCGACCCATGAACCAAGTCAACATGACGTTGGGTTGTCCGCCTTCCGGGGCATCAGGCTGGTTTTGCCGTTGAATCTGGTCCAGTTCCTCAAGAGTGCCAAACCAATCAGCGTAGCCACGAAGCGTGGCTGAGCGCGCGCCCGTGATCCACACCATCAACCCAAGAAGCGATAGCTGCCAGACATTCATCCAGGCGGCCGCAGATTCCTTGCTCTGCAACCAGCGCGGAACGACCACGTGCAGGCTGCTCAAAGCGTCAATCAGCGGCCTGGGGTGGCCCACTTGCGGATAAAAGATAGTGCGATTGGCAGCGTTGCCGTCTCGGTGATTCGAACTGCGGGCTTTGAGCAAATGGCTTTTGCCGAGACCCTTGCGAGCCTTGAGCACGCACGTGCCCCGCTCATCCCAGTTCGTTGCCGATTTGTCATGGCCGCAAAAGTCTCTGATAGCGGCACCGCCGTGAGTCGGTAATTGCGCGAGTTCCTGCTCGGGTGTCGACGCGGCA
>CAIXNB010000121.1 GCA_903920695.1 uncultured beta proteobacterium
CCCGTTTTCACCTGCACCACCTCCCGCGCCTCACCACACGGCCTGAGCACATCAAGGCGATGCGGCAGACGATTTTGAATCTCGCTGTGCGTGGGCTGCTCGTGCCGCAGGATGTGGACGACGAACCGGCGAATGCGTTGCTGCAAGAGATTCACCACCAGAAGGCGCAGCTTGTGCGCTTGGGTGCCATTCCGAAGGAGAAGACCCTGGCAGAACAGCCATTGCTTACATTTTCGCTTCCTGTTCTATGGCAGGCTGTTCGCTTGGGCAATTTGTGTAATCTGGTCACCAGCGGTTCACGCGGATGGGCAGAGTTTTATGCCAAGAGTGGGCCAAAGTTCTTACGTGCCCAGAACATTCGTTTTGGTCGTTTACGCCTAGACGATCTTGCATGCGTGAATCCACCCGCTAGGAGTGAAGGTGCGCGAACACAAGTTCAGCAGGGCGATCTTTTGATCGTTATTACAGGAGCTGGGGTTACCAATCCAGCCGTGCTTGACCGCGATCTTGGTGCGGCCTACGTCAGCCAGCACGTCGCACTGGTTCGGCCAACGACTGCGACTTTGTCGAGATGGCTGCTGTTGTGCCTGATGGCCGGTCCAAGTGGACGCGACGAATTAGTTCAACGGGCCTATGGTGCTGGAAAACCAGGTTTGAATCTGGACAATATTCGCTCGCTGAATGTGCCACTCCCGCCCCTCGCCGAACAACACCGCATCGTCGCCAAGGTCGATGAACTCATGACGCTGTGCGACGAACTCGAAGCCCAACTCAACAACACCCAGACCGACAGCCGCCGCATGCTTGAGGCGGTGCTGGATGCGGCGCTGATTCCGACGAACGGATAGCAGGTCCTGCGAAAGTATTATTCCGTAACGATTTGCTATGGCTATCCCCAACCCCGTTCGCCTCTTCCACATCACCGCTATCGCCAACTTGCAGGCGATTTGCGCGGAGGGCGCGCTGGTGTCCAAAAACGGTGGTGCAGCGGCAGGTGTTGTCTACCAGAATATTGCCCACACAAGTATTTAAGAACGGCGGGCAGCAAAGCCCGCACCCAATCCGCCCGGCGGCACCTTGCATGACTATGTTCCGTTTTACTTCGCGCCCCGGTCGCCCATGTTGTTGGCGATCCATGGCGGCAAGGTGGCGGGCTGTGATTTGCGCCAGGAAGACATCGTGCATCTGGAGACCACCGTTGAGCGCGTCACTGCCGCCGGTGAAGAGTTTGTTTTCTATGACCGGAATGCCACGCTGGCTTTCAGTACACCGTACACAGATCTCGCTAACTTGAATGCCGTGGCTTGGGACATCCTGACGGAGGCGCCGCAGTTGGATGGCTTTTGCAAGTATTTTCAGAACCGGCATCAAGACGTGCGCCATGCCGACCGTATGGAGCTGCGGCTGGCGGAGTTTCTGGTACGCCATAGGGTGCCCTTGGGGCAGTTTGTTCGCATCGGTGTGGTCACGCAGGCAAAGGCGGCTGAGGTCAAAACCATCCTGGCTTTGGCAGGAGTACCATTATCCGTTGTGGTGCAACCCGACTGGTATTTTTTTGGCCAGTGATCATGTCCATACAACTTATACACGGCGACCTCTTGAAGCAGGATGATGTTGATGCAATCGTCAACACGGTCAACTGCGTCGGTGTGATGGGCAAGGGTATTGCGCTGCAGTTCAAGAACAAATGGCCGGAGAACTTCAACCGCTATAGAGCGGCGTGTAGTGCCGGACAGGTCAGACCCGGCAAGATGTTTGTTTTTGACGCCGGTGCTTACGCCCAGCCGCACTACATCATCAATTTCCCCACCAAGGATCACTGGCGCGGCAACTCCCGGATATGCTTCATCGAGGATGGATTGTGTGATCTGGTGGCGCAGGTGCAAAGGCTTGGCATCAAGTCCATCGCAGTGCCTCCTCTAGGTTGTGGCAATGGGGGCTTGAATTGGGATGATGTGAGGCCCTTGATCGTTGCGGCGTTCAGCGGGCTTGTCGATGTTGACGTTCGGCTTTTTGAACCTGGAACGGCGCCGAAAGCCAGAGCTATGGAGGTGCGGACTACGCGCCCCAGAATGACCGCCGGTCGCGCCGCCATCTTGAAAGCGATTGACACCTATCGCGACCTGAACTATGGCCTTTCGAAGATAGAGGTTCAAAAGTTGGGCTATTTCTTGCAGGTTGCTGGGCAGGATTTGAGGCTTCGCTTTGAGAAACATACCTACGGACCCTATTCCGACGAATTGCGCCATGCGCTCAATCGCATGGAGGGTCATTTCATTGTGGGTTTGGGGGACGGTGTCGTGGACTCTGAGATTGAACCTACCGTTGACGCCCTGGCCGAGGCTGATTCATTTATCGAGTCAGCCGGTGACGCTGCGTTAATCGCGCGTTTGGCACGGCTTTGCGTGCTCATCGATGGATTTCAGTCACCGTACGGCATGGAATTGCTGGCGACCGTGCATTGGGTTGCACAGAACGAGGCCGCTGTGGACTCTGCTGATGGTGCGCTGGCCGCTGTCGGTGCGTGGAGTTCGCGCAAGAGAAAGCTGATGCAGCCGTCACACGTCAAAGCTGCCTGGGAGCGGCTCGCGGGCGAAGGCTGGCTTGCACCTGAGCGCTTGGCTGTGTTGGCATAGCCCCCCCAGGCGGGATCGTCCCGTTACCTGAAGCAGTGATCACCTTCCACAATCCCCTGCACACCCTGCACCAGGGCAAGCTCGAAATGTTTCGTGGCCAGTTGGTGCCGTGCTTTGAGGTGCTGGCGCGCGTGGCGCATGTGCTGGCCGAGATTGAACGGCGTGGCCTGGGGTCGGTGCGTCAACCAACGGCGTTTGACGACAGCGCGCTGACTGCCATCCACACGCCGCGCTATCTGGACTTTCTGGCCCACGCCTGGGACGAGTGGGTGGCGCTGGACCCGGCCAATGCGGCGCGCGATGCCTTGCCTTCACTGTGGCCGGTGCGCAGCTTTCGCAGCGATGTGCTGCCGGCCAACTTCTCGGCGCGCATGGGGCTGTTTTCCTTCGATGCCGGCACGCCCTTGATGGCTGGCACCTGGACGGCGGCGCGTGCTGGCGCCGACTTCTTTGGCGGCTACTGCTTTCTGAACAATGCCGCGCTGGCCGCGCAGCAGTTGCGGGAACAAGATGCGGCGCGTGTCGCGGTGCTTGACATCGACTACCACCACGGCAACGGCACGCAGGCGATTTTCTATGCGCGTTCCGATGTGTTCTTCACCAGCATCCACGGCGACCCAAATACCGAGTACCCGTTCTACCTTGGTTATGCCGACGAGCAGGGCGAAGCTGATGGGCTGGGTTGCAACCAGAACCTGCCGCTGCCGCGCGGCACCGGTTTTGCCGTCTGGCGCGCTGCGCTGGCGCAGGCGCTGCAGGGCATTGCGCGTTTTAGCGCCGATGCGCTGGTGGTGTCGCTCGGGCTCGATACCTTCGATGGCGACCCGGTGGCGGGCTTTCAACTGCAGAGCGACGATTACCTGCGCGTTGGTGCCGACATCGCAGCGGCGGGCCTGCCCACGGTCTTCGTGTTCGAGGGTGGCTACGCCGTGGCCGAAGTGGGCGTCAACGCGGTCAATGTGCTGGCGGGGTTTGGGGAGTAGGTTTGCAATGAATGGTGAGTCGTCATGCCGGACCCGATCCGGCATCGAGTGCTACTTGAAGCATGGATTGCGGATCAGGTCCGCAATGACAAATTTGGGGTTGTCATGCAGTCCATCAGAGCAAATCCGGGCGCGCCGCAATCAGCACCCTTGCCAACTCCGCAAAGCCGGCCCCGCCGCGCGACGGTGTGATGTAGGCCGGCAGGGCGTTCATGCGGGTGGCGAAGGCGGCCACGTTGGCGACGCCGACGGCGTGGGGCAGGTAGGCGAACATCGGTGCGTCGTTCGGCGAATCGCCGACGAAGATGCAGCGTTCGCGCTCTTGTGCCAACTCGATGCCATAACGTTCGCGCATCAGCAGGTGCGCCATGCTGAGCTTGTCGTACTGGCCGAACCAGCCATTGACGTGGATCGAACTGACCTTGGCGCTCATGCCGGCTTCTTCCATCAGGGTGACGATGCGCTCGACGGCGCTCTGCGGCAGCGGTGGCACGTCTTCGCAGAAATCAATGGCCAGGTCGTACAGGCGGCAGAACTGGTCGGACGCGACGGCGCAGCCCGGCACTTGGCGCAGGATCGTCTCGCGCACCGCGGCCAGGCCGGCGCTGTTGGCGGCGCGCGCCGCCTCAATGAGCAAGTGGCGGCAGCGGAGCTTGCGTGCCGCGTGGTCGTGCCAGTAGTAGAAGGCGCCGTTCTCGCCAATGACGGCGTCCACCGGCCACATGCGCGCGATGTGGTCGCACCAGCCGGCGGGACGGCCTGTGATCAGGATCACGCGCAGACCGACGCGGCGCAGGTCGTCCAGCGCGGCGTAGGCCGGCGGCGTGAGCTGGCCGTCGGTGGTCAGCGTGTCGTCGATGTCGCTGAAGACCGTGTGCATGCCGGCCGCGACGGCGCGTGGAAGTTGTTGCAGCGGCAGCATGGATTGCTTCGCTTCGCTCGCAATGACGGGAGGAGTAGCGGTCATGACGCGGGAGCCTCGCAATTCTCGAATCATTTAACCCGCGCTTTGCAGCGCCAGCCCGGCGTGCTCGCGCAGCGGATGGAAGTGGATCTTGGGGAAACGCTCCTGCGCCAGGCGCACGTCGTAGGGCGAGGTGCAGAGGTAGGCCAGGGTGTTGGCGGCGTCGCGTGCCATGCGCATCGGGTAGGCGTCGCAAAAGGTTTTCAGTTCGGCCGGCGTGTCGGCCGTGATCCAGCGCGCGCCGGTGTACTGGCTGCCTTCCAGGCGGATGTCGGCGTCGTACTCGCCCTTGAGGCGGTGCTGCACCACCTCGAACTGCAACTGGCCGACGGCGCCCAGCAGCATGTTGCCGCCAACCTCGGGGCGAAAGACCTGGATCGCGCCTTCTTCACCGAGCTGCGCCAGGCCTTGCTGCAACTGCTTGGTGCGCAGCGGGTTCTTCAGCACGACAGTCATGAACAGTTCGGGCGCGAAGAAGGGCAATCCGGTGAACTGCAGGTTGACGCTGCCGTCGGTGATGGTGTCGCCAAGCTGCACGCCGCCGTGCGTGGTGAAGCCGACGATGTCGCCGGCATAGGCCTCGCTGACGGCCTCGCGGCGCTGGCTCATGAAGGTGACGACGCTGGTCGGGCGCAGTTCCTTGGACGTGCGCATGACCTTGAGCTTCATGCCCGGCGTGTACTTGCCCGATGCGATGCGCACGAAGGCGATGCGGTCGCGGTGGTTCGCGTCCATGTTGGCCTGCACCTTGAAGACGACGCCGGAAAACGCTTCGTCTTCCGGTTGCATGACCTGGATCACCGGTTGCTTGTTGACCACCAGCGAACTGGTGCGCGGCCCCGGCGAGGGCGCCAGATCAACCAGCGCTTCCAGGACTTCCATGACGCCGAAGTTGTTGACGCCGGAGCCGAAGAAAACGGGGGTCTGCTTGCCGGCCAGAAAGGCCTCGCGGTCCCAGGCGGGCGAGGCGCCGGTGGCCAGTTCCATGCTCTCGACGGCGGTCTCGAACTCGTGGCCGAAGCGTTTCAGCAGTGCGTCGGGATTGGACAGCGGCATGGCGTCGAAGTCCTGCGGCAGGCGTTCGCTGCCGGACTCGAATACGGTCATGACCTGCGTGCGCAGGTTGATGATGCCGCCGAAGGTCTTGCCCTGGCCCACCGGCCAGGTCATGGGCACGCAGGGCATGCCGAGTTCGCGCTCGATCTCGTCGAGGATGTCGAGCGGTTCGCGCACTTCGCGGTCCATCTTGTTGACGAAGGTGATGATGGGTGTGTTGCGCTGGCGGCAGACCTCGCTCAGGCGGCGCGTCTGCGCCTCGACGCCATTGGCCGCGTCGATCACCATCAGCGCCGAGTCGACGGCGGTCAGCACGCGGTAGGTATCTTCCGAGAAGTCCTTGTGGCCGGGCGTGTCGAGCAGGTTGATGACGTGGTCGCGGTACAGCATCTGCATCACGCTGGAGGCAACCGAGATGCCGCGTTGTTTCTCGATTTCCATCCAGTCGCTGGTGGCGTGGCGCGTCGCCTTGCGCGCCTTGACCGAGCCTGCGATCTGGATCGCGCCCGAGAACAGCAGCAGCTTTTCCGTGAGGGTGGTCTTGCCGGCGTCGGGGTGGGAAATGATGGCAAAGGTGCGGCGGCGGCGGGTTTCGTTGGCAAAAGACACAGATGAATTCCAGTTGGCTCCATGCGGGTGGAGAACTTTGGATTCTAAACGGCGGGGTCAGGGCGGCCGCACCTTATGGTTTTCTTAATGCGCTGCATGAGGGTCCCCTTTTTGTTCCTGACCGGCTAAAATTTTTTCACTCGCTGTCACCGTCTTTTAACTTTAATTCCGCACTAAAAAAATGCTGAAAAAATCCGTAACTCCGCTTTTGGCCGTCCTCCTTTGCGCCCCTGCTTTTGCAGCGGATGTGACTTATCAAAAAGATATTTTTCCAATTTGGGATGCACAATGTTCCGCCTGCCACGGTGCCCAATCGCCTTATATCGGGGACTTCCTGAAGGACGAAGGAAAGTACATCAAGCAATTGAAAGGGCCGCGCATGGACACTTACGCGAACCTGATTTATTTTGTCGGTTGGCCCGATACCGGCGCGCTCATGCGGCGGTTGGACGATGGCTTGGGTCGCGCTGACCGGAAACCCGGCAATATGTACGAGCATCTCGGCGACACGGATGCCGAGCGGCAGGCCAACTTCAAGCTGTTCAAGGCCTGGGTTGGCGAGGAAGGCTGGACCCACAAGCATTGGGATGCTGCCGGTGGCGTTCCCGGCATCAGCAGGGCAGAACTGGAAAAAATCAAGGTGAAGTACTGAGAATCCAGGCGTGCCAATTGTGGTGCGGCTACAGGTTCAATCGGGCGTTCGTGCGTTCTGCAGCAAGCCGTGGGGGCCGCTGCCGATGATGCGTTGGTAGCAGACCATGCGGGCCTGGTTGCAAACCTATTCGCTCGCGGGTTTCTATGCGCTGTCGCTCGTCCTGTCCTGGGCCTATTGGCTGACGTTGATCGCGCTTGGGCAGCGCGTCGAGTCGGGCACTGTGGTCACGCATCTGCCGGGTCTGCTTGGGCCGGCGCTGGCTGCGTTGGCCGTCATTGCCTTGCGAGATGGCCGTCATGGTTTGCGCGCGTTGCTGGCGCGCGTTGTCCATATTCCCGCGCCATATGCGCCAAAGCTGGCGCTCGCGCTGTCGCCGCTGGCGCTGGGCGCGCTTGCGTTTCTGGTGCTGGCGGTGTGGGGTCGGCCGCTGCCGGCGCTAGCGTCTTTTGCGAAGTATCCGGGCGTGCCCGAGAGTTGGTCGCTGGCTCAAACCGTTGTCGTCGTCTTGCTGGTGAATGGCTTCGGCGAGGAGATCGGCTGGCGTGGCTTTGCGACTGAGCGGCTGTTCGAGCGTCACGGCCGCTTCCAGGCGACGCTGTGGCTGGGGCTGCTCTGGGGCCTGTGGCACTTGCCTCTGTTCTGGCTCAACGCCAGCATGATGGCGCTGGTTGGTCCGATGCTGTTTGGTTGGGCCTTCGGTTTGCTCTGCGGCGCTTTCGTCCTGGCCCATGTCTATGTGCTGTGCGGCCGCAGCATCCTGTGCGTGGCGCTCTGGCACACGGCCTATAACCTGATGGTCGCGACTGAGGCCGGACGCGGTTTACCGGCGGCGCTGGTCAGCACCGCAGTCATGTTCTGGGGCCTCGTTGCGGCCTGGCGCTGGTGGCATGCCACACCTGATGGCAAGTAATCCGTATAATCTGGCCTTCATCCGAGGAGCGTTGCAGTTCACACATGTTGAATGAGGCTCGGACCGCATGCTTTGGCAAGGGCCGAATCATCGCATCAACCGCGCTCACCCACTGCTCAGTGAGGTGAGTCTTTCGAAAAGATCTCCTGCGCCGGCAGTGGTCCATTAAATCAACTTTGGAGCAAGCCATGAGCGCCGCATCGAAAACTGTCAAGAACCAAGATCACGTGATTGCCGACCTGGGCCTGGCCGCCTGGGGGCGCAAGGAATTGAACATTGCCCAGACCGAAATGCCGGGCTTGATGGCGATTCGCGAGGAGTTCGCCAAGTCGCAGCCGCTCAAGGGCGCGCGCATCACCGGCTCGCTGCACATGACGATCCAGACCGGCGTGCTGGTCGAAACCCTGCAGGCGCTCGGTGCCGAGGTGCGCTGGGCTTCGTGCAACATCTTCTCGACGCAGGACCACGCCGCTGCGGCGCTGGTCGAAGCCGGGACGCCGGTGTTTGCTTACAAGGGCGAGACCCTGGTTGACTACTGGGATTACACGCACCGCATCTTTGAATTCGGCCCCAAGGGTTCCAAGACCGAAGGCCCGAACATGATTCTGGACGACGGCGGCGATGCCACCTTGCTGATGCACCTGGGTGCCCGCGCCGAGACTGACATCAAGCTGCTGGACAAGCCCGGCAGCGAAGAAGAGATCTGCCTGTTCAACGCGATCAAGGCCAAGCTCAAGCTGGACCCCACCTGGTACAGCCGGCGCCTGAAAAACATCATCGGCGTGACCGAGGAAACCACTACCGGCGTGCACCGCCTCAATGAGATGTCGGCCAAGGGCAGCCTGAAGCTGCGCGCCATCAACGTCAATGACTCGGTGACCAAGAGCAAGTTCGACAACCTGTACGGTTGCCGCGAGTCGCTGGTTGACGCCATCAAGCGCGCCACCGACGTGATGATCGCCGGCAAGGTCGCCTGCGTTGCCGGCTACGGCGATGTCGGCAAGGGTTCAGCCCAGGCCCTGCGCGCGCTCTCGGCCCAGGTCTGGGTGACGGAGATTGACCCGATCAACGCCTTGCAGGCGGCGATGGAGGGCTACAAGGTCGTGACCATGGAGTACGCGGCCGACAAGTGCGACATCTTCGTGACCTGCACCGGCAACAAGAACGTCATCACCTACAAGCACATGGCGGCCATGAAAGACCAGGCCATCGTCTGCAACATCGGCCATTTCGACAATGAAATCGACGTCGCGTCGCTCGACAAGTGCAAGTGGGAAGAGATCAAGCCGCAGGTCGATCACGTGATCTTCCCGGCCAAGGGCAAGACACCGTCCAAGCGCATCATCCTGCTGGCCAAGGGCCGCCTGGTGAACCTGGGTTGCGGCACGGGACACCCCAGTTTCGTGATGTCATCGAGCTTTGCGAACCAGACCATCGCCCAGATCGAACTGTTCACCAAGCCCAAGGAATACAAGGTTGGCAAGGTCTACGTGCTGCCCAAGCACCTCGACGAGAAGGTGGCGCGCCTGCACCTGAAGAAGGTCGGCGCCATGCTGAGCGAACTGACCGATGAGCAGGCCGCCTACATCGGCGTTAACAAGGCCGGCCCGTACAAGGCCGACACGTATCGTTATTAAAAAAGGAAGTTGTCATTGCGGGCTTGACCCGCAATCCATGGATGCCGGATCATGTCCGGCATGACAAACACAAATTATGCGTGCTGATCAATTACTCGTTCAACGGCAACTGGCGACCAGCCGCGCGCAGGCGCAGCGGCTGATTGCCAATGGCCTGCAATGGCGCAAGGGCGACGAGTGGAAATCGGTCACCAAGAACGGTGACGAGATTCCGGAGGAGGCCGAGGTGCGTCTGCTCGACGACTCCGAGGCGCGCTACGTCTCGCGCGGCGGGCTCAAGCTTGAGGCCGCATTGGCCAAGATTGGCCTGTCGGTTGCCGGCCTGGCCTGCCTCGATGTCGGCCAGTCCACCGGTGGCTTTACCGACTGCCTGCTGCAGCAGGGGGCTGCGTCAGTGGTGGGTGTCGATGTCGGCAGCGCGCAGTTGCATCCGCGCTTGCGCGAAGACCCGCGCGTGCTGTGCGTCGAGAAAGTCAATGCGCGCTCCTTGGTGGCGGCCGATCTGGTCGAGGCCTATGCGCATAGCACCGGCGCCGACGGCCAGTTTGCGGTGGAGGAGGGCGAAGCGTCGGAGTTTGTGCCCGAGTTTGATCTGGTTGTGGCCGATCTCTCGTTCATCTCGCAGACCCTGGTGCTGCCGGCCATCGTGCCGCTGCTCAAGCGCGGTGGCAAGCTGCTGACGCTGGTCAAGCCGCAGTTCGAACTGCAGCCGGGTCAGGTTGGCAAGCACGGCATTGTCAAGGATGCTTCGTTCTATCCTTTGATCGAGCAGCGTCTACGCGATGCCTGCGCTGCCCTCGGTTTGAAAGTGACTGCGTGGTTTGATTCGCCGATTGCCGGGGGCGACGGCAACCGCGAATTTTTCATCGCTGCCATCTGGCCGCCTGTTTAAACTTGTCGTGACGAAAATCTGAATCCATTGAAGCGCCCTTTCCAGACCGATCATGAGCGATAACCCGACCACGCCCCTGAGCTTTGAGTTCTTTCCACCGAAAACCCCCGAGGGCGTGGAAAAACTGCGCCTGGTGCGCCAGCAGTTGTACGCGCTCAAGCCCGAGTTCTGCTCGGTGACTTTTGGCGCCGGCGGCTCGACGCAGGAGGGCACTTTCAACGCCGTGCGCGACATCCTGGCCGAGGGCCAGAGCGCGGCCTCCCATCTGTCTTGCATCGGCGCTACACGTGCCAACGTGGCGGCGCAACTGATTACGCTCAAGGCCATGGGCGTCAAGCGCCTGGTGACGCTGCGCGGCGACCTGCCCAGTGGCTACGGCACGGGTGGTGAATTCCATTACGCCAGTGACCTGGTGGCCTTCATCCGCGCCGAGACGGGTGACTACTTTCACATCGAAGTGGCAGCCTACCCGGAAACGCACCCCCAGGCTCGCTCGCCGGCGAGCGATCTGCAGGCGTTTGCGACCAAGGTGCGCGCCGGTGTCAACTCGGCCATCACGCAGTATTTCTACAACACCGATGCCTATTTCCGCTTTGTCGAAGATGTTGAGGCGCTGGGTTTGAATGTGCCGGTGGTGCCCGGCATCATGCCGATCACGAGTTCCACGCAACTGATGCGTTTCTCCGATGCCTGCGGCGCTGAAATTCCGCGCTGGATTCGCCTGCGTCTGCAAAGCTTCGGTGACGACACCCAGTCCATCAAGGCCTTTGGCTTGGACGTGGTGACGGACCTGTGTGAACAACTGCGCGCTGGCAAAGCGCCAGGGCTGCACTTCTACAGCATGAACCAGAGCGCGGCGATACTGGAAATTTGCCGTCGGCTGGTTTGATCCACCTGCACTCGGTTCAAAGGTCGATACCGGCCCGGTAATCGGCATCGGCAACGACCTTCCAGCGCCCGGCGATGCCGGCCAGCAGCAGGGCCACCAGGCCCGCGACAATGACCGTGCTCCAGGCCTGCGCCCAGCCATGATCGAAGGCGCCGAACAGGGTGGCGCGAAAGGCTTTGACGACCCAGGTGAAGGGCAGCCAGTCGTGCACGGTTTGGAACAGTCCACCGCTGAGTTCAACTGGAATCACCCCGCCGCCTGCGGCGAGCTGCAGCGTCAGCAGCAGCACGGCCAGCAGTTTGCTGGCTTCGCCAAAGATGCGCAGCAGTGCGAACAACATGGCCAGGAAGACCCAGGAAGCCACTGCCATCGTCAGCAGCAGGGTGCCGTAGGACGGCACCTGTACGCCCAGGCCGTAGACCAACATCAGGAAGGCCAGGCCGGATTGCAGCAGGGTCATGGCCGCCGGGACGATGAACTTGCCCAGGGTTTGTGCCAGCCGCGGTGCGTGAGCCAGACTGGCCGGCATCAGGTTGAGATTGAACAGGTAGGCTGCCATCACGGCACCGATCCACAGCGCCAACGCCACCATGTTGGGCGCGAAGGCACTGCCGTTGTTGGGCACCGGTGCGAGGTTTTCCAGGTCGGTTTCGACCGAATCGGCCAAGCCGCGTGCGCTGCCTTCAAGTTTGCCGATCGAAGCGGGCATGGCCGCGTCGAGCAGCTTGATGCCGTCGCGCACGCGCAAGGCGCCGTCCGACAGCGTCGAGCCGCCGGCGGCGAAGGCGTCGAGCTGCTCGTCACCCGGCAGACGCGCCGTCATGCTGCGCACGCCGCTACCGAGTGCACTCATGCCGTCGCTCAACTTGGCCACGCCACTGTCCAATTGCTCGGCGCCCTGCGTCAACTGCGCGTTGGCGTTGCGGGCGCGGCCCAGGCCTTCGCCAAGTTGGCTGGCGCCGCTGGCCAGCGCGCCGGCACCAGCCGCCAGCTTGTCGCCGACAAATGGCAGGGGTTCGCTTTGTTCCTGTAACTGCCGTCCACCCTCGGCCAGTTGGCTTGCGCCGGTCTGCAATTGCTGCAGGCCGCCGCCCAACTCGCGCTGACCGGCGACCAGTTGCTGAGAGCCTGTCTTCAGCGCCTTGAGGTCGGCATCAGCCGGCAAACGCGACTCGATGCTGCGCACGCCGGTTGCGACCTGATGGAATCCGCCAGCCAGCTGCGTTGCGGCGTCGCTGTACTGGTTGACGCCCTCGCTGAGCTTTTGTGCACCAGCGCGCAGTTGCGTCACGCCGGCCTTGAGATGGGACAGGCTCTTTTTCGAACCTTCGGCCGTGGACAGCACCATGGCCCAGCGCTTTTCATTGAGCGTTTCGTTGACCTGATGACCGAGCTCGGTCGCGAAGCGCCGCGCGAAGCCGGCGCCGGAGTAGTTGTTGCCCTCTGACAGGATGACGCGGATCTTGCCACCGCCCGCGACCGCACCGGGCAGCGCCTGGGCACTGAAGTCCTTTGGGATGATGACGGCAAAGCTCAACTCCCCGGAGCTGACCGCGCGCCGCGCTGCCTCCGGATCGCTCATGCGGCGCCAACCGAACAGGGCCTTGCCCACAATGGCGTCGCTGAGTTCCTGTCCAACGTTGGTATTCTGACCCTGGTAGCGCACGCCGACATCCAGGTTGACCAAGGCCGCAGGCAGGGCGCCGGTCTTGGCATTGGGGTCCCAGACGCTGGAGAGGTAGATCAGCGCGTAGATCGCGGGCACCACCGAGACCGCCAGCACGGCCAACCGAAGCATGCGGTTGCGCCCGAGCAGGGCCAGATCGGCACGCGCCAGGCGCAGGATATTCGCAATGAGCTTGAACATGGGTGCAAGTCTAGCCGGAGGCCCTCACTTTCGGAACGGGGAGCTCCGAATTCGGGAAGGTGCTAATCTTGGCACCGTTGTCACAACCCTGAGAGGACGCCATGCGTTATCGATTGCTGGGCCGGACCGGCCTTTATGTCTCGGAGCTTTGCCTGGGAACCATGACTTTCGGCGGCCAGGGTTTCTGGAAGGTGATGGGCGGCCTCGGACAGGACGATGCCACAGCGCTGGTCAAGCAGGCCTTTGACGCCGGCGTGAATTTCATCGACACCGCCAATGTGTACTCGCTCGGCGAATCAGAAACGATCACAGGGCAGGCGATCAAGAGCCTGGGTCTGCCGCGCGACGAACTGGTGGTGGCGACCAAGGCGACTGGCGTCATGAACGAGGCGGCCATCAATGCGCAGGGCCAGTCGCGCTATCACCTGATGAACCAGGTCGATGCCAGCCTCAAGCGCCTGCAACTTGACCATATCGATCTCTACCAGTTGCACGGCTTTGATCCGTTGACGCCGCTCGATGAGGTGCTGTCCACGCTCAATGACCTGGTACGTTCCGGCAAGGTGCGCTACATCGGCCTGTGCAACATGGCGGCTTGGCAGATCATGAAAGGCCTGGCGATCTCTGAGAAGAAGCACTGGGCCCGCTTCGAGAGTGTGCAGGCCTATTACACCGTGGCCGGGCGCGATCTGGAGCGCGAAGTTCTGCCCTTGATCAAGGACCAGCAACTCGGGCTCATGGTCTGGAGTCCGCTCGCCGGTGGTTTGCTCAGTGGCAAGTTCAGCCCGGATGGCAGTGGCCCGGCGGGCGCACGGCGCGCGAACTTCGACTTTCCCGTGGTGGACCGGCCACGCGCCTTTCGCGTCGTTGACGCGATGCGTCCGATTGCGCAGCGCCATCAGGTTTCAGTGGCACAGGTGGCGCTGGCCTGGCTGCTCAGCCGCCTGCCGGTGAGTACGGTGATCATGGGCGCCAGGTCGTTGGAGCAACTTGACGACAACCTGGGCACGTCGAAGTTGGCGTTGAGCGCCGAGGAGTTGACAGCGTTGGACGAGGTCAGCGCCTTGCCGCCTGAATATCCGGGATGGATGCTGGCCAGGCAGGGGCAGAGCCGCGCCACGCCACCGGTTCGGGTTTGAGTTTATTTACACAGGAGGTGATCATGCGTGACGGAGTTCGAATTGTGGCCTTTGCCATTCTGGTTGCCGCCAAGTCGGCGTTGGCCGCCAGCGTTGTTGAATTGTGGGACCAGGTGGTCGCTCCGCCGGCGCCCAAGCTCGCGGCACCGACTGTCAAGGCCAATGAAACCGCCTTGCTCTTGCTCGATATCGAGGAACTGACCTGCAATCAGGCGCAGCGCCCGCGCTGCGTGGCTGCGGTGCCGGCGATGGCCGCGTTTCTGGATAAGGCGCGCAGTGCGCACATGGCGGTTCTTTATAGCAACACCGGTGCCGGGTCGCGCGCAACCATTCTGCCGCCGGTCAGCCCAAGGGATGATGAACTCATCGTCAAATCGACTGTTAACAAATTTTTCGGAACCAAGCTCGATGAGTACCTCAAGGTCAGAAATGTCAAGACCGTGATCGTTTGTGGGACCGGTGCCTTTGGTGCCGCGCTGCACACCGCGACCGCTGCGGCTCAGCTTGGCTACAAGATTGTCTTGCCGGTGGATTGCGTGCCGGGGGCAAGTCTGTATGAGGAGCAGGCGGCCGTCTGGAGTCTGATCAACGGGCCCGGCACGACGCGGGTCATCACAGCCACGACGCTGGATGCGATCAAGATCGAATAGCCCTGATTGGACCGCGCAGCGCCTTCTCGCGGCGCCCAAACTGGCGCCTAGCGCGAAAGCGCCAGCACCGGGGCCATGAGTCCGCCGTCTGATTCATCTTCTCAATTCAGCTTCGCTCAGGCTCATACCTGATTTGGAAAATACTTCAAGACAGTACTGATCCACCAGGGCGAGCGCAGCAGATAGGCAAACAAGGATTGATTCGACATCTTCAATTTCACAAATGTCATGATGTCGCCGCTGAAATAATGGATGAGGTCGGTAGCGATGGACGCCAGGATGATGCCGGCTGTACCCTTGTTCCTTGGATGTTAATTTGAACAAGAATGAAATTTTGTTCTCAACGCGCTGCTTTTGCCAAACACTGGTCCAATTTGGCGAGGTATTTGGTGAACAGCCGGGTGCCGACTACGTACTTGATACGGCCATCCAATGCGTCTTCTTCGAGGGAAATAAGCCCCTTGGTCCGCAGAGTTTTCAGTCGCCGGTGGACACTGCTGGGTGACACATCGGGCAGCATGCCCATCGCCTGAACAACGCTGATCTTGTTGCCGGTGTGCCATTCTTGAGCCAGTACGTTAAGTAGCTGGACTTCCGTCCCATCCATCTCGGGGTAACTTGGCAGTTGACGGACGGTATTGACGAGGCGAAGAAACTTTAGGTAGGACATCGGCTCAAAGTAATTGGTTGACTAAATTCACTGATTCTCAGCGGAGTTCAGGTTCCGCTGAGAAATGTGAGAAAGACCAGAGAGAAAATTCTGGTCGGAATGAGAGGATTCGAACCTCCGACCCCTTCGTCCCGAACGAAGTGCGCTACCAGGCTGCGCCACATTCCGAAATCTTGATTACCGCCTACTCGCGGGCTCAGTGCTGACGCTCGAGTAACTGTTGCGCCAATTGTATCAAACACTCGGTATGCGGGCCAGCCGGAAGAAGCCGGGCAGCGGCAACCGCGCGTTGGGCTTCCTGTGTTGCGGCGAGCCGGGCGACATCGAGGGCCCCGGTTGTTCTGACAATCTCTACGACCTGATCCAGCATGGCGACGCCGCCTGTTTCGATCGCCGTTTTGATGAGGGTTCTCTGGGCCGGGGTGCCACGTTGCATGGCTGCGATCAATGGCAGTGTCGTCTTTCCTTCGCGCAGGTCATCGCCGAGGTTCTTACCCATGACCGCTGCTTCGCCGGTGTAATCAAGCACATCGTCGATGACCTGAAAGGCGGTGCCAATGGCTTGGCCGTAATCGGCGCAAGCATCTTCCATCTGAGGCGTGCTGTGAGCGAGAATGGCACCGACTCTGGCGCTGGCCTCGAACAATTTGGCCGTCTTGGACCGGATCACCTGGAGGTAGCCTGCCTCATCGAGTTCCGCGTTGTGCATGTTCATCAACTGCATCACTTCACCTTCGGCGATGATGTTGGTGGCGTCGGCCAGCACTTCCATAACCCGCATGTTCTGCGCATCAACCATCATCTGGAATGAGCGGGAGTACAAGAAATCGCCAACCAGCACACTGGCCGGGTTGCCAAAGGTTTCATTGGCCGTGGCGTTGCCGCGGCGCAGGGCAGAATCATCCACCACGTCGTCATGCAGCAGTGTGGCGGTATGAATGAATTCGACCACGGCCGCCAGGTTGAAGCGCTGCTCACCGGCATAACCCAGGGCGCCGCAGGTCAACAGAAGCAGGGCCGGCCTTAATCGCTTGCCGCCGGCAGCAATGATGTAGCGCGAAACCTGACCAATCAAGGGCACGTTGGAGTTGAGACGGTGGGCGATGACCTTGTCAACCTCACGCATATCTTGCGCGATGATGGCCAAGGTCGGGGCGGGGCTGGATGGATTGACTTGCAAGACAAATAATCGGTTGTGTGGCTGGATTATAGAAAGCAGATAGGCTTGAATTGGGCGCAGATCAGCAAAATCGCTCCAAATCTGACGCTGTGGTATAGTAGCGGGCTCTGTGAAAATTCGTTCCCAGAGCTAAATTGAAGAGGTCAACATGTACGCGGTCATAAAAACCGGCGGCAAGCAATATCGGGTTGCTGCCGGCGAAAAAATTAAAGTAGAACAGATTGCTGCGGACGTAGGCCAAGAGATTGTGTTTGATCAGGTTTTGGCAGTCGGAAACGGCGCAGAACTGAAGGTCGGCACACCCTTGGTGTCCGGCGCAACGGTGAGTGTCACGGTCGTGGCTCACGGCAAGCACGACAAGGTCAGCATCTTCAAGATGCGTCGTCGCAAACATTACCAAAAACGTCAAGGACATCGTCAGCAGTTCACTGAACTGTTGGTTGGTGTGATTTCTGCATAAGGGGCAAGAGTCATGGCACAGAAAAAAGGCGGCGGCTCAACGCGAAACGGGCGTGATTCCATGCCCAAAATGCTGGGCGTTAAGAAGTTCGGTGGTGAACTGATCAGCGCAGGCGCGATCATCGTTCGCCAACGCGGCACCAAGTTTCATCCTGGCGTCAATGTCGGCATTGGCAAGGACCACACCTTGTTTGCATTGGTTGATGGCAATGTATCGTTCGCCATCAAAGGCGCAATGAACAAGCATACGGTGAGTGTGACTTCAGCTTAATTTGCTGGACATCTCCAACTGAAACCCTGCGCGCTGCGCGGGGTTTTTTGTTTGGAAGAACTCTCTAACGGAAAGAAATCATGAAGTTCGTCGACGAAGCCTATATTGACATTTCCGCCGGAGACGGTGGTGCGGGCTGCGTCTCGTTCCGACATGAGAAATACAAGGAATTTGGTGGCCCCAATGGCGGGGACGGCGGCCGTGGTGGTCACGTTTTTGCCGTGGCTGATCCAAACCTGAATACCCTGGTTGATTTCCGTTTTTCGCGTCGGCATGATGCCAAGCGTGGCGAGCACGGCATGGGTTCGGACATGTTTGGCGCCGCCGGCGATGACATTACGCTGAAGATGCCGGTCGGAACCATCATCACGGATGCCGAAACCGGTGAAGTGTTGTTTGAACTGCTGAAGCCGGGTGAGTTGATCACCATCGCCAAAGGCGGTGACGGTGGCTTCGGCAACATGCGTTTCAAGAGCGCCATCAACCGTGCGCCGCGGCAGAAGACGCCTGGTTGGCCGGGTGAGAAACGCAATCTTAAATTGGAGCTCAAGGTGCTGGCCGACGTCGGGCTGTTGGGCATGCCCAATGCCGGAAAGTCAACACTGATCACGGCCATCTCGAATGCCCGACCACGTATTGCCGACTATCCCTTCACCACTTTGCATCCCAATTTGGGCGTCGTGCGGGTCGGGCCGGAGCAGAGCTTTGTCGTAGCAGATTTGCCGGGTTTGATCGAGGGCGCTTCGGAAGGTGCCGGCCTGGGACACTTGTTTTTGCGCCATTTGCAGCGCACGCGGTTGCTCTTGCACGTGGTTGACATGGCGCCGTTTGATGACGGCGTTGACACGGTTGCGCAAGCCAAGGCGATTGTGAATGAACTCAAGAAGTACGATCCCGCGCTGCACGCCAAGCCGCGCTGGCTGGTCCTGAATAAGCTGGATATGGTGCCGCTCGAAGAGCGTGCAGCGCTGGTGAAGGACTTTGTCAAGCGTCTCAAGTTCAAAGGTCCGGTGTTCGAGATTTCTGCACTGACGCGCGAAGGCTGTGAAACCTTGATCAAGACCGTTTATCAGCATGTGAAGGCACAACAAAAGTCCGAGCAGGAACCCGAAGCTGTGGACCCGCGCTTTGCGCCGGATTCGCAGTAGGCGCCGTGGCGGCTTGTTGGTGGTAAGCGCAGGATTGTCCTAGCCGGAATTGACCATGAAGAATGTTTCGCTTGTGTTGCGCGATGCCAGACGCATCGTTGTCAAAGTGGGTTCCAGTCTGGTAACCAACGAAGGCCGCGGGCTGGACGAAAACGCCATTGGCGAATGGTGTCGTCAAATCTCCTCGCTGGTGCGCGCCGGGCGCGAAGTCATCATGGTTTCCAGCGGTGCCATTGCCGAAGGCATGAAGCGACTGGGTTGGACTAATCGACCGCACGAAATTCATGAGCTTCAGGCCGCTGCTGCCGTCGGTCAGATGGGTCTGGCGCAGATGTACGAAACAAAGTTGCGTGAAAACGCCCTTCGTAGCGCCCAGGTTCTGCTGACACACGCCGACCTGGCGGACCGTGAGCGCTATCTCAACGCGCGCTCCACCTTGTTGACACTGCTCAAACTCGGTGTAGTGCCGGTGATCAATGAAAACGATACGGTGGTCAACGACGAAATCAAGTTCGGTGACAACGACACCCTGGGCGCGCTGGTGGCCAATCTGGTGGAGGCCGACGCCCTGATCATCCTGACCGATCAAAAGGGGCTTTACAGAGCCGATCCGCGCAGAAATCCGGCCGCAGAATTTGTGCACGAGGCCAAGGCGGGCGACCCGGCCCTTGAGGCGATGGCCGGCGGTGCCGGGTCGAGTTTGGGGCGCGGCGGCATGATCACCAAAATCCTGGCGGCCAAGCGGGCAGCGGGGTCGGGCGCATCGACCGTTATTGCCTGGGGGCGTGAGCCAGATGTACTCCTGCGACTGAGTCAGGGCGAGCGGATAGGGACCTTGTTGGTGGCCCAGACCCAGAAAACCCAGGCGCGCAAGCAGTGGATTGCCGACCATTTGCAACTGCGGGGTTCCGTGGTGGTGGATGCCGGTGCGGCAGCGAAAGTGCGTGATGAGGGCAAGAGCCTTTTGCCGATCGGCATGACCGGCGTTACTGGGGATTTTTCACGCGGTGACGTGATCGCGATCCGTGACGCCGAGGGTGTTGAGATGGCGCGTGGGCTGGCCAACTACGCCAGTGTCGAGGCGCGCCTGATTTGTCGCAAGCCCTCCAGCGAATTTGAAAAATTGCTGGGTTACGCGGCTGAACCGGAAATGGTGCATCGTGATAATCTGGTGCTGACGCGCTGAATTGGTTGGGGCCCTGATGCGCCGGCCCCTACCACGCCTCAGAAAAGCTTGGGATTTGGATTCTTCAGTGCCTTGATGAGGGCTGATGCCGAATTGGCAGCCACTGCGCGGCCTTCGCAGAGCCCTTGTCTGGCAAGCGCCAACGCATGTCTGGACGGCAAGTTGCCATTCAGATCCTGCCACTGTGGGTCGTCAATGATGATCCACTGACCGCTGGCGGTGTAGCGGGCAAACGTTTTGACTTCGCCTGCGTCGCAGCGAATACCCTCGTACATGGCGTTGACGGAGCCGCTGGCGCTGTTGGCCACGACGACATAGCTGACGACACCGTCAGGTGTGATGGATAGCGTTGCAGGATCGATCCCAAATCGCAGGGCAACATAGCTCGGCATTTCGATAGCAATCAAATGCTTTGTATCGAAAGCGGGTGGCACGGGCGGCTGCGACGCCTTCAGGTCGGCAGCAGCACCAGTCTGGGCCGCAGCGCCGGCCGTTGCAAGCACCAGACTGATCCCTGCAAGCTTAGCGAGATTCATGTATTTCCCGTGGCCCGTCAGGTTCATGACTGTTCTGGGGGGCGGGCTCGAAGGTCGCGCCCGGAGGCAACTCAAAACCGCAGGCTGGCAAGCCGGTTTGCTCCAGCCCCCCGTCTTGCTCGTGCGGGCGCATGCCCTGCCGCAGGAATCTGTTTCGGTACTCGTTGCGCGGCAAATGGCGCGCCAGTTCGGTCAGGGCCATTTCGTAAACGCCGCGCTTGAATTCCACAACCGCGTCCAGCGGCACCCAATAGTCGTTCCAGCGCCAGGCATCGAACTCGGGGTGGTTGGTCGCGCGCAGGTTCAGGTCCCAGTCATTTCCCAGTAGTTGAAGCAAAAACCAGATCTGCTTCTGGCCTTTGTAATGACCGCGCGCGTCGCGGCGGATGTATCGGTCCGGCACCTCGTAGCGCAACCAGTCTCGGGTGCGGGCCACAATGCGAATGTGCTCTCGACAGAGCCCCACTTCCTCGTGCAGTTCACGGACCATGGCCTGCTCAGGGGTTTCGCCCCGATCAATGCCACCCTGCGGAAACTGCCAAGAGTGTGTACGAATTCGCTTGCCCCAGAACACCTGATTCTTCTGGTTGAGCAGGATGATGCCGACGTTGGGCCTAAAGCCGTCCCGGTCAAGCATAATCAAACCCCAATTTTTAAACTGTACCCATTATGCACAGTGAGCGCTGTGCATCAAGGGGTATAGCCCTTAGGTCCATTTCCCGAGCACTGCCATGAAAGCTTCCCAATTCTTTATTTCCACCCTCAAAGAAGCACCTGCGGATGCCGAAGTGGTGAGCCATCAGTTGATGATGCGCGCCGGCATGATCAAGAAACTCGGTGCCGGCATCTACACCCTCATGCCCATGGGCCTGCGCGTGGTGCGCAAGGTTGAGGCCATCGTGCGCGAGGAAATGGACCGCGCCGGTGCCGTTGAGTTGACGATGCCGGTGGTCCAACCAGCCGAGCTGTGGCAGGAGACCGGGCGCTTCGAAACCAACGGGCCTGAACTGCTGCGCGTCAAAGATCGCCATGACCGGGATTTTGTTATCCAGCCTACCAGCGAAGAAGTAGTTACCGACATCGCGCGTCAGGAAATCAGGAGTTACAAGCAGTTGCCCCGGAATTTCTACCAGATCCAGACCAAGTTCCGGGATGAGCGCCGTCCCCGTTTCGGGCTGATGCGCGGGCGTGAATTCATCATGAAGGACGCCTACAGCTTTGATCGTGACCAGGCGTCAGCCAAAGCCAGCTATCAGGTGATGGCACAGGCCTACCGCCGGATCTTCGACCGTTTCGGTTTGACTTACCGCGCCGTGGCGGCAGACAGCGGCGCCATTGGCGGCGACCTGAGCGAAGAGTTTCAAGTAATTGCTGCTACTGGCGAAGATGCCATCGTGTACTGCCCGGACAGTGACTATGCCGCCAACATGGAAAAAGCCGAGGCGCTGGCGCCCAACCAAGCCCGCGCCGCAGCGCAGCAGGCCCTGACGAAAACCGCGACACCGGGCAAGAGCACCTGCGCTGATGTGGCCGCACTCCTGGCTGTGCCGTTACAGCAGACCGTCAAATCACTGGTTCTGGCAACCGACAGCCTGGGTGCGACGGGCGAGATCGTCAAGACCCAGATCTGGTTGCTGCTGCTGCGCGGTGACCATGACATGAACGAGGTCAAGGTTGGCAAACTGGCAGGGCTGAGCGGTTATCGCTTTGCCACCGTGGCTGAAATCGAAGCCCATTTCGGCTGCCTGCCGGGCTACCTCGGCCCGATCGGCCTGAAGAAGCCGGTCAACATCGTGGTTGATCGCGAGGTGGCCGTCATGAACGACTGGATTTGTGGCGCCAATGAACCTGACTTTCACATCACCGGTGTCAACTGGGCCAGGGACCTGCCGGAGCCGCCGCTGGTGGCCGATTTGCGCAATGTGGTTGAAGGTGATTTCTCGCCCGACGGTAACGGCGTGCTGGCAATTGAGCGCGGCATCGAGATCGGGCACGTGTTCTACCTTGGTACGAAATACAGCAAGCCGATGAACGCTAGCTTTCTGGACGTCAACGGCAAGCCGCAGTTCATGGAAATGGGTTGCTATGGCATTGGCATCACGCGTCTGCCGGCCGCTGCCATCGAACAGAACCATGACGCGCGCGGCATTATCTGGCCCGATGCGCTGGCGCCCTTCACCGTGGTGCTGTGTCCGATCAGCCCGGACCGCTTTCCCGCTGTCAAGGAGGCAGCCGACACGCTTTACGCCCAGTTACTCGCCGCTGGCGTGGATGTGATACTGGACGACCGTGGCGAGCGCCCCGGTGCCATGTTTGCCGACTGGGAACTGATCGGTGTGCCGCATCGCGTCAACATCGGCGACCGCGGCTTGAAGGACGGACAGGTCGAATACCAGGCGCGCCGCGATGCCAGTCCCACGATGGTGTCGGTCACCGAGATCCTGGCACTGCTGCAAGCCCGACTGAAGGCGTGATGCCTCGGGTGCGGACGGGCTTGCGCTCAAGAAGACAGTGCCTGTTGTCCCTGCTTGCCGGGGCCGCTCTGCTGTCGATGGGTGGACCGGCAGCGGCTGGAAATCAGGTTGAGGAGCCTCTGGCGGACTCAGTGCGCAGCGCATTGAGTGCCGCCGTTTCAGATGGTGCGCCGCCAGTGCCTGAATTTTCCGATACCGAGTCGCGGCTCAACTACCTGCGTTGGCTTGGCCATGCCAGCGGACGCCTGAGAAAGCAAAAACCCGATTGGAACGTACGCAAGGAATTCCTGCAAACGCTCTGGTATGAGAGCCGACGCGCCGGTCTCGATCCGGCGCTGGTTTTGGGCTTGGTCCAGGTGGAAAGTAATTTCAGAAAATTCGCCATATCCAGCACGGGTGCACGCGGCTACATGCAGGTGATGCCGTTCTGGACGCGTGTCCTGGCGGATGGTGATTCGAGCAAGCTGTTTCATATGCAGACCAATCTGCGTTTTGGCTGTGTCATCCTGCGTCACTACTTGGACCGCGAAAAAGGAGATCTGTTTCTCGCGCTCGGCCGTTACAACGGTTCACGTGGCAAGGCGCCGTACGCGGATGCAGTGCTTGGGGCCAAGAAGCGCTGGGCGTTCTGAACCGGCGCCGGATCAAGGTCCGGCCTGCATGCGAGCGCGCCTGGTGGTCTGCTTATCCGGGTTGGGTTGACAAGGTTTTTTGCAACTCGCCGCTTTCGTACATTTCCATCATGATGTCGGAGCCGCCAATGAACTCGCCTTTGACATAGAGTTGCGGAATGGTCGGCCAGCTGCTGTACTCCTTGATGCCGGCGCGAATCTCGGCGTCTTCCAGCACGTTGACTGTTTTCACACTGTCAGGCTTGACGCCGCAGGCCTGCAGAATCTGGATTGCGCGGCCGGAAAAGCCGCACTGCGGGAAACTGGCGTTGCCCTTCATGAAAAGCACCACGTCGTTGCCTTTAACCAGGGTGTCAATGCGTTGTTGTGTATCGCTCATTTCAAGATTCCTCATTTACCAAACGCGCAATTATTCCACCTTCGGCCCTGGCGTGCTATTGCTGTGAGCGCACGGCGCGTCGCAGGCTTCACCTACACTCGGCGCCTATGGCAAAAACCTTGCAGGTATTGGGGATTGAATCGTCCTGTGACGAGACCGGTGTGGCGTTGGTGGCGTTGCGCGGCGACGACTTGCCAGTGTTGTTGGCCCATGCTTTGTACAGCCAGATTGAAATGCACCAGGCCTATGGCGGGGTCGTGCCAGAGCTGGCCAGTCGTGACCACATTCGCCGGGTCCTGCCCCTGACGCAACAAGTACTTCTCGAATCCAAGCGCAGTTTGGCCGAGATCGATGTGGTGGCTTTCACGCGTGGCCCCGGTCTGGCCGGCGCCCTGCTCGTGGGGGCGGGCGTGGCCTGCGCGCTGGCGGCTGCGCTGAAGAAGCCGGTGCTCGGCGTGCACCACCTGGAAGGCCATTTGCTCTCGCCGTTCCTGAGTGCTGATCCACCCCAGTTCCCGTTTGTCGCCTTGTTGGTGTCGGGTGGCCATACGCAATTGATGCGGGTGACCGGGGTGGGACGCTATACCTTGCTGGGCGAGACCATCGATGACGCGGCGGGTGAGGCGTTTGATAAATCGGCCAAATTGCTGGGGCTGGTCTATCCCGGTGGTCCGGCTCTCGCTGTTCTGGCTGAACAGGGCAGGGCGGATGCATATGCGCTGCCTCGGCCCTTGCTCAAAAGCGGCAATCTGGATTTTTCATTCGCCGGTCTGAAAACGGCCGTGATGGTACAGGCCAGAAAGCTGGCGCTGGCGCAGGGCTGCGCGGTCGCGACTCTGCCCGCGACGGTGCTGGCAGACCTAGCTGCTTCAACACAGGCGGCGATTGTTGAAGTGTTGGTCAAGAAATCCCTGTCGGCCTTGGTGCAGACTGGCATGAAGCGGCTGGTGGTGGCCGGCGGCGTTGGCGCCAACCGCAGGCTGCGCGAACAACTCAACGCCGAGTGTGCCAAGCGCCAGGTGCGCGTGCACTACCCGGAACTGCATCTGTGTACCGATAACGGGGCCATGATCGCGATGGCTGCAGCCATGCGACTGCAGTCCGGACAGCAAACGGCGAGCGCGGTTTACGCTTTCGACGTCAAACCACGCTGGCCTTTGGATTTGCTCTAAGCCGGCTCCCGCAGCACAGCCAGGGCAACTGGCGGTGCATCTTGGGCTGAATCAGTTGATGGTCAATGTGGTAACGCGGCTCACCGGCACCTGTTTGGCGAGCTTGAGTGTCAGCACGCCATTTTCCAGGCTGGCTTCGCTGCTGCCAGCGTCAATGTCCTGTGGCAGTTCGTACGCCGATTTGTATTGGCGGTTTGCGCCTTCCTTGCTCTCGATGCGCACGATCGCGGCTTCGATACCGATGTTCAACTGGTCTTTGGCAATGCCAGGAACGTCGAAGCGCAGGGTGTAGAACTTTTCGTCCTGCTCGACCGCGCAGGCGGTCTGGCGGCTGTTCAACTGGGCCTCTGAAAGGAAGCGCTCCAGCGAATGCCCCGCTGTTGAATGCAGAGGGTGGCGAAAACTGGCGGGGCTGGTGGCAAAAAACATGGGTGAACTCCTAGTACACTGCGCGGCGTTCAACGCGAACGCCGCTTCGGTCCAATCTGCGCGCAATGCATCTGTTTTCAAGAGAAATTTCCAATGTTTATTCTTCGCTGCCGGGCCTTGAAATTGGCGCTACTGGCGCTATGGGCGCTCACGCTGGGTCTGGCCCAGGCTGAGTCGGCGCCGATCAGGATTGCGATGATCGAGAGCCTGAGCGGTCCATTTGCGAACACCGGCGAGGCCGTGTTTCGTAACCTGACCTGGGCCGTCGAACGCGTCAATGCAGGCGGCGGTGTGAAGCTGACTGGAGCTGGCGCTGCCGCTGGCAATCGAACGCTGGCGTTGGAGCGCTACGACAGCAAGGGGCAGAACGAAGAGGCCTTGTCGGTGCTCAAGGCGGCCATCGATGATGGCGCTCAATTCATTGTGCAGGGCAATTCCTCGTCGACTGCAGCGGCGCTGATTGACGCGATCAACAAGCACAACGAGCGCGAGCCGGGCAAGCGTGTGCTGTTTTTGAATTACTCGGCCGTTGATCCGATCCTGACCAACGAAAAATGCAGTTTCTGGCATTTCCGTTTCGATGCCCATGCCGATATGCGGATGAGCGCGCTGATGTCAGTGCTCAAAGAGGACAGCGACCTCAAGCGTGTTTACCTGATCGGCCAGGATTACAGCTTCGGTCACGCCGTGGCGCGAGAAGCGAAACGCCAGCTTGCGACTTTGCGCCCCGATGTGCAACTGGTGGGCGAAGAACTGCACCCGATGGGTCGGATCAAGGACTTCTTGCCCTATGCCGCCAAGATCAAGGCCAGTGGTGCGCAGGCTGTCATCACGGGCAATTTTGGTAATGACTTGACTCTGCTGGTGAAGGCGGCGAAAGAGATCGGTTTTGAAGGGAAGTTCTATACCTTCTACGGTAATGCGCTGGGCGCGCCGGCAGCGATGGGTGACGCCGGTATCCGCAAAGTGCTGGCGGTTGCCGACTGGATGCCCAACGTGCCGACTGCGCCGAGCGAGGCCTTCTACCGGTCCTTTCGCCAGCGTTTCCCGAAACCGGCCGAGGACTATGTCCATCTGCGCATGCAACTGATGGTGGTGGCACTGGCGCAGGCGATTGAAAGGGCTGGCAGCACCGATGCATTGGCTGTAGCGATGCAACTGGAGCGGGCCAAGGTTACGCTCGCCGGCCAAACCGGCAGCATGCGCGCGTCCGACCATCAGTTTCAGCAAGCCCTGGTCGTCGGTGTGATGGAGCGGCAAGGCGAAGCCGGCGTCAAGTTTGACGTTGAAGGTTCGGGCTACGGCTTTCGCGTCGTCAAGCGCATTGCCGCAGCCGATGCCGAACTGCCAAGCACCTGCAACATGCAACGCCCCCTGAAGTAATCGTCATTCCAACCGAGTCCACCATGCGCCAAGTCATTCAGAACCTTGAAGAATCCAGAATCCGTGAAGTCGCCAATGCCGGCATGGGGCGCAGCGATGTATTGGCCTTCTGGTTTGGTGAGAGCGATGAAGTCACGCCTGCGTTTATTCGGCAGGCAGCCATTGATTCATTGCAGCGCGGCGAAACCTTTTATGCGCACAACCTGGGTTTGCCCGAACTGCGCCAGGAAATCTCGAACTACATGAGCGCGCGCCATGGGGCGATTGGTGTCGACCGGCTCGCCGTGACCACCGGTGGTGTCAATGCGCTGATGTTGGCCGTGCAGCAATTGGTCGATGCCGGCGACGAAGTGGTGGCGGTGACGCCGGTCTGGCCGAATCTGACAGCGCAGCCGGCCATCATGGGTGGGCGCGTCAAATGCGTGGCGCTGGCCCCCGTGGATGGCGCCTGGACCTTGGACATGGACACCCTGCTGAGGGCAGTCACAGCGTCGACCAAGGTATTGATCATCAACGCGCCGAACAATCCGACCGGCTGGACGCTGGACCGAATCGCACAGCAGCGCATACTGGACCATTGCCGTTTAACCGGAACCTGGATACTGGCCGACGAGGTCTACGAGCGGCTTTACTACGAGCCCAGCGTGAACGGCTGCGCACCGAGCTTTCTGGATCTCGCCACACCGGATGACCGCCTTGTGGTCGTGCACAGCTTTTCCAAGAGTTTTCTCATGACTGGCTGGCGTCTGGGCTGGCTGGTCATGCCGCCGGCCATGACGCACCACATGGGCAAACTGATTGAGTTCAATACGTCCTGCGCCAGTGTCTTCACGCAGCGCGCCGGCATCGTCGCCTTGCAGCGTACCGACGAGGTAACGCCGCAGGTGGTGGCGCATCTGAAGGCCTGCCGCGACACGCTGGTGCCCCTGCTCCAAGCGATCCCTGGGGTGCAGGTGGCCATGCCGCGCGGCGGCATGTACGCATTTTTCAAACTGCCAGGCTTCGATGATTCGCTGGCAACGGCCAAGCGTCTGGTGGCCGAGGCCGGGTTGGGCCTGGCCCCGGGCGAAGCGTTTGCGCCGCAGGCGCGCGGCTGGCTGCGCTGGTGTTTTGCATCAAAAGAGCAGCAACGGCTGGTCCTTGGGGTTGAGCGCTTGCGCAAGTGGCTGTTTGCTCAGGCTTGACCATGAATTTCACTCGTGCTCAGGATTTCTGACCGGGCTTCGAGGCGTAAGGACCGGGATTGGCTATAATCTGCGGGCTTTGCACATTGCACAAGCGCACGTCAGGGGCAGTTCCAGCGCCAGACGCAAGTTCACATCCAACAGGAAAATGACATGATCGCATCCAGTATCAAAGCCGCTGTCGTCAAAGACAACGCACGCCAAGCCGGTGACACCGGTAGTCCCGAAGTGCAAGTTGCACTGTTAACGGCCCGCATCAACGAACTCATGCCGCACTTCAAGACTCATGCCAAAGACCACCATGGTCGCCGTGGTTTGTTGCGCATGGTGAGCCGCCGTCGCAAGCTGCTCGATTATCTGAAGTCCAAGGACGCTGACCGCTACACCGCGCTGATCACCAAGCTGGGTCTGCGCAAGTAAGCCGAAATCGAATGATGAACGCCTGAGTTAGGTTACTAGCTCAGGCGTTTTTTACTTCGGATCAGGCAAAAACGGAGCGAAGCTGTGTCATTCCAGAGGAGTTCAGACTGAATTTCTCTGGAATGGCATCGTGTTCTGTGAAGCTGAATCCGGGCTCGGGCGAAGTGGCCTGTACTTCCCAAATTGACCAGGAGAAACAAATGAGCATTTTCAACAAAGTTACAAAAACCTTCCAATGGGGTCAGAACACCGTCACCATGGAAACTGGCGAAATCGCACGTCAGGCCAATGGCGCTGTGCTGCTCGACATGGACGGCACCGTGGTGCTGGCCACGGTCGTTGGCAAGACCGAAGGCAAGGCTGGGCAGGACTTCTTTCCGCTGACGGTGGATTACCTTGAAAAGACCTATGCCGCTGGCAAGATTCCCGGTAGCTTTTTCAAGCGCGAAGGCCGACCCAGCGAGTTTGAAACGCTGACCAGTCGCCTGATCGATCGTCCGATCCGTCCGCTGTTCCCGGAAGGTTTCTTCAATGAAGTTCACGTTGTCGTGCACACGCTGTCGCTGAACCCGGAAGTGGATGCCGACATCGCGGCTCTGATCGCGGTCAGCGCAGCCTTGTCCGTCAGTGGTATTCCATTCAGCGGCCCGATCGGCGCCGCCCGCGTTGGTTACATCAATGGCGAATACGTACTCAACCCGGGACAGACGGCGCGCAAGGATTCCATTCTGGATCTGGTCGTCGCTGGCACCGAAGCTGCCGTTTTGATGGTGGAATCCGAAGCCAAGCAGTTGAGTGAAGAAATCATGCTCGGCGCTGTCGTGTTCGGCCATGAGCAGGGCAATATCGCGATCAATGCCATTCATGAATTGGTGCGTGACGCTGGCAAGCCGGCTTGGGATTGGAAGGCGCCCGCCAAGGACGAAGCCCTGATCGCCAAAGTCGGCGCCATCGCCAATGACAAACTGGCGGCGGCCTACCAGATTCGCAACAAGCAGGCCCGCACCCGCGCTTGCCGCGAAGCCTATGCAGTCGTGATGGCCGACCTGAAACTCGACGGCGTCGAGTTCGACAGCGTGAAGGTCGAAGGCATGCTGTTTGACATCGAAGCGCGCATCGTGCGCAGCCAGATTCTGGCCGGTGAGCCACGCATCGACGGTCGTGATACGCGCACTGTGCGTCCGATTGAAATCCGCAACTCCGTGCTGCCGCGCACCCATGGCTCGGCCTTGTTCACGCGTGGCGAAACGCAGGCGCTGGTGGTCACCACGCTCGGTACCGAGCGCGATGCGCAACGTATCGATGCCTTGTCCGGTGATTACGAAGACCGTTTCCTGATGCACTACAACATGCCTCCCTTTGCCACTGGCGAAACCGGGCGTGTCGGCACCCCCAAGCGCCGCGAAATCGGCCACGGCCGGCTCGCAAAGCGCGCGTTGATTGCGGTCTTGCCAAGCAAGGAAGACTTCCCCTACACCATGCGCGTGGTTTCGGAAATTACTGAATCCAACGGCTCTTCGTCGATGGCCTCGGTTTGCGGCGGCTGCCTCTCGCTGATGGACGCGGGTGTGCCAATCAAGGCGCATGTGGCCGGCATTGCGATGGGCTTGATCAAGGAAGAAAACCGCTTCGCCGTGCTGACCGATATCCTGGGCGATGAAGATCATCTGGGCGACATGGACTTCAAGGTGGCCGGTACCACCAATGGCATTACCGCCTTGCAGATGGACATCAAGATCCAGGGCATCACCAAGGAAATCATGCAGGTCGCACTGGCCCAGGCCAAGGAAGCCCGCATGCACATCCTGGGCAAGATGCAGGAAGCAATGGCCGAAGCCAAGACCGAAGTTTCGAACTTCGCACCGCGCCTGTTCACCATGAAGATCAATCCCGAGAAGATTCGCGATGTGATTGGCAAGGGCGGGTCGGTGATCCGCGCGCTGACCGAAGAAACCGGTACCCAGATCAATATCGATGAAGACGGCACCATCACCATTGCCTCGGCTGATCCGGCCAAGGCTGAGGAGGCCAAGCGTCGCATTGAGCAGATCACGGCCGAAGTTGAAATCGGCAAGATCTACGAAGGTCCGATCACCAAGATCCTTGACTTTGGTGCCTTGGTCAACCTGCTGCCGGGCAAGGATGGGCTGCTGCACATCAGCCAGATCGCGCATGAGCGGGTTGAAAAGGTTTCCGACTATCTGTCGGAAGGTCAGATCGTTCGCGTCAAGGTCATGGAGACGGACGAAAAGGGTCGTATCAAGCTGTCGATGAAGGTGTTGCTGGACCGCCCGACCCAGGGTGGCCCGGATCACCACGCTTGAGCGTCACCCGTGCCTGCGGCACGAATACGAACGGCTGAATTGAGCATGAAAGTTATTGAAATCACTGCGTTTGGTGCGCCCGACGTTTTGCGTCTGGGCGAGCGTCCCATGCCGGTGCCCGGTGTCGGCGAGTTGCTCATCCGTGTCTCGGCCAGTGGCGTTAACCGCCCTGATGTCCTGCAACGCACGGGCAACTACCCGGTGCCGCCCGGTGCCTCGGATATTCCGGGCCTGGAAGTGGCCGGCGTGATCGAGCAAGGTGATGCGCAGGCGCTGGCAGCAGCCGGCTTTGCGCTTGGCGACCGGGTTTGTGCGCTGGTTAGCGGCGGTGGTTATGCAGCTTACTGTGTAGCACCTGTTGGCCAGTGTCTGCCGGTGCCCAAGGGTTTGAGTGACATCGACGCGGCCTCCCTGCCCGAGACTTTCTTCACGGTCTGGAGCAATGTGTTTGTCCGTGGTCGGCTGCAACCGGGTGAGACATTCCTGGTTCAGGGTGGCAGCAGCGGGATTGGCGTCACCGCCATCCAGTTGGCCAAAGCCTTGGGCGCGCATGTTATCGCGACCGCCGGTAGCGACGAGAAATGTGCGGCCTGCCTGGCACTCGGCGCGGACCATGCCATCAATTACAGGACGCACGATTTTCAGGAAGAGGTCAAACGCTTGACTTCGGGGCAGGGCGTCGATGTCATTCTGGACATGGTTGCGGGCAGCTATGTTGCCAAGGAAATTGAGTGCCTGCACGAAGATGGTCGTTTGGTGCTCATCGCGGTGCAGGGTGGTGTCAAGTGCGAGATCAATGCGGGTCTGGTGTTGCGCCGGCGTCTGACGCTGACGGGCTCAACCTTGCGGCCGCGTCCCGTGGCGTTCAAACAGGCGATTGCACAGGCTTGCCTGAAGAATGTCTGGCCATTGATCGAGCAGGGTCGCATCAAGCCAGTGATTCACAGCACGTTTGCGGCGCAGGATGCAGCGCAGGCGCACGTGCTGATGGAGTCGAATCAGCATATTGGAAAGATTGTTTTGACTTGGAGTGTGGCATGAGGAAAAAACTGATTGCGGGCAATTGGAAGATGAACGGCAGCCTGGCGGCCAACGAGAGTCTGCTCAAAGGACTGCTGGCGGGACTCGGATCGCCGGCCTGCCACGTGTCGGTCTGTGTTCCGTCGGTCTACCTCGCGCAGTGCCAGGCACTGTTAGCGGGGAGCACGATCAATCTGGGTGCGCAGGATCTGTCGCAGCATGAGGCGGGTGCCTTCACTGGCGAAGTTTCTGCGGCCATGCTCAGGGAGTTTGGTGTCCGTCAAGTACTGGTTGGGCACTCGGAGCGTCGCCAATACCATTTTGAAACGGACGCCCAGGTGGCGCTTAAGGCCGGGCGTGCGCTGGCCTGCGGCATCACGCCGATCGTGTGCGTTGGCGAGACACTGGCCGAGCGTGAAGCCGGCAAGACCGACGAGGTGGTCAAGCGCCAACTTGCCGCCGTCATCCATGCCAATGGGCATTGCATCAGCGAAATTGTGGTGGCCTATGAACCGGTGTGGGCGATCGGTACCGGCAAGACGGCCAGCACCGAGCAGGCGCAGCAAGTGCATGCGGTATTGCGCGCGCAACTGCGGGCTGCCTCGGAACACGCGGACCGCATTCAGATTCTTTACGGTGGCAGCATGAATGCTGCCAACGCTGCGCAGTTGCTGGCGCAACCTGACATCGATGGCGGCTTGGTGGGCGGTGCGGCCCTCAAGGTTGCCGATTTTCTGTCGATCATTGCCTCGGCCGGCTGAACTGGTTTCAGGGCCCGAGCTGTTACTTATCTAGGAGTATTTCATGAACATTTTTCTAAGCATTCTTCTCGCCGTCCAGATGATTGCGGCAGTGGCCATGATCGGTTTGATTCTGGTGCAGCATGGCAAGGGTGCCGACATGGGTGCCGCATTCGGCAGCGGTGGATCCGGCAGTCTTTTTGGTGCCAGCGGTAGTGCCAATTTCCTGTCGCGCACGACGGCCGTGTTGGCAACGGTGTTCTTTGTCTGCACCTTGCTGCTCGCGTATTTTGGTACGGCGCGTCCGGCTGCAAGCTCGGGCAGCGTGCTCGAAGGTGCGCCTGTTGCGGCACCGGCACCGGCTGTGATCGTACCCGCGCTGCCGGCTTCGGGCGCCGCACAAATTCCTTCCAAATAATTGCTGTTGATATTGCATGTTTGCGTCAGGAAACAGCGTGTTTTCAGGGTAAACTGGACGCTGTCTTGAAAGCCAAAACCGCAAGGTTCCTCACGCAATCCAGACATCTGAAAGCCGCCGTCGTGGTGAAATTGGTAGACACGCTATCTTGAGGGGGTAGTGGCGAAAGCTGTGCGAGTTCGAGTCTCGCCGACGGCACCAGACAGACATGCTTGATGTGGATCAAAGCAGCAAGCGCAAACTTGGATCAGAATCGACCGATGAATCTTGATCAGTACCTGCCAGTCCTCTTATTCATCCTGATCGGCCTTGTTGTAGGCATCGCCCCTCAGGTTCTTGGATATGTCCTCGGACCCAATCGTCCAGACTCCGCAAAAAATTCTCCATACGAATGCGGCTTCGAAGCCTTCGAAGATGCCCGCATGAAGTTTGACGTGCGCTATTACCTGATAGCCATTCTGTTCATTCTTTTCGACCTTGAAATCGCGTTCCTGTTTCCCTGGGCTATCTCTCTGAAGGAGATTGGCAGCATTGGGTTCTGGGCGATGATGGAGTTTGTCGGCATCCTTGTCATCGGCTTTGTTTACATGTGGAAAAAAGGGGCCCTTGACTGGGAATGACGCAATGATTGAAGGCGTATTAAAAGAAGGTTTCATCACCACCACGTACGACACGGTGATGAACTGGGCCAAAACCGGCTCACTCTGGCCGGCAACGTTTGGTCTGGCCTGTTGTGCCGTCGAGATGATGCATTTGAGCGTGGCCCGCTATGACATCAGCCGTTTCGGTGCCGAGGTCTTTCGTGCCAGTCCACGGCAGGCTGATTTGATCATTGTTGCCGGCACCTTGTGCAACAAGATGGCGCCTGCCTTTCGCAAGGTCTATGACCAGATCGCCGAGCCGCGCTGGGTGATCTCGATGGGTTCCTGTGCCAACGGCGGTGGCTATTACCACTACAGCTATTCGGTGGTGCGCGGTTGTGATCGCATTGTTCCCGTTGATATTTATGTGCCGGGCTGCCCGCCCACAGCAGAGGCTTTGCTCTACGGCATCATCCAGTTGCAGCACAAGATTCGCCGCACGCAAACCATTGCACGCACGTGAAGGGACGGCGATGACTACCTACGCTGTAAATCCACAAGCCACCCAAGCCAGTGTTGAGGCTGCACTGGGCAATCTGCTCAAGAGCAGTGTTGTTCGCCTGGGTGAACTGACCATCTTCGTCGAGGCCGCTCATTACCTGCAGGCCGCAAAAATTCTGCGCGATGATCCGAATTGCCGCTTCGAGCAATTGATGGACCTGTGCGGTGTCGACTACTCCGCCTACAAGGATCAGCCGCAAGTAGGTTTGCGCTACTGCGTGGTCTGCCACCTGCTGTCGGTCAGCCTGAACCAGCGCGTGCGGCTCAAGGTGTTTGCACCCGATGACAGCTTCCCGGTTGTTCAGTCGCTTTGCGATGTCTGGGCGTCGGCCAACTGGTTTGAACGCGAGGCCTTCGATCTGTTCGGCATCGTGTTTGAAGGCCATGCTGACCTGCGTCGCATCCTGACCGACTACGGTTTCATCGGACACCCGTTCCGCAAGGATTTCCCCATTTCTGGCCATGTCGAGATGCGGTATGACGCCGAGCAAAAGCGCGTCGTCTACCAGCCCGTCACGATAGAGCCACGCGAAATTACACCGCGCATCATCCGTGAAGAAAATTACGGAGGCATGCACTAGGCATTGTCGTCATGGCTGAAATAAAAAACTACACACTCAACTTCGGGCCGCAACACCCGGCCGCGCACGGCGTTCTGCGTCTCGTGCTGGAACTTGACGGCGAAGTGATTCAACGCGCCGATCCGCACATCGGCCTGCTGCATCGTGCCACCGAAAAACTGGCCGAAACCAAGACCTACATCCAGGCGCTGCCCTACATGGACCGACTCGACTACATGTCGATGATGTGCAATGAGAGTGCCTATTGCCTGGCGCTGGAAAAAATGCTCGGCCTCGAAGTGCCGATACGTGCCAAGTACATCCGGGTCATGTTCTGCGAGATCACGCGTCTGCTCAACCACCTGCTGTGCATCGGTGCCGGTGCGCTCGATTGCGGCGCCATGACGGTCATGTTTTACGTGTTTCGCGAACGCGAAGACCTGTTTGATATGTACGAAGCGGTCAGCGGCGCGCGCATGCATGCCGCTTACTTCCGGCCCGGCGGCGTTTACCGTGATCTGCCCGATACCATGGCGCGGCACCAGCCCAACAAGATCCGCAGCGCCAAGTCCACGGAGAATCTTAATCGCAACCGGCAGGGTAGCCTGCTCGATTTCATTGATGACTTCACCCAGCGTTTCCCGACCTATCTGGCCGAATACCACACGCTGCTGACGGACAACCGCATCTGGAAACAGCGCACCGTCGGTATCGGCGTTGTGACGCCGGAGCGCGCCCTGAATCTCGGTTTTAGCGGTCCGATGCTGCGCGGCTCGGGTATCGCCTGGGATCTGCGCAAGAAGCAGCCCTACGAAATTTACGACCAACTGGACTTTGACGTTCCCGTTGGTAAGACGGGTGACAACTACGACCGCTACCTGGTGCGCATGGAAGAGATGAAGCAGTCCAACCGCATCATCAAGCAGTGCGTCGACTGGCTGCGCGTCAACCCCGGTCCGGTGATCACCGACAACCACAAGATCGCGCCGCCGAACCGTGAGTCCATGAAGTCCAACATGGAAGAGTTGATTCACCACTTCAAGCTCTTCACTGAAGGCTTTGCCGTCCCGGAGGGCGAGGCCTACGCGACGATCGAGCATCCGAAGGGTGAGTTCGGCATCTACATGGTCAGTGACGGGGCCAACAAGCCCTACCGCATGAAGATTCGTCCACCGGCCTTTGTTCATCTGGCAGCGCTGGGTGAGATGGGACGTGGACACATGATAGGCGACGCCGTGGCCATCATTGGTTCGTTGGACATTGTGTTTGGGGAAGTTGATCGATGATTTCCGAAGAATCAAAAGCGCGCTTCGCTAAAGAAGTTGCCAAATACCCGCCAGATCAGAAGCAGTCTGCGGTCATGGCCTGTCTGGCCATCGTCCAGCAGGAACTCGGCTACGTCAGCACGGAGAGCGAACAGTTGGTGGCCGACTATCTGGGCATGGCGCCGATGGCGGTGCATGAGGTCACCACTTTCTACAACATGTACAACCAGAAGCCGGTCGGCAAGTACAAGCTCAATGTCTGCACCAATCTGCCATGCCAACTGCGTGACGGCGGGCGCGCCCTGCAACACCTGGAGCACAAGCTCGGTGTGCACATGGGTGAGACCACGCCAGACGGCATGTTTACTCTGCAGCAATGTGAATGCCTGGGCGCCTGCGCCGATTCACCGGTGCTGCTGGTCAATGACCAGACGATGTGCAGCTTCATGAGCGATGACAAGCTGGACCAACTGGTTGATGGCCTGCGCGCTGCGGGGGACAAATGATGACGGCTGAAAAAATTCTGGCCCAGTTTCAGTCCCGGGGCTTGGAGACCTGCTTTCATGGCCGGCACCTTGGTCCGCAGATTCTGGCCGGACTCGACGGTGCTAACTGGCGCTTGGGTGATTACGAAGCGCGCGGTGGCTATCAGGCTCTGCGCAAAGTACTCGGCAAGGACGGTGGCGCGGGCTTGACGCCCGATCAGGTCATCGCGACAGTGAAAGAATCCGGTTTGCGTGGACGTGGCGGTGCGGGTTTCCCGACCGGGCTCAAGTGGAGCTTCATGCCGCGTCAGTTTGCGGGACCGAAGTTCCTGATGTGCAATTCCGACGAAGGCGAGCCCGGTACTTGCAAGGACCGAGAAATCCTTCAGTACAACCCGCATATCGTGATCGAAGGCATGCTCATCGCCGCTTATGCGATGGGTATCGGTACGGGTTACAACTACATTCACGGCGAGATCTTCCAGACCTATCAGCGTTTTGAAGAGGCGCTGGCGGAGGCGCGCGCAGCGGGCTTGCTCGGTGACAACATTCTGGGCAGTGGTTTCAACTTCCAACTGCATGCATTTCATGGCTTCGGTGCCTACGTTTGTGGTGAGGAAACCGCTTTGCTGGAGTCGGTTGAGGGCAAGAAGGGCCAGCCGCGTTACAAGCCGCCGTTTCCGCCTAGTTTTGGCCTGTACGGAAAGCCGACCAACATCAACAACACCGAAACCTTTTCTGCCGTGCCATGGATCATCCGCAATGGCGGCAAAGCCTATCTCGAATGCGGCAAGCCCAACAACGGTGGCACCAAGATTTTTTCGGTCAGCGGAGATGTTGAGCGGCCGGGCAATTTTGAGATTCCGATGGGCACGCCGTTCTCTACACTGCTTGAACTTGCCGGCGGTGTGCGCAAGGGCCGCCAGCTCAAGGCCGTGATCCCGGGCGGCTCGTCCACGCCCATCCTGCCGGCTTCGATCATGATGGATTGCACGATGGACTATGACTCGATTGCCAAGGCCGGCTCGATGCTGGGCTCTGGTGCGCTCATCGTCCTGGACGACAGCCGCTGCATGGTCAAGAGCCTGCAGCGCCTGAGTTATTTCTACATGCACGAGTCATGTGGCCAGTGCACACCGTGTCGTGAAGGCACAGGTTGGCTGTATCGCGTCGTGGACCGCATTGAAAACGGCCAGGGCCGCGCCGACGACATGGACCTGCTCGATAACGTGGCCGAAAGCATCATGGGACGCACGATTTGCGCGCTCGGCGATGCGGCCGCGATGCCGGTACGGGCCATGCTCAAGCATTTCCGTCCTGAATTTGAATACCACGTAGCGCACAAGACCTGCATGGTCCCGGCCTACGTCTGAGCGAGTCACAAGATGATTGAAATTGAACTCGACGGCAAGAAGCTAGATGTAGCTGAAGGCAGCACGATCATCCACGCGGCCGAACAGGCTGGTACCTACATACCGCACTTTTGCTACCACAAGAAGCTCAGCATTGCCGCCAGTTGCCGCATGTGCCTGGTGGATGTGGAGAAGATGCCAAAACCGATGCCGGCTTGCGCCACGACCGTCGCGCCCGGCATGATCGTGCGCACCAAGAGCGAGAAGGCGATCAATGCGCAGAAGTCGGTCATGGAGTTTCTGCTGATCAACCATCCGCTCGACTGCCCGATTTGTGATCAGGGTGGCGAGTGCCAGTTGCAGGATATCGCGGTCGGCTACGGCGCCTCGGCGTCGCGCTACGAAGAAGAGAAACGCGTGGTGACTGGCAAGGATGTCGGGCCGCTGATTTCGATGCAAGAAATGAGTCGCTGCATCCAGTGCACACGCTGCGTGCGCTTCGGCCAGGAAATCGCCGGTGTCATGGAATTTGGCATGTCGAACCGCGGCGAGCATGCCGAGATCGAGACCTTTGTCGGGCAGTCGGTGGATTCCGAATTGTCGGGCAACATGATCGACACCTGTCCGGTCGGCGCCTTGACCAGCAAGCCCTTCCGTTACAGCGCCCGCACCTGGGAACTGTCGCGTCGCAAATCAGTCAGCCCACATGACTCGACTGGCGCCAACCTGATCGTACAAGTCAAGAACAACAAGGTGCTGCGCGTTGTGCCGCTGGAAAACGAAGCCGTCAACGAATGCTGGATTGCCGACCGTGACCGCTTCTCTTATGAGGCGCTCAACAGTGATGAACGGTTGACCGCGCCGATGCTGAAGCAGGGCGGTGTCTGGAAGACGGTCGACTGGCAGACCGCGCTCGACTACGTTGCCAATGGGCTCAAGCAGATCAAGGCCGATCACGGTGCCGCCAGCATCGGCGCCTTGGTCAGTCCGCATAGCACGCTGGAAGAACTGTTTCTTGCCAGTTCGCTGATCAGCGGCCTGGAAAGTCAGAACATCGATTACCGCCTGCGCAACGCCGAGTTTGCAACGATTGAAGGCATACGCTATTTGGGGACCTCGATTGCGTCCCTGTCGATTTTGCAGAGTGCACTGGTGGTCGGTTCCAATTTGCGCAAGGATCATCCCCTGTTTGCGCAGCGGATTCGCCAGGCCGTGCGCAAGGGCGCTGTGGTCAACGCCATCGCATCTGCGAAACCGGACTGGGCCATGCCGGTGGCCAATACCCTGCTCGCTGGCAGTGCCGACTGGGTACAGGCGCTGGCCGATGTGGCCGCTGCAGTCGCTGCAGCCAAGGGCATGGCAGCGCCAGTTCCGGGCAAGGTCAGCGAAGCCGCCAAGGCCATTGCTGCATCGCTGCTGGGTGGCGAACGCAAGGCCATTCTGCTCGGCAATGCAGCGGCGCATCACGCCAAGGCATCGAGCCTGCTCGCGCTGGCCAACTGGATTGGTGTGCAGACCGGTGCCACGGTCGGTTATTTGACGGAGGCTGCCAACACGGTTGGCGCCCAACTGGCAGCGGCGCTGCCCGGAGCCAATGGTTTGAACGCGGCGCAGATGCTCAGCGGTGGTCTGAAGGCGGTCCTGCTGCTGAACAATGAGCCTGAATTCGACTCGGCAGCCGGTGCTGCGGCGGGTGCCGCTCTGGCCAAAGCCGAAATGGTGGTGACGCTCAGCCCGTTCAAGGCCAACATGGCTTTCAGCGACGTGCTGCTGCCAATCGCGCCATTCACGGAAACCTCGGGAACCTTCATCAATGCCGAAGGGCGGGTGCAGAGCTTTCATGCAGTGGTCAAGCCCTTGGGTGAAACCCGTCCGGCCTGGAAGGTTCTGCGCGTGTTGGCCAATCTGCTTGGCGTGCCGGATTTCGATTTCGAGTCCTCGCAGGCGGTGCTGGCGCAGGTTTGTGGTTTGCCGGCCAACGGGGAGACACATTTGCCAGCCAGGATTTTGAACAATGCAACGCAGGCAACAGTGAGCCTGGCGCCGGCTGCGGTGGCCCCGGTGATCGCCAGCATCTACGCGCTTGATGGCCTGGTGCGCCGCGCTGCCAGTCTGCAACTGACGGCTGATGCCAAACGCGATGCTGCGGCGCAGGAGGTGACAGCATGATTGATACCCTTTTCAATTTGGGCCAGGGACTGCTTGACGCGTCCTGGTGGGTCAACCTCGCCTGGCCGGTGGCCTGGGCGCTGCTCAAGATCACCGCCGTCTTGATGCTGGTGATGGGTGCCGTAACCTACACCACGCTCTATGAGCGCAAGTTGCTCGGCTGGGTCCAGATCCGTCTTGGCCCGAACCGCGTCGGACCCTGGGGTCTGCTGCAACCGATTGCTGACGCGATGAAGCTGATGACCAAGGAAGTGTTGCGCCCCGCCGCTGCCGAAAAAGTCTTGTTCTATATGGGCCCGGTCATGACGGTTGCGCCAGCCATGGTGGCCTGGGCCGTCGTTCCCTTCGGTCCGGATGTCGCACTGTCGAATATCAATGCCGGCTTGTTGTTCCTGATGGCCATCACCTCGATGGAGGTCTATGGCGTCATCATCTCCGGCTGGTCATCCAATTCCAAGTACCCGTTCCTGGGTGCACTGCGGGCCTCGGCGCAGATGGTGAGCTACGAGGTCGCGATGGGTTTTTGCATGGTGATCGTCCTGATGGTCTCGGCCAGTCTGAACCTGACGGATATCGTCAGCGGGCAGGGCAAGGGCCAATTTGCGCAGATGGGTCTGGGTTTCCTGTCCTGGAACTGGCTGCCGCTGTTGCCGATCTTCGTCATCTACTTCGTCTGCGGCCTGGCCGAGACCAACCGGCTCCCGTTTGACGTGGTCGAGGGTGAGTCGGAAATCGTCGCCGGTCACATGGTTGAGTACTCAGGCATGTCCTGGGCCATGTTTCAGATGGCTGAATACGCCAATATCTGGCTGGTTTCGGTTTTGACCTCCATCATGTTCCTCGGTGGCTGGTTGTCCCCGGTCGCCGCGCTGGACTGGATTCCGGGCTGGATCTGGCTTGGCATCAAGGCGTTCTCCGTGGTCACCATGTTCGTGTGGGTGCGGGTCACGTTCCCCCGGTTTCGTTATGACCAGATCATGCGCCTGGGCTGGAAGATCTTTATTCCAGTCACCCTCGTCTGGCTGGTGGTGGTCGGGGCCTGGATGCAGACCTCCTGGAATATTTGGAAGTAATTCGAGTTGTCTATGACTACCCCAACCTCAAGTTCTGTTGACGCATTGAGCGCAAGTGCCTTTTCGCTAAAGGACTTTCTCTCGAGCCTCATGCTGGGTGAATTGTTCAAGGGCCTGGCGCTCACGGGCAAGTACGTTTTTCGTAGCAAAATCACGATTCAGTACCCGGAAGAAAAGACGCCCTTGTCGCCCAGATTTCGGGGCTTGCATGCCTTGCGCCGTTATGAGAACGGTGAAGAGCGCTGCATTGCCTGCAAGTTGTGCGAGGCCGTTTGTCCGGCGATGGCCATCACGATCGAGTCCGCAGTGCGAGCCGACGGGTCGCGGCGTACCACGCGCTACGACATCGACTTCAACAAGTGCATCTATTGCGGTTTCTGCGAAGAGAGCTGCCCAGTTGACTCGATCGTCGAAACCCCGATTTTCGAGTACCACGGCGAAAACCCCGGTGATCTGTATTTCACCAAGGACATGCTGCTGGCGGTCGGTGACCGCTACGAAGCCCAAATTGCGGCGGCGCGGGCAATCGATGCCAAGTTCCGCTAGGTCAACATGTTCTACCTTCAACCCTAAGACCATCGAAAAAAAGTAACGACACATGGACGTCAAGACCGGTCTCTTCTATTTCTTCTCGATTGTGCTGCTATTCGCCGCCTTTCGGGTCATCACTGCGCGCAACCCGGTGTATGCCGTCTTGTACGTGGTGCTTGCATTCTTCCAGGCCTCCGCGCTATGGCTTCTGCTCAAGGCAGAGTTCCTTGCCATCGCGCTGGTGCTGGTGTACGTCGGCGCCGTGATGGTGCTGTTCCTGTTTGTCGTGATGATGCTTGACATTGATGGCAAGGTGTCGCGCGACGGATTCTGGCGGCATTTTCCGCTGGCAGCCGTGGTCGGCGTGTTGATCGCGCTGGAGATGGCCGCCGTTCTATTGGGGGGCTTCCGGGTTAACGAAGAACCGCATTCAACGGCACTGGTTGGCCAGGCCGCGCGTGAATTTTCCAATACCCGCGAACTCGGCAAACTGCTTTACAGCCAATACCTGTACCCGCTTGAGGTGGCTGCCGCCATCCTGCTGGTTGGCATGATCGCCGCCATCGCGCTGACCCTGCGTGCACGCAAGGACAGCAAGCACATGAATCCGGCCAACCAGGTCGCGGTGAAAGCGAAAGACCGAATGACCGTCATCAAGATGGAAAGCACCCAGGCCAGGCCGATCGATAACAGCGCTGCC
>CAIXNB010000122.1 GCA_903920695.1 uncultured beta proteobacterium
AGACCACGGCCTGCGCCGCCAGCATCACAGCCTTCAGGCCCGAGCCGCATACGGCATTGATGGTCAGGGCCGGCGTTTCTTTGGTTAAGCCGCTCTTGATCAGCGACTGGCGCGCCGGGTTCTGGCCAACGCCAGCCGCAAGCACCTGGCCCAGAATCACTTCACCGATCTGGTCAGCCCCGAGTCCGGTGCGCGCCAGCAGCGCCTTGATGACCGCCGCGCCGAGGTCCGTGGCCGGGCTCTTGGCCAGGGTGCCACCAAACTTGCCAACCGCGGTACGTGCCGCTGAAACGATAACGATGTCTTCCATTGATACTCTCCGAAATGGTAAAAAATATCAGGCCTTGACCTTCACGTAGCGGCCCGGCGCGGCTTCGATGGCCTTGTATTTGCCCTTGCCGTAGGCCTTGGGGGCGGCGATCTGTTTGCCAGCGTGACTCTTGAGCCAGTCCGACCAGTCGGTCCACCAACTGCCCGGGTGCTCAGTGGCCCCGGCGAGCCATTCGGTTTGGGTCTTGGGAAACTTGTCGTCTTCGCGCGTCCAGTGGCTGCGCTTCTTGGCTGCCGGCGGATTGATGACGCCGGCAATGTGGCCCGAGGCGCCCATCACAAAGCGGCGCTTGCCGCTCACGGCCTGGGTCGTGGCGTAAGCACCACCAATCGGCACGATGTGGTCTTCGCGCGAGCCGTAGATGTAGACCGGCATGTCGAGCGTGCGCAGATCGACCTTCTGCCCGCAGACGGTCGCGGTGCCGGGCTTGACCAGTCTGTTTTCGAGATAGGTATTACGCAGGTACCAAGCGTAGAACGGGCCCGGCAGGTTGGTCGAATCGCTGTTCCAGTACAGCAGGTCGAACGCCGGCGGCGTCTCACCCTTGAGGTAGTTGCCAACCACGTAGTTCCAGACCAGGTCATTCGGGCGCAGAAAGCTGAAGGTGCTGGCAAGGTCGTTGCCCTTCATCAGGCCGCCTTTGCCCATTTCCTTTTCGCGGTAGTTGACAAAGGACTCATCAATAAAGACATCGAGCACGCCGGTGTCGCTGAAATCGAGGAACGAGGTCAGGAAGGTGGCGCTGGCAACCGGCTTTTGCCCGCGCGCCGCCAGCACCGCCAGGGCACAGCCGAGCATGGTGCCGCCAACACAGAAGCCCAGCGCATTGATGCTCTTGGCACCCGTGATCTCCTGCGTCACGCTGATCGCATTGATCACCGCGTCTTCAACGTAGTTGTCCCAGGTCTTGTTGGCCAGCGACGCATCGGGATTGCGCCAGCTGATGACAAAGGTGCGCTGGCCCTGCGACACGGCGTAGCGGATCAGGGAGTTTTCCGGTTGTAGGTCCAGGATGTAAAACTTGTTGATGCAGGGTGGAATCAAGAGGAAGGGCTTCTCGTAGACCTTGGCTGTGAGCGGCTTGTATTCGATCAACTGAAACAGCTCGTTCTCATACACTACGACGCCTTCCGTGGTGGCGACGTTCTTGCCGACTTCAAAGATGCTCTCATCGGTCATCGACACATGGCCCTGACGCATGTCGTGGATCAGATTGGTCATGCCCCTGGCAATGCTCTCGCCCTGGGTCTCGATCGCCTTCTTCTGTGCCTCGGCGTTGAACACCATGAAGTTGCTCGGTGCCGCCGCCGCCGTGAGTTGTTCAACGGCAAAGCGGATACGGGCACGCGTCTTGACGTCAGTCTGCACGGCGTCGGCCAGGCCCATCAGCGTGCGCGTATTGAGCAGATAGGCTGCTGCGGAAAACGCAGCCACGGGGTTCTCGCTCCAGGCTTGCGCGGCAAAGCGTTTGTCCGCTGCTGGCGCCTTGCCCTGGAAACCCTGAGTCCAGAGCTTGGCGGCTTCTTCCAGGTACTGCTGCTGCAAGGCCTGCAGTTGTTCCGGTGCAAAGTGAATTTCTGGCGTCTTGGCAGCGCCAGCGCCGAGACCCGCCCCCGCAGCGCCCAGATCCATGGACTTGAAAGAGTCAAAAGCTTTGGCCCAGCCTTCACTCAAAGACTGTTGAAATTGCTGTGCCGATTGGGCCCAAAATTCAGGTGTATCCGGTGTCATGCTGTGTCCCTCTCCAATTTTTCCCATACGTGAAGACCCAAGTATCTCAGGTCTGAGCCTTCGAAATGCTGACGGATACCCTGTGCCGCTGTTTTCCAGGCACCGGGGCGCTTCAATCCAGCCAGATGCAGGCTGCCATGCGGCCGCTGATGCGATCACGCCGGTGCGAAAAATAGCGCGCCGGGTTGCTGACGGTGCACCAGGCCTGGCTGCCATCGTTGCCGTAGAGCTGCTCAACACCGGCTTGGCGCAGGCGCATTCGCGCCAGGCCCGCCAAGTCGACCAGCCACTTGCCGGCCCACTGCGGCCGGAACAGCGCATGAGCCGCCCGATCGTGCGCCAGGAAAGCCTCACGCACATCGTCACCCACCTGAAACGCTTGCGGCCCTATGCACGGTCCGAGCCAGGCCATGATGTCCGAAGCGGCGCCGGCCACAGCGAGCGCAGTCAGCGTCTGCTCCAGCACGCCCGTTCCGCCCTGCCCGGTCAACCCGCGCCAACCCGCGTGCGCAGCCGCCACCACATTGCCCTGCGTGTTGGTGAACAGCACTGGCAGGCAATCGGCCACCATGATGGTGCAAGCCAAGCCTGGCTGCGTGGTCAAGCTGGCGTCGGCCACCATGCCGTGCACATTGTCAGCCGAGAGGGTCACAACATCGGTCCCGTGCGCCTGCGACAGAAAGACCGGTCGCGCGGCCAGCGCATTCGCAAACCGCAAACGATTGGCCGCCACTGCCTGTGGCTCGTCCCCGACATGCTCACCGAGGTTGAGCGAATCGTAGGGCGCGCTGGAAACACCACCGGCGCGCGTCGTGCACAGCGCACGCACTCGCGCTGGCGCGGGCCATTGGGGGATCAGGTAATCGGTCATGGCTATATTTTGCCCTTCGCGTCATCGCACGGCCTTCGTGTCATTGCGGGCCACGACCCGCAATCCATGCTTCACGTGATACTGGATCCCGGATCGGCGTCCGGGATGACATCTTCAATATGTCACAACCGGCATTGAGCAGCAGGCACTCAGCCCCGCCACTCGGCCCACCACGCCTTGGCCCTGCGTTTGAGATCCTGCGCGGCGCGCCAGACGGCGGAGTTGTGAACCTCGACCAGGATGGCGTCTTTCCAGGTCTTCCAGCGCGGGTACCAGCGTGCAAACCAGGCCAACTGCATCAGCGCCGGCTGCGTCAGCTGAAACAAGCGCGCCAGCACGGCCGTACCGCCGAGCTTGGCGCCAATCAGCAGCACCAGACCGAGCGTGGTCTGGCCGCGCCCAAACAGGTAGAGCGCGAGCAGCTTCACCGGGAACAGGGTCAGCATCGGCACACCGAAGGCAAGCACGGCACCGGTCGGCGACAAGGCCCTGATGCGGCGTTCGATCCAGGCCCACAGCGGCAGGCGCGCCAGACGCGCAAAGATCCGGGCCAGCGGCTCCCAGCCCCATTCCTCGAACAGCAGCACGGCAGCGAACAGAATGAAAAATACCCTGCGAAATATTTTTCTCAGAGTATTCATGCGCAGCTCCGGCGGTCGCGTCCAGGTTCAGGCAGCGCGCGCGTGCACCTTGTCGTAGGCCGCCAGCAGCTTGCCGTGCATCTCGCAGCCTTCAAGCATCAAGCCCGGCGCCGACAAGCCCATGAAGCGGTCGGTCTGCATGATCAGCGCATGCGCTTGCGCCACGGCACCGGCGCCGTAGAGCTGGCGCAGGGCGTCCAGGTAGGGGCCGGTGTCGCCCATGTCGGCCAGATTGATCAGGCTCTCGATGCAGGCGTAGACACGCCGGCGTTGCGGATTGATCTGGTCGAAGTGCCGGACCCAATCGCAGCCCTCAAGCGTAGCAGCCTCGTCGCCGATGGCCAACGCCAGCAGGGTCTTGAGTTCGCCCACGCGCAGGTCGGCCCAGAAGGAGCCGGCGTCGGCTGCCAGTCCGATCACGGCCGCCACCGGGCGCTGATCGGCCAGCGCCGATTCATTGAGCGTATCGAGCAGGTCCGAGCATTCCTCGTCATCGAGATCGCTCAGGTTCAGGATCGCCTCGCGGATCTCATTGCCGACACTGTTGTTCTCGAACTCCAGATCGTCCACCGGGTAGATCTCGGACATGCCGGGCACCAGGATGCGGCAGGCGTAAACGCCCAGGTGCGTGAAATCAGCGATGTAGATCTCGCGCCCGTCGCGGTGGATACGGTCGATGGACCAGGCGCAGTCTTCAACCGTGTTGCTGCTGAAATTCCAGTCACAAAACGGGTAGTCCGGCACGCCACCGAGAAACTTCCAATGAATGACGCCGCTGGAATCAACGAAGTGAATCTCCAGATTGGGCGAGCTCGCAACTTCGTCGATATCAAAACTCGGCCCAGGAAAGCCACCAAGCGCGTCCAGCGCGCGGCCCTGGAGCAACTCGGTCAAGGCGCGCTCAAGCGCAATCTCAAAGCGTGGATGGGCGCCGAAGCTGGCAAAACAGCCCTGATCCTCGGGGTGCAGCAAGGTGACGTTCATGACCGGGTATTGGCCGCCGAGGGATGCGTCCTTCACCAGAATGCCGAAGCCGGCCGCGCGCAAGGCCTTGATGCCCGCAGCAATGCGCGGGAAACGGGCGATCACGGCTTCGGGCACATCGGGCAGGCAAATGGCTTCGGCGATGACGCGGAATTTGATATGGCGCTCAAAGATTTCCGCCAGCGCCTGTGTGCGCGCCTCGGCCGGCGTGTTGCCGGCCGACATGCCGTTGCTCATGTACAGGTTGCCAATGATGTTGACCGGAAACCAGGTCGTGACGCCGTCGCGCTGGCGCACATACGGCAGCGCGCAGATGCCGCGCTCGACATTGCCCGAGTTGAACTCGACCAGACTCTGTGCATCGACGCTGCCTTCGGGGTTGTAGAACTTGTGCAGCCCCGGATTGAGCAGATCGACCGGCCAGCTGCCATCCTCGTTGGGCTCGAACCAGCGCTCCTGCGGGTAATGCACGTGATGCCGGTCGGCAATCTTGGGGCCCAGGTAGTAATGCGTCCAGTAATAGTTGTTGGAAAGGCGCTCGAAGAATTCACCCAGCGCACTGGCCAGACAGGCCAGGCGCGTCGCACCCTTGCCGTTGGTGAACAGCAGCGGGCAATCGCGGTCGCGGATGTGGACCGACCAGATGCCCTCCACCGGATTGAGCCAACTTCGTTCCTCGATATGAAAACCAATTGCTTGCAGCCGGGACTGCAAGGTGTTGATGGTCGATTCAAGCGACGCATCTTTTCCAGGGATGAAGTTTTCTGTTTGCATGGGGCCCAGCATACCCCAGGCCGGCACCGGCAAACATGCGTTGCTCGCAGTAAACTCAAGCGCCGTTCAACGCCATCCACCCAACAGGACGCTTTCATGATTCTCGAACACGCCGATATCCGCATCCACCCCGGTCAGAACGACGCATTTGAAGAGGCCATTGCACGCGGTCTGAACGATGCCATTCACAAGGCCAAGGGTTTCCAGGGCTACAAGGTCAACCGAGGCATCGAAAACAAGGAACGCTACGTGCTACAGGTGTTCTGGGACACGCTGGAAGACCACACCGTGGGTTTCCGCCAATCGCCGGCCTTCGCCGAGTGGCGTGCCATTGTGGGTCCATTCTTTGCGAGCCCGCCCGTGGTCGAGCACTTCGATCTGGTCGTCAAGTCCGCCTAATCAACCGAAGGGTTTTCATGAGCTACATCTTCAATCCGGCACCGACTGTCGCCGTTCCCGTGCTGGGAAATCCGGCGCGCTTTCCGGTGCACCGCATCTACTGCGTTGGCCGCAACTACGAAGAGCATGCCAAGGAAATGGGTTTCACCGGACGCGAAGCGCCGTTCTTCTTCATGAAACCGGCTGATGCGGTGGTCGTCGTCGACGCCGGCGAAACGGTCAGCCTGCCCTACCCCAGCCTGACCAAAAACCTGCACCACGAGATCGAACTGGTGGTCGCCATCGGCAGCGGCGGCAAGAACATCGCAGCGGCCGACGCGCACAAGCACATCTTCGGCTATGCCGTCGGCCTGGACATGACGCGGCGCGACCTGCAAAACGAGATGAAGAAGCAGGGTCGGCCCTGGTCCATCGGCAAAGGTTTCGACCACTCGGCCCCGATTGGCGTCATCACGCCAGCGGCAGCGGCGGGCGCCATCGACAGCGCCGAGATTTCGCTGCAGGTCAACGACCAGGAGCGCCAGCGCAGCACGGTCGCCAAGCTGATCTGGAACATCGGCGAGGTCATTGAACACCTGTCAGCCGCTTGGGAACTGCAGCCAGGCGACCTGATCTACACCGGCACACCCGAAGGCGTGGCAGCCGTCGTGCCCGGCGACACACTGTTCGGCTCGGTCGCCGGCCTGGAGCCGATCCGCCTCAGCGTCCGATAGGGGCTAGGCAACCCGGGCTACACTGGCGCCATGCTACGTCCCCCGATCAAACACTGCAAAGACTGCGGCGCCGCCGTGGTCTACCGGATTCCAGACGACGGTGACACCAAGCAACGCGCCGTCTGCCCGGTCTGTGGCACGGTTCATTACGAGAATCCGCTGATCGTCGTCGGCACCGTGCCGCAGTGGGGTGATCGCATCCTGCTATGCAAGCGCAATATTGTGCCGCGCCGTGGCAAGTGGACGCTGCCGGCCGGCTTCATGGAATTGAACGAAACCGCCGCTGAGGGCGCGGCGCGCGAGACCGTCGAAGAGGCCGGCGCGCAGTTCGAGCTGGAGGGATTCTTCTCGCTGCTCAATGTGGCCCGGGTCGGCCAGGTCCACATGTTCTACCGGGCACGCCTGCTGAGCGAAAGCTTCGATCCCGGCTATGAGACGATGGAAGCCAAGCTGTTCACAGAAGCCGAAATCCCCTGGGATGAGATTGCCTTTCGCACCGTCAAAGAAACGCTGGAGCGCTATTTCAGCGACCGCCGCGCCGGTCAATTCGGTTTTCATGTCGTTGACATCGCTTGACGCTGCGCCGGACGGCACGCTGGTTCTCCAGTTCTGGCTCTACCGCATCGGCGCCTACCTGCTGATCAACGTCATGGACGACCCGGCCTGGCTGGCGATGATGTTTTGCTAGGGATGTTGCCCTCTTTCGTCGTACTCGATCTGGAGACCACCGGTGGCAGTCCTGTGCATGACCGCGTCACCGAGATCGCGGCCGTTCGCATCGAGAACGGACAGGAAGTCGCGCGCTGGAGCACGCTGGTCAATCCCGGCACGTCGATCTCCTACTTCATCCAGAACCTGACCGGCATCAGCAACGAGATGGTGCGCAAAGCGCCGGCTTTTGCCGAGGTGGCGCAGCAGTTGCTCGGCCTGCTCGAGGGCGCCGTACTGGTGGCGCACAACGCCCGTTTTGACCATGGCTTTTTGCAGAGTGAATTTGCGCGGATCGAGATTCCGTTGCGCGTCAAGACACTGTGCACGGTGCGCCTGTCGCGCCTGCTTTATCCGCAACACCGCGGCCACGGTCTGGACGCCATCATGCAGCGCCACGGCCTGGCCAGCAGTGCACGCCATCGCGCCATGGGCGATGTCGATGTGGTGCTGGCCTGGCTTGCCAGCGCCACACAGGAACTCGGCGCTGAACAGATCCAACGCCAGGCCGGCACGCTGCTGCAAAGCAGCGCGGCCCTGCCACCGCAATTGGCAAACCCGATCAAGGATATTCCGCAGTCGTGCGGCGTCTACCTGTTCCATGGCGAGGGCCAGGTACCGCTTTACATCGGCAAAAGCGTCAACCTGCGCAGCCGGGTGATGGCGCACTTTCAGGCCGCCGGCAAAGTCGCACGCGAAATGCGCATGGCGCAGGAGATCCGGCGCGTCGAATGGATTGAAACCGCTGGCGAAATTGGCGCCCTGCTGCTCGAAGCCCGCCTCGTCAAAGAACGCCAACCATTGCACAACCGCCAGTTGCGCCGTGAAGGCAGTCTCTGTGCCTGGCGCCTGAATGCCGATCCAGCGGCGCGCCCATTGCTGACGCTGGTGCGCGGCGAAGAACTGCGGCCACAGGAATTTGACCAGATGTACGGCGTCTACCGCTCCAAAGCCCAAGCCATCAAGAGTCTGCGCGAACTCGCCGAGCAACACACACTGTGCCCGCAGGCGCTCGGACTGGAGTCCGGCAAGGGTCGCTGCTTTGCGCACCAGATCGGGCGCTGCAAGGGTGTCTGCTGCGGCGAGGAAAGAGCTGAGCGGCACTACCTGCGGCTGCAACTGGCGCTGGCAGAACACCGGCTGCAGGTTTGGCCGCATGCGGGAGCAGTCGGTTTGCGCGAACATGACGCTGAGAGCGGTCGCACCGACATCCACGTCTTCGACCAATGGTGCCATCTGGCCACCGTGCACGATGAAGCCGAACTCGAAGCCGCACTGGAGAGCCGCCAAACGCTGGCCTTTGACCTCGACAGCTACCGGCTACTGCTCAAACACCTGCTGCTGCCGGCCACGCGCAAAGCCGAACTGATACGTTTGACGCGCTGATACGGGCTAGATTTTTTGTCGGGACGCGTTGGAAAATCGGGCCAACTCGGTGTCGGCAGTCTCCATATGCGCCAAGAACCAGTCGCCCAGTAGTTCCTCCAGATCAGCCTTCACCATGTCTTCATTGGCGATCTTGAGTAAAACGACGTTGAGCCTGGCAATCAACTCGCGATGTTCCTGCGCGTGGACTTGGAGCTTCGGGTATTCAAGCCGGCGCATCAGTTCTTCTTCATGCGAGAGATGCGTGCGCATGTACTGAAACAGTCGCGCGGCCGCTATGACCTGGCCTTCATGGGAGATGGCAGCCAGAACATAGTTGGCCCGTTTGAACAATTCCCGGTGCTGCTCATCAATCGCTTGATCGCCAATCTTGTAGTTCTCCCGCCATTCGATGCGCGTCGAGAAATGGCTGATCTCGGACTCCACCCAGTCGCGCGCACTGGCATAGTCTTCAAAGATCTGCGCTGTTACGCCGGCATCAAGATAGCAATTCAGATACTCCGACGCCATCGACTGGCCAGCTTCGAGATCGGGCGTAAAAACGAGGGCGACCACCGGTCTGATTTCAGGATTTTCGTACCGCCCTTTGAGATGGGCGGCGAAATTTTGCACGGCTGTGGGCGGCATGAACGCACTTTGCTGGAAGGTGACGATCTGGCCCCATCGGCCCTGTCGCGCCAGCTTCTGAATGAGTTCGTTGATGATGAAGGGAATTTCCTCAACCAGTTCTTTGAACGGTCCACGGGCCGTCGTATGCAGAATGCGCCCTTTTACGCGGTACTCGACTTGATCGTATACCTTGGGTATGGCGTCTGAAGAAGCTGTTTGAATGCCCATGATTCCGTCGTCTTGTCGATCAAATGAACCTTTTGCCCATTGTGCGGCAAAAGAATGATCACCGCCTTAAAAAATATCGGGCATCTCCGCCAGCGCACACGCCCGGCCCGGAAATGCTACGCTTGGCCCACCATGCCTGATAAAGCCATTGCACTGCCGCTGCCAGCCGCCGATTTACGCCACAAATTGGGAGATGCGATCCTGAATCTGGTGCTACAGGTTCCAACGTCCACTGAAAGTGAAATGACGCAACCCCTGATCCGTGCACAGGCGATTGCGCGCAGCGCCGCCCGGCAGGCCGGTTTGATGGCCGCTTCGCTGGCCTTGCCGCCCGGCGTGCTGGGCTGGCTGACCGTGCTACCGGAACTGGTGGCGGTGTGGCGGCTGCAAGCGCAACTGGTGTCGGACATTGCGGCCAGCTATGGCAAGACGGCCACGCTGAGTCGCGAGCACATGCTTTACTGCCTGTTCCGGCACGTTTCGGCCCAGTTGTTTCGCGACGTCGTGGTGCGCGTCGGCGAGCGCTTTATGATCCGGCGCGCGTCGCTGGCATTTCTTCAGTCGCTGACAAAAACGCTGGGCGTCAAAGTCACGCAAAGCATCATCGGCAAGGGTGCGGCACGGCTCGTACCGCTGATCGGCGCGGTCGGCGTTGGCGCCTACGCCTACTTCGACACGCAGCAGGTGGCAAAGACCGCGATCGAACTGTTCTCCCGCGACATCGTGACTGATCATCCTGCGCCTGCGGCGTCGTGACTATTCGCTGCAGCGATAGTATTCAGCCAAATTGACATCGCCGGCCCCGCGATAGCGCGGATAAGCTGGATAGCGGCACAAGGGGCGCGACCTGGCCGGGATAGTGTCCGATTGGGTGACCTGCAGCTCATCGGGCGCAACGCCTTTTTCAACCCAATTCATCATGGCGGTAAACGGATCAAAGCTATCGGGGCCGACACCACCACCGCAATGCTGAACGCCGGCCGGAATGAAAAGCCGTGCGTTTTGTCTGGCCGTTGCGCCGACAGCGTCCTCCAACTCAGCCCATTTGCGAATGGTGTCGCGATGCGAATCAATGGTGTCATCGGACCCGTGCCAAACCAGAATTTTCTTTCCTGAGTCCAGGAACGCTTTCAGCCCGGCTGTTTCCGCATCGAATTGATACTGGTCTTCCAGCACCGCGCGGAGCTTCTCAAAGTAGGCGTCCACCGTGAAGCCGGTGGCCTGCCAGGCCGGGTCATTGAGCACGATGTAGCGCATATAGCCAAGTCCGAGGAATTCATAAAGCCTGGATGAAAACTTCATGCCCTTGTCACCAAAACCAAAACCGTAGCCCGAGTAGACGGTACTGCCGTTGGCCAGTTGAAGATCGCCCATCAGGCTCTTGATGGCGCCCGCTTCTGAAGGCGTCAGCCCGAGCTCGATCGGTACATCCCGGGCTGGATCAAAGTTGCATGCGCGCCAATTTGAAATGATGCCGTCCCGCACGCCATCGAGCATGTCGCACTTCAAGACGGCGGCTGCGGCCACCGCCTTGAGTTTGTCAAACGGCGGCAAGGGCAGTTGAGACAGGCGCAACCATTGCGCCGTGACACCGGCGTCGCTGCGCGTGGGCGAGCCGGCGATGACGGCGTCAAACTTGCTGCCGTATTTCGCCGCGGCATTGAGCGCGCCACGCCCGCCGTTGGAGCAACCCTGGTAATAGGCAAATTTTGTCGCGTCACCGTAATAAGCCTGTGCCAGGGCTTCACCGAAATCCCTGGCAATACCAATCGCTGTATGGGCGTATCGGCGAGTGGCGTCCGGGTTGTTCAGCAGAGCGGCGCCCGTGGGGTCGCGGTGACCCCCGTTGTTGCCCAGAACGATGGCGCCCGCTTTCAGGGCTGCCCGGCCGCCCTGAACGCCATTGATCTTTTCCGAGATCAATTCAGGAATGATGCCATCCATGCCACCACCCCCTTGCTGGTAATAGCGGCGCGTCCAGCTTTCGGGAAGCAGTACCTTGATGTCATGACTGGTTCCGATTTCCGTGGCCAGAACTTCGCAGTAAGCGGGCAACTGATCCGTAGCGCCAACTGCCTTGGCAGCGGTCACCATGGCATGATTGAAAGTCTTGTCCAGCAGGCTGACGCAAGCCGGCCCTGGTCGGACAGCAGCCAAATCAGGACTTGAAGCGCAGCCTGCCAGCATCAGGGGCAGCAACAGGGTGCCGGCGACAACAATGTATTTCTGCATGATGAATTCTTTGTTGGGACAAAACCTTCCACCGCCTCTGGAAGAATTCCGCCTTAATGCTCCGGCGCCTTGATTTCCTTGATCTCGGTCACTTCCTTGATCTCCACGTCGATCACATCGGCATCAGCGGGCCTGCTCGCTCCGGCCGGCCCTGATCCGGGATAAAAGCGCTGCCAGACCGCCTGCCGGTTGAACTGAAAAGTCCAGGGGCTGACCGGCTTGCCCATCAGGCGCGCCCACAGTGCGCGCAGCAGCCAGAGTGCCAACAACAACACCGCGACCAGCAGCAGGCTGGCAAAAAATATTCCAGCGGCCAGCAGAAACACGCCGCGCATGAGCAAACTGAAAATTCCTTGAATCACCCGCTTCATCCTCGAACAACTTGTGTCCCCTGATTGTGATCGACTTCGGCGGCGCCGTACCGCAGGCCACCCAATACGCTCACAGCGGCACGGCCACACCGCCAACGCGGCGCGACAGCGCATACTGCGGCAGACCTTGCAGCATGCGCCGGCCATAGGCCGTGCGCAACAGGCGCCGGTCATAGCAGACCACGCTCGCCTGATCGTCTTCGTTGCGGATGGCGCGCCCGGTCCACTGCAGCAGGCGGATGCCAGTGGCCGGCACCACCAGTTCCGAAAACGAATCGCGCCCCAGTGTCATGAGCCATTCGGTACGCGCCTCCTCCACCGGGTCGGAGGGCGCGGCAAACGGCAATTTGGCAATGAAGACGGTCTCGCACAGGGCGCCGGGTAAGTCCAGGCCTTCGCCAAATGACTGCAAACCGAAAATCACCGAGGGCAAGCCGGCTTCGACGCGCGCCTGATGCGCCGCGATCAAACGGCTGCGCGCCATAGTCCCCTGCACCAGCACGGCGTCCTGCAGCGTGGCACCCAAGGCCGCCAGCGCCACCTTCATCTGCGCACGTGAGGTGAATAGCACCAGCGCGCCGCGCTGCACCTGGGCCAGATCCAGCAGCAGTTGCGCCACCATCTCGCGCGTATAGGCCTCAACGTTCTTCGGATCAGCTTCGGTTTCGACCACGATCAAGCGGCCCTGCGCGGGGTAATCAAACGGGCTCTGGACCGCCAGCGTACTCACAGCACTGTTGTCACTGAGTCCAGCCTCCTGCAAGAAGAAGTCGAAACTGCCGCAACTCGTCAGCGTGGCCGAAGTGATGACCGCACCGCGCACCTGACGCCAGAGCGACTGGCGCAGCAAGTCGCCCGGCACGATCGGGCAGGCGTGCGCGCTCAGACTGCCCAGGCCGGAACTGGTGTCGTACTTGAGCCACTTGGCCAGCGGCTGTGCGCCGTGCTCCATCAGCAGCCTACTGGTTTCGAGCACGCTGGACAGGCGTGGCGCGAGTTGCCCGAGCCGCGCGTAGTGCAGCGAGCAGCTGACGGCCTGCACGGGGTCATCGCGCGCAATGCGTTTGACTTCGGCCCCCAGCGCTTCAAGCACGCTCGACAGGCCCGCAGCGTGGCCCTGGATCAGCGCCAGGGGTTCATGCCAGACGTCGGGCAGCACGCCGTTCCTGAAGCGATGCTGGGCGTCGTCGCCGCTGCTGGCGAGTGCGAGCAGGTCCAGCACCATGCGCGCCAGATCCTGCAGCGCTGCCTTGAGTTGCTGCGCCAGCGTGGTGACATCCTGCGTCAGCGCGACCTGAATCTTTTCACTGACCTGCTGCAAGGTGCGCGGCAACTTGTCGAGCCAGCGCAGATGGTTCAGGTCCATGCTGCTGGCAAACTGGCCCAGCGCCACCGCCGGCAGATGATGGCCTTCGTCGAATACAAGCAAGCAGTTGTCAAGTTCGGGCAGCGTCTTCATGCCGATAGAGGCCAGCACCAGATCGTGATTGGCAACAATCACGGTGGCCTGCGCCAACTGGCTGCGCGCCGTGTAATAGCTGCACTGGCGGTAGGCCGGGCAATGGCGTGCCGTACACGTGTGGGACTCGGCCGCCACCACCGACCAGTCGGACGGCTCGGGTTGCTCGGGCAGTTTGTCACGGTCGCCGTCCCAACGGCCATCGGCCAACGCCAGTGTCAGATTGGCGTAGAGCTTGATGCGCCGCTCCATTGGGTCGTCTGCTGTCGGCACGGCATTGCCCAAGGCAGCGCGCGCCGGGGCGAACTGCTCCTCACCTCCGAACAGATCATCAAGGGCTGCGGTGGGATCACCGGCCAGGCGTTCAAGCTTGAACTTGCAGACGTAGCGGCCGCGCCCTTTGGCCAATGCGTAGACCAAGGGTGTGTCCAAAACGGCGGCCAGCGCCGGCAAGTCCTTCGTCATCAACTGATCCTGCAGCGCCACCGTGGCGGTGGAGATGACAAGGCAGGTCTTGAGCGAGAGCGCCAGCGCGACGCCGGTCGAGAGATAGGCAGCGGACTTACCGACGCCGGTGCCGGCCTGAATCACGCTCAGGGTCTGGCTCGGCTCAGCTTGTTCACCGAGTTTCACGCGCGACAGCGCCTGCGCAATCTGCTGCGCCATGGCCTGCTGGCCGGGACGCGCACGAAAGCCCGGCGTGGCCGCCACCATGCGCTCGAAAGCGCCCAGCGCCAGCTCAGCCAGGGGCAACAAATCGCAGTGCAGCGGTCAGTGCAGCTGCGCGCCGGTCATGGACTGCAATTCCTCGCGCGTCACGCCCGGTGCCATCTCGACCAGTTTCAGGCCTTGCGGCGTTACGTCCATGACGGCCAGGTCGGTGATGATGCGGTTGACAACACCGACGCCGGTCAGCGGCAGCGTGCAGGTCGGCAGGATCTTGAGGTCGATGGTGCCGTCCTTCTTCTTGGCCACATGTTCCATCAGGACCAGCACGCGCTTGACGCCGCCCACCAGGTCCATCGCACCGCCCATGCCCTTGACCATCTTGCCCGGAATCATCCAGTTGGCCAGATCGCCTTTTTCGCTCACCTGCATGGCACCCAGAATGCTCAGGTTGACCTTGCCGCCGCGGATCATGGCAAAGCTCTCATGGCTGCCAAAAATACTGGAGCCAGGGATGGTGGTGACGGTCTGCTTGCCGGCATTGATCAGGTCGGCATCGACCTGATCCTCGGTCGGAAACGGGCCGATGCCGAGCATGCCGTTCTCGCTTTGCAGCCAGACTTCCTTGTCCGGGGCGACGAAGTTCGCCACCAGCGTGGGGAGGCCAATGCCGAGGTTGACGTAGAAACCGTCCTGCAATTCTTCAGCCGCTTTGGCCGCCATTTGGTCGCGTGTCCAGGCCATGATCAAACTCCTTTAGTAACGGTGCGCTGTTCGATGCGCTTTTCGGGGTGCGCATTGAGTACGATGCGGTGTACGTAAATGCCGGGGAGATGCACGGCATCGGGATCAAAGCTGCCGGTCTCGACAATCTCCTCAACCTCCACCACCGTGATCTTGCCGGCCATGGCGACCGCCGGGTTGAAGTTGCGCGCCGTGCGCCGGAAAATCAGATTGCCGCTCTTGTCGGCCTTCCAGGCCTTGACGAGCGAGACCTCAGGCACCAGCGCGTGCTCCAGGATGTATTGATGGCCGTCGAACTCGCGCGTTTCCTTGCCTTCGGCGATCAGCGTGCCGACACCGGTGCGCACATAGAAGGCCGGAATGCCAGCGCCGCCGGCGCGCAACTTTTCTGCCAGCGTGCCCTGCGGCGTAAATTCGAGTTTGAGTTCACCCGACAGGAACTGGCGCTCAAACTCCTTGTTCTCGCCAACATAGCTCGAAATCATCTTGGTGATCTGGCGCGTGTCGAGCAGTTTGCCCAGGCCGAAGCCGTCGACGCCTGCGTTGTTCGAGATCACCGTCAGGTCTTTCACACCGCTGGCGCACAGGGCGTCAATCAGGGCTTCCGGAATGCCACACAGGCCAAAGCCGCCGACGGCCAACAGTTGGCCATCACGGACAATGCCTTCCAGCGCCTTGGCCGCGCTTGGGTAGATCTTGTTCACTGTGCTATCTCCTTTAAAAAAAGTGTCGTTGCCATACGATACTACCTAGCCCTGTACGTAGTTCTTCGTAACAACCCTCAAAATGGATATCAATTACCGCCTGGCCTTTGAACTGGCACCGATTGGTCTGGCGCTATCGAGCAACCGCGCCATTATCGACTGCAACCGCCGCCTGTGCGAGATGTTCGGCGCCTCGCGCGAGCTGCTGGTGGGTCAATCGTTTCAGCTGCTGTACCCAAGCGCCATCGAGTTCGAGCGCACCGGCACACGCATCGCGCCCATCCTCAATCGCAACGGCACCTACGCCGACGACCGCATCATGAAGCGCGCCAGCGGCGAAACCTTCTGGTGCCACGTAACCGGGCGCGCCTTCAACCAGAACGCACCGCACGAGGCCGGCATCTGGACCTTTGAGGACCTGAGCTCGCGCCGCGCCGTGCGGGCCGAACTGACAGCGCGCGAACGCGAAGTGGCAGCGCACCTGATGGATGGCCTGACCAGCAAGGAGATCGGCAAGGCCCTGGCCATCAGCCACCGCACCGTCGAAATCTACCGCGCCCGCCTGATGCGCAAGTACAAGGCCTCCAATACCGGCGATCTGGTGCAACGGCTGATGGCGGGGTGAGATTGATGTGGCAAGCGGACGAATCGTCAGTGCGCGCCGAAGTGTCATTGCGCCCCGAAGTGTCATTGCGGACCTGATCCGCAATCCATGTTTCGCGTAGCACTGTCGGAAGGCATGGATGCCGGATCAGGTCCGGCATGACAGCTGCGGGGGCGGTATGAGGGCCGTTCATTTCTACTGAAACAGCCTCTCAACCTTGAACAGCGTCAGCACACCCATCAGCGCAAAGATGCCTGCCGCGATAGAGTGCACGAGCTTCATAGGAATCTTCGCAGCAAAGCGATTGCCGACGAACACGGCGGGCACGTCGGCTATCAGCATGCCCAGCGTGGTGCCCAGCACCACCAACAGCGGCGCACCGTAGTGGGCTGCCAGCGCGACCGTGGCAATCTGGGTCTTGTCGCCCATCTCGGCTAGAAAGAAAGTGATGAGCGTGGCACCAAAGACCCCCAGATGTTTTGCGACCTGCGTTTCCTCTTCCTCGATCTTGTCAGGAATCAGCGTCCAGGCCGCCATCGCAATGAAGGACAGGCCCAGCACCCAGCGCATGACATCCGGACTCACGACCGAGGTAATCCAGGCGCCGAGGGCGCCGGCCAGGCCATGATTGACCAGTGTCGCGCACAGGATACCGGCGATGATCGGCAGCGGCTTCTTGAAACGCGCCGCCAGAATGAAAGCCAGCAACTGCGTCTTGTCACCGATCTCGGCCAGAGCCACAACACCGGTTGATATGAAGAGCGCTTCCATCAGGATTTGGCGGGGCCATCAACGACTTCCGCCGCCGAACGGTAAGCCTCGACCGCTGCCGGCACGCCACAGTAGATGCTGGCGTGCAGCAGCACTTCCTGAATTTCGGCAACACTGGCGCCGTTGTTGAGAGCGCCGCGCACATGGCCCTTGAGCTCGTGCTGCTTGCCCAGCGCAATCAGCATGGCGACGGTGATCAGGCTGCGCGTCTTCAAATCGAGCCCCTCGCGCTGCCAGACGTCGCCCCAGGCGTTTTTCGTGATGTAGTGCTGCATCGGCAGCGTGAAATCGGTGGCCTTGCCGAAGGCATTGGCGACAAACTCTTCGCCCATGACTTGCTTGCGTCGGGCCAGGCCTTTGTCAAATTGTGAATTCATGTCTTGCCTTTTCGTTTGATATCGGTTGCACAATGGCACAGGATAATGCCAGACTTGAACCAAAGGAGACTCCATGGCCCGCTACCCGCTTCCCGAACTCAAAGACCTGCCAGACGACATCCGCACCCGGATACTGGAAGTGCAGGCGAAATCAGGCTTTGTGCCCAACGTCTTTCTGGCACTGGCGCACCGACCCGCCGAATGGCGCGCCTTCTTTGCCTACCACGACGCGCTGATGCAGAAAGAGGACTCCGGTCTCTCCAAGGGCGACCGCGAGATGATCGTCACCACGACCAGCGCCGCCAACAAATGCCTGTACTGCGTGATCGCGCATGGCGCCATCCTGCGCATCCATGAGAAAAAACCGCTGGTTGCGGACCAGGTGGCGGTGAACTACCGCAAGGCCGACATCGCACCGCGCCAACGCGCCATGCTCGACTTCGCACTCAAGGTCTGCCTGAAGTCCGACGAGATCGGCGAGGAGGACTTTGCCGCGCTGCATGCCCACGGTTTCAGCGACGAGGACGCCTGGGACATCGCCGCCATCACGGCCTTCTTTGGCCTGTCGAATCGCATGGCGTCCTTCAGCAACATGCTGCCCAATCCCGAGTTCTACCTGATGGGGCGCGTGCCGAAGGTGAAGCAGTCCTGAACGCAGCACTCATTGCGGACTCGATCCGCAATCCATGGCTTGCGTGACGTGGATCCCGGGTCAGGCCCGGGATGACAACTGTTGGCCCGACAGCGGGTGGACTCAGCTGACGATCTGGCGCAGCCAGTCCGGCAGGTCTTTCGATTTCTGCTTCGGAAAATCAACCCAGATGATGGTGGCGCCGCCGGCGGCATGGATCACACCAGGCGCTTCGGCTCGCTCCATCGTGCCCCAGCTCTCGAACGTGGTGCGACCCGGGTCACTGACGTAGAGCTTCATCAGCACGTCGCCCGGGTATTCAAGCTGCATGTAAAAATTGCAGAAGGCGTTGACGATCACCATGCCTTCACCGCTGGCATCGGGCAGACAACCGGTCGAGTACATCCAATCGATGCGGCAGGTCTCCAGGTAGCGGAAATAGCTGCCGTTGTTCAGGTGCTTCATCGCATCCATGTCACCCCAGCGGATCGGGATGAGCATCTCGTGCACCAGTTTCTTCTGCTGCGGAATTTCGTATTTCATGTTGTCCCTTCTCGATATATGCGGATCACGCCCGACGACTGGTCGGCCAGCACCAGGGCTGGTGCTGCGCGGCAAACACTTCCATCACCAACAGGGGGGCGCCCCGGCGCGTGAAAACCGAGCGCCGTGCCGGCAAGGCCCGGGTCACTGGCGCTGCGCCGGTTGCCTGCTGCCAGGCCCGGCTGACATGCTGACGCAAATGACTGACGGGCACGAGTTGCCTGAATTGCAGAGGTCCGCGGCCAATGCCAGTGCGCCGGAACAGAACATCGGCCAGCGGTCGTGTGCCCAGTCCGCGCAGCGAACGCCAGGGCCCGAGCGACTGTGGCAGCAAGGTGACGCTGCGCGCGAAGACCACGGCGTCACCGTCAACGCGCAGAATCACTTCGCGCACATAGCCGGGCCCGACACCGGTCAGACCCAGCGCGCAGGCTTCATCCCGATGCAGTTTTTGCCGCCCCTGCTCCAGCACCTGCACGCTGAAGACAGAACCGGACGCTGCCAGCCGCGCACTCAACGAACCCGGCGCCGCAACCCAGCGCCGCACCTGACCGCGGTAGCGGCCACCGATTCCCCATTGGCTCATTGACGGGCCCTGATCGAAGTCAGCGCGCTCGCTCCGGGCAGCTTGATCGCGAAAAATTCCTTGCGCATTCAGGCGTCAGATGCCGAAACCGTCGTCCGCCGCGATCACGGCGCCATTGATGAAACGGCTCTCGTCGGAACACAGCATCACCAACACGGCATCCAGGTCTGCCGGTAGCCCCAGGCGCCGGCGCGGCAGCATCTGCACCAGCTTGCGACCCTGCTCGGTCTGCCAGTGGTGATGGTTGATTTCAGTGTCGATGTAACCCGGACAGATGGCGTTGACGTTGATGCCGAAACGCCCCCACTCCGCCGCCATCGCCTTGGTCATGTGAACCACGGCGGCCTTGCTCATGCAATAGACACCAATCTGCGGCAACACGCGCAGGCCGCCCATGGAGGCGATGTTGACGATGCGCCCTCCCGTGTAGGTGCCGGGTGCCGACCCTTGCGCGCGCGCCAGCATGCGCTTGCCAACTTCCTGCGCGACGAAGAAGGCGCCTTTGACATTGGTGTCGAAAATGAAGTCGTAATCTTCTTCCGCCACGTCCTGAATGCGCTGCGTGGTGCTAACGCCTGAGTTGTTGACCAGGATGTCGATCGAGCCGACCTTGGTCTCGGCGTGCGCCACAGCCGACTTGACGGAATCGATGTCGGTCACATCAAGTTCGATGACGTGGGCATCACCGCCCTCGCCGTCGATTTCAGCGCGCAAGTCCTTGAGCCGCTCGATGCGGCGGCTTGCCAGCACCACAGCGGCGCCGGCACGGGACAGGGTTTTCGCGAATTGCGCACCCAAACCACTGGACGCACCGGTGACAAAGGCCACCCGGCCGGAAAGATCGATGCTGTAAGCCATTGCGAGAGTCTCCATGAATTGAAAGTTCAACCAGAAGATTATGTCAATTCACCGCATAAAATCAGTCACGCATTCGACAATCCCCGGTCGCGGTCCCCTTCGGAACCAGGCTCCCATTATCAAGCGAGAACACCCATGACAAACGAGGAAATTCTGACCCAGTTCGGCCCCCGAGAAGCAATGGAGTACGACGTGGTCGTCGTTGGCGGCGGCCCGGCCGGCCTGTCCACTGCGATCCGGCTCAAGCAACTGGCCGCTGAAAAAGGCACGGACGTCTCGGTCGTCGTGCTCGAAAAGGGCTCGGAGCCCGGCGCCCACATCCTGTCGGGCGCGGTGCTCGACCCGATTTCGATGAACGAACTATTCCCCAATTGGAAGGCCATGGGCGCACCGCTGAATCAGCCGGTCACGGATGAGGCGATGATGTTCCTGAGCGAAACCAAGGCTTATCGCACGCCCAACTTCATGCTGCCCAAGTGCAGCCAGAACCACGGCAACTACATCATCAGCCTGGGGGCCCTGACGCGCTGGCTGGCAACGCAAGCCGAAAGCCTGGGTGTGGAAATTTTCCCCGGCTTTCCCGCCGCCGAAGTGCTCTACAACGAGAACGGCGCGGTCAAGGGTGTGGCCACCGGCAACATGGGCATCAACAAGGAAGGCGAACCCGGCGAGAACTTCCAGATTGGCATGGAGCTGCTGGCCAAGTACACCATCTTTGCCGAAGGTTCGCGCGGCCACCTCGGACGCCAGTTGATTGACAAGTACAAGCTCGATGATGGCTGCGACCCGCAAAGCTACGGCATCGGCATCAAGGAACTGTGGGAAGTCGATCCGGCGCGCCACGAACCGGGCCTGGTGGTGCATACCGCTGGCTGGCCGATGGACAACAGCACCTACGGTGGCTCCTTCCTGTACCACATGGAAGACAACAAAATCGCACTGGGCTTCATCACCGGTCTCAACTACAGCAATCCGTATCTGAGCCCGTTCGAGGAATTCCAGCGCTGGAAGACGCATCCGAACATCCGCTACTACCTAGAAGGCGAAGACAAGGGCCTCAAGCCCGCCAAACGGCTGGCCTATGGTGCCCGCGCCATCACTGCGGGTGGGCTGATCTCACTGCCCAAGACCGTGTTCCCGGGCGGCGCACTGATCGGCTGCGAAGCCGGTTTCCTCAATGTGAGCCGCATCAAGGGCACGCACACCGCGATCAAGACCGGCATGCTGGCGGCCGAAGCCGCCTACGCTGCGGTGACGGTCGGACGCGCGCATGACGAACTCAGCGCCTACCCCGAAGCCTTCGAGGCCAGTTGGGTCTACACCGAGCTCAACAAGTCGCGCAACTTCAAGGCCTGGTTCAAGTACGGGCTGCGCATCGGCACCGTGATGAATGGCTTTGAGCAGTTTGGCCTGGGTGGCAACATGCCGTGGACGATTCACCGCGACAAGCCCGACTACGCTTATCTGAAACCGGCGGCCGAATGCGAACCAATCGAGTACCCGAAGCCCGACGGCAAGCTGACCTTCGACCGCCTGTCAAGTGTCTTCATCAGCAGCGCCAACCACGAGGAAAACCAGCCATCACACCTGACGCTCAAGGACGCAGGTGTGCCGGTGTCCATCAACCTGGAGAAGTACGCCGGCCCCGAGGCACGCTACTGCCCGGCCGGGGTTTACGAATTCATCAAGGACGCCGACAACAAGGACCGCCTGCAGATCAACGCCGCCAACTGCGTGCACTGCAAGACCTGCGACATCAAGGACCCGACGCAGAACATCGTCTGGGTCACGCCCGAAGGGGGCGGTGGACCCAATTACGCGGGCATGTAGGCCATGAAACAACGCACCATGTATTGCCTCAAGCCGAGGGCAATGCGTGGTGCTGCTGGGCCGCAACCGGCGCGCCCAATCCGTGGCGCTGTTCTTTCGCGACCGCGCCGCCCAGAATGCAGCACAATGGGTTGCCGATAAGCTGACCCAGCACCCTGCAGATCGGGTCTATGCCAATGATCCGGCCGGCTTTAGCTTTGAGGGCTGCGACCGTCTGGAAGCGATTGAATCTGTCTTTGCGTTGCAATTCAAAAGGAGCTGAGATGCCGACCATCAGCGCATTTTTTGAAATCGTGATCTACATGTATTGCTTTGACAATGAGCGTCACAAGACGCCCCATGTCCATGCCAGGTATTAGGGGCAAGACGCGTCCTTCTCGATTGTCGATGGCGAATTGCTGGCTGGTGAGATCTCCGTCACCAAAGCAAGACTGATTCTGGCCTGGATTGAAATCCACCGCGAAGAACTGATGGCCGATTGGAGTCTTGCCATCGGTGGGGAATCGCCGTTTCGTATCGACCCGCTGCGTTGAGGAGAAAGCCATGGAATGCGTTACCCATGTCGTCGCCCGTGATGACCTGCATCTGGAATTGACGTTCAACACGGGGGAACAGCGCTTGTTCTATGCCCGCCCCTATTTGAAACGGGGAGCGTTCGTGCGACTCCAAAATCCCGCCCTGTTCCGACAGGCCTATGTCGCTTTCGATACGGTGTGTTGCCCGGGCGAATTGGATATCGCGCCGGAAACACTTTATGACCGGTCAGTAATTGTCGTGCATGCTGCAGCGGAAGGTGTTTGACATGGATTGGGAAGTTGTCGAGGCCCGTGTTTTGGAACCCGGGCGATTCCGTGTGAAATTTGCCGATGGTCTTGAAGGTACGGTACGTTTCGCGCCGAGCGCTTACAAGGGCGTGTTTGCCAAGCTGCGTGATCCGCAAGCATTCAACCAGCTGTATGTCAACGGCTACTTTGTCACCTGGCCCGGCGAACTCGATCTGGCGCCCGATGCAATGCACCATCACATCAAAGAATCGGGCGAGTGGTTACTGCAATAGGACGTTCGGGCCATGCCCGGCTCGACGCCGCGCTGATGCTGCGCAATGCACGGGTGGCACAAGCAGGTAGAATCGCCCCAGTCAGGAGAGAGCCACACCTGAGGTGGCCGCCGAAGGCGCAGAACGGCTGATTGCAGCGGTTTGAACGCTCAGGCAAAAGGACTGACAGACCCTGGTCGCTTGCCACAGCGCCAGGCGTTTCCCCACTGGAGAGAGACTGCACAGCGTTGCAGTCCACCGAAGGAGCAACCCTGTAGCACCAGGCGAATCTCTCAGGTAAAGCGGACAGCGGGGGCAGCCCATGGTTTCGGCCATGGATATTGACTTGCCCCTTCTGGAGTTCGCCCATGGCCACCCCGCCTGACAGTCTTTTGCTAACACCGCTCAACGACCTGCACATCGCACTCGGTGCGCGCATGGTCCCCTTTGCCGGCTACTCGATGCCGGTGCAATACCCGGCAGGCCTGATGGCCGAGCACCACCACACGCGCAGCCAGGCCGGCCTGTTCGACGTCTCGCACATGGGCCAGTTGCGCCTGGTTGGGCCAGACGCCGCTGCGGCCTTCGAGAGACTGATCCCGGTTGACGTCATCGATCTGCCGGTGGGCAAGCAGCGCTATGGCCTGCTGCTCAATGAGGACGGCGGCATCATCGACGACCTGATGTTTTTCAAGCGCCAGGACGACATCTTCGTCATCGTCAACGGCGCCTGCAAGGTCGGCGACATCGCGCACATTCAGAGCAAGATCGGCACACGCTGCCAGGTCATCCCTATGCCAGAGCGCGCGCTGCTGGCACTGCAAGGGCCGCAGGCGGTCAACGCCTTGTCGCGTCTGGCACCGGGCGTAGAAAAGCTCGTCTTCATGACCGGTGGTAATTTCACGGTCCAGGCCGGCGCACAAGCCGTCGAGGTCTTTCTGACGCGCAGCGGCTACACCGGTGAAGACGGTTTCGAAATTTCAGTGCATGCGTCGCAGGCCGAGACACTGGCCAAGGCGCTGCTGGCGCAACCCGAAGTCAAACCGATCGGACTCGGTGCGCGCAATTCGCTGCGCCTGGAAGCCGGTCTGCCGCTGTACGGCAATGACATCGACAACAGCACGACGCCGGTCGAGGCCGCCCTCGGCTGGGCCATGCAGAAGGTGCGGCGCACCGAGGGCGCACGTGCTGGCGGCTTCCCCGGTGCCACGAAGATTCTGGCGCAACTCGCCCCCGGTGCAGCGCTGCCGCGCAAGCGCGTCGGCCTGCTGGCGCTGGATCGCGTTCCCGTGCGCGAGCACACCGAATTGCAGGACTTGTCGGGCCAGCGCATCGGCGAAGTCACCAGCGGGCTGCTCGGGCCCACCATCGATAAACCCGTTGCCATGGGCTATGTGCCACCGGCGTTTGCCGCCCTGGGCACGCGCATTAACGCCATCGTGCGCGGCAAGCCGGTACCAATGGAAGTAGTCGCCATGCCCTTTGTGCCGACGCGCTACTACCGCGGCTAAACCGCCTCTGATCAGTTGAGGACAGAGCTTGTTCGCTTTGCGTAACGGCGGTCTGTCCCGCAAAATGTTTTAAAAGGAGAACCCCATGACCATCAAGTACACACCCGACCACGAATGGCTCAAAGTTGAAGGCGGCACAGCCACCGTCGGCATCACGCACCACGCGCAGGATGCGCTGGGCGACGTCGTCTTTGTCGATCTGCCCGAAGTGGGCAAGACCTTTTCCGCGAAAGACATCGCCGGCGTCGTCGAATCGGTCAAGGCCGCAGCCGACGTCTACATGCCCGTCAGTGGCGAAATCACCGAAGTCAACGAAGCGCTGCGCGCCGACCCCTCGCTGGCCAACAGCGACCCATTGGGCGCCGGCTGGTTCTTCAAGGTCAAGCTGACCAATCCGGCCGAACTCGACGCCCTGATGGACGAAACCAGCTACACCAGTTATTCCGCCAACGCTTGAGTCCTGTGGCGCGTCATGGCGTCCCGATCTGTCATTGCGGGCTTGACCCGCAATCCATGCTGCCGAAGGCATGGATCCCGGATCAAGTCCGGGATGACAACTGCGGGGCCAGCCCCGTATTGCGCTGCGCTCCATACGGGCTACGCGCTACGTGCGTCACAACGCCTCTTTTCTTCCCCCAATTCTTAGGTCACTTCCATGTCCAGCACGCCACTCACTGCCTTAGAAAACAAATCCGAATTCATCGCCCGCCACATCGGCGTCGACGCGGCCGAAGAGGCCATGATGCTCAAGGTCGTCGGCGCAAGTTCGCGAAGCGAGCTGATCGCCGGTATCGTGCCGCGCTCGATTGCGCGCAGCACGGCGATGGCTATACCGGAGGCCGTGACCGAGGCCGCCGCGCTGGCCGAACTGAAAGCGATTGCGGCGAAGAACCAGATCTTCAAAAGCCACATCGGCCAGGGCTATTACGACACGCACACGCCCGGCGTGATCCTGCGCAACATCCTGGAAAACCCCGCCTGGTACACGGCTTACACGCCGTACCAGGCCGAGATCAGCCAGGGCCGCATGGAAGCGCTAGTGAATTTTCAGACCATGATCACCGACCTCACTGGCATGCCGATGGCCAATGCCTCGATGCTGGACGAAGCCACGTCGGCGGCCGAGGCCATGACGCTGGCGCTGCGCGTGGGCAAATCAAAATCGACCACCCTGCTGGTCGACAGCGAAGTGCTGCCGCAGACGCTCGAAGTGATCCGCACGCGCGCCCAGCCGATCGGCATCACAGTGCAGACCTGTGAAGCTGCCGCCATGGCGGCGCAGGACAGCTTTGCCGTGCTGCTGCAATACCCAGGGGTGAGCGGTATCGTGCGCGACGACCGCGCGCTGATCGCCGCCGTCAAGGGACGCGGCGCGGTCGTCATCATGGCGGCCGACCTGCTGGCGCTGACCGTGCTCACGCCGCCCGGTGAACTCGGTGCCGACATTGCGATCGGCAACACCCAGCGCTTTGGCATGCCGATGGGCAACGGCGGCCCGCACGCCGCCTACATGGCTTGCCGCGACGATTTCAAACGCTCGATGCCAGGCCGCCTCGTCGGCGTCAGCGTCGACGTGCACGGCAACCCGGCCTACCGCCTGGCGCTGCAAACGCGCGAGCAGCACATCCGGCGCGAGAAGGCCACCTCCAACATCTGCACAGCGCAGGTGCTGCCCGCCGTCATCGCCAGCATGTACGCGGTCTACCACGGGCCGCAGGGCCTCTCGCGCATCGCACAGCGGGTGGCAACGCTGACCGCCATCCTCGCGCGCGGCCTGCAGGAGTTGGGCTATCAACTGATCAACAGCAGCGCCTTCGATACGCTAACGATCCAGACCGCAGGGGCCACCGCCGCCATTGCAGGCAAAGCCCGTGCGGCACGGGTCAACTTGCGCCTGGTGTCTGATGCCTGCCTCGGCGTCTCGCTCGACGAGACCACGACGCGCGAGGACGTGGAACAGCTCTGGGGCTTTTTTGCCAAGGCCGGTCAAACCACTCCGCGCGTTGCCGCGTTTGAGAACGGCGTCGCCACCCTGCTGCCGTCCACCCTGCAGCGCAACAGCGCTTACCTGACGCACCCGGTGTTCAACACCTACCACTCCGAGACCGGCATGCTGCGCTATATCCGCCGGCTGAGCGACAAGGACCTGGCGCTGGACCGCAGCATGATCCCGCTGGGCAGTTGCACCATGAAGCTCAATGCCACCAGCGAGATGCTGCCCATCACCTGGCCTGATTTCGCCGCGCTGCATCCGTTTGCGCCGGCAGAGCAACTGTTGGGCTACCAGGAACTCGACGAACAACTGCGCGCCTGGCTGTGCCAGGCCACGGGCTACGCTGGCATCAGCCTGCAGCCCAACGCCGGCTCGCAGGGCGAGTACGCGGGTCTGCTGACGATTCGCGCCTACCACGCGGCGCACGGCCAAGGCCACCGCAACATCTGCCTGATCCCGTCGAGCGCGCACGGCACCAATCCAGCCAGCGCGCACATGGCTGGTCTGACCGTGGTCGTGACGGCCTGCGACGCGCAAGGCAATGTCGATCTGGCCGATCTGAAAGCGAAGTGCGAACAGCACAGCGCCAATTTGGCAGCGGTGATGATCACCTACCCCAGCACGCACGGCGTGTTCGAGACCAGCGTCAAGGAACTGTGCGCGCTCGTGCATTCACATGGCGGACGGGTCTACGTCGACGGCGCCAACATGAACGCGCTGGTCGGAGTCGCTGCGCCCGGTGAATTCGGCGGCGACGTCAGTCACCTGAACCTGCACAAGACCTTCTGCATCCCGCACGGCGGCGGCGGCCCCGGCGTCGGACCGGTCTGCGTTGTGGCCGATCTCGTGCCCTACCTGCCCGGCCATGCGACCGGTGGACTGAAGGGTAGCGGAGCCATATCAGCGGCACCGCTTGGCAATGCGGCGGTCTTGCCAATCAGTTGGATGTACTGCCGCATGATGGGGCCAGACGGCCTGCAAGCCGCGACCGAAGTCGCGATCCTGGCCGCGAACTACATCAGCACACGCCTGAAAGACCACTACCCGACGCTCTACGCCAGCGCCAACGGCCACGTGGCGCATGAGTGCATCCTGGACCTGCGCCCGCTGAAGGAGAGCAGCGGCGGCGCGCACGGCGTCTCGGCCGAGGACGTGGCCAAGCGTTTGATGGACTACGGCTTTCACGCACCGACGCTGAGTTTCCCCGTGCCCGGCACGCTGATGGTGGAGCCGACCGAGAGCGAAACGCTGGAAGAACTGAATCGCTTCATCAACGCCATGATCGCCATTCGCGGCGAGATCGCCAAGGTCGAACAAGGCGTCTGGCCGCAGGACAACAACCCGCTCAAGCACGCGCCGCATACCGCAGCGTCGCTGCTCGGCGAAGTGTGGGAGCGGCCCTACTCGCGCGAAGTCGGCGGCTTCCCGCTGACCACACTGAAAGACGTCAAGTACTGGCCGCCGGTGGGGCGGGTTGACAATGTTTGGGGTGATCGGAATCTGTTCTGTTCATGTGTGCCTGTTGCAGAACAGGCTGACTGAGTTCGGAACAACTGCTTCGGCCTTTTGATACAGGCCGGGTCTCGCCCACGCGGGCGAGACCCGGCCTGTCGGCGCGCACCCAGCACAAGAAAATTCAATGCACAACCCGTTCAAAGGTGAACTGCCCTGGCGCACGGATTGGATCCACATCCACCGGAATCACATCCTTCGGCGCAAACTTGCCTTCAAGTAGCAATTTCGACAACGGGTTCTCGATGCGCTGCTGAATCGCGCGCTTGAGCGGTCGAGCGCCATAGACCGGGTCGAAGCCGACCTTGGCCAGTTCGGCCAGCGCTGCCGGCGAGACTTCGAGTGTCAGGTCCATCTTCGCCAGGCGCGCCTGCAGCACCTGGATCTGGATCGCGGCAATCTTGGCGATATGCGAAGCATCCAGCGCATGGAACACCACGGTCTCGTCGATGCGGTTCAGGAACTCGGGCCGGAAGTGGTTCTTCAGCTCACCAGTCACGGCTTCCTTGATGTCCTCGCTGTCCTGCCCGACCATGCTCTGAATCATGTGCGAGCCAATGTTGCTGGTCATCACGATCACGGTGTTCTTGAAGTCCACCGTCCGGCCCTGGCCGTCGGTCAAACGGCCATCGTCGAGCACCTGCAGCAGCACGTTGAACACGTCCGGGTGCGCTTTCTCGACCTCGTCAAGCAGCAGCACGCTATAGGGTTTGCGCCGCACCGCTTCGGTCAGGTAGCCGCCCTCCTCGTAGCCGACATAGCCGGGTGGGGCACCAATTAGGCGCGCCACCGAATGCTTCTCCATGAACTCACTCATGTCGATGCGCACCAGATGATCTTCCGAATCGAACAGGAAGCCAGCCAGTGCCTTGCACAGTTCGGTCTTGCCGACACCAGTGGGGCCGAGGAACAGGAAGGAACCGGTCGGACGGTTCGGATCGCTTAGCCCGGCACGCGAACGCCGGATGGCACTGGCCACGGCGGTGATCGCTTCATCCTGCCCAACAACACGCTGGTGCAACTTGTCTTCCATCTGCAGCAACTTGTCGCGCTCGCCCTGCATCATCTTGGAGACCGGAATGCCGGTGGCGCGGCTCACCACCTCGGCGATCTCCTCGGCGCCGACCATGGTGCGCAGCAACTGTGGACGGCCCCCATCCTTGGCGTTCTTGGCCCTGCCAGCTTCCTTGGTCTGGGCATCTTTGAGCTGCTTTTGCAGGCCCGGCAACTTGCCATACTGCAGTTCGCCGGCGTGGTTGAAGTCGCCCTTGCGCGTGAGTTCCTTGATCTCGAAATCGACTTTCTCGATCTCCTGCATGATGGTCTTCGAACCCTGGGCCTGGGCCTTCTCGGTCTTCCAGATTTCGTCCAAATCAGCAATCTCCTTCTGCAGTTTGGCGATCTCTTCCTCGATCAGGCCGAAGCGCTTCTTTGAGGCCTCGTCCTTCTCGCGTCGCACCGCCTCGCGTTCGATCTGCAACTGGATCAGACGGCGATCGAGCTTGTCCATGACCTCGGGTTTGGAGTCGAGTTCGATCTTGATCTTGGAGGCCGCTTCATCGATCAGGTCAATCGCCTTGTCCGGCAGGAAGCGGTCCGTGATGTAGCGGTGGCTCAGCTCGGCCGCAGCAACAATCGCCGGGTCGGTGATCTGCACGCCGTGGTGCGCTTCGTAGCGCGCCTGCAGGCCGCGCAGGATGGCAATCGTCGCCTCGACCGAGGGCTCACCAACCAGTATCTTCTGGAAGCGCCGCTCCAGCGCCGCGTCCTTCTCGATGTACTTGCGGTATTCGTCGAGCGTGGTGGCGCCGACGCAATGCAGTTCGCCGCGCGCCAGCGCGGGCTTGAGCATATTGCCCGCATCCATCGCGCCTTCGGCCTTGCCGGCGCCGACCATGGTATGCAACTCGTCGATGAAAACGATGGTCTGGCCTTCGTCCTTGGCCAAGTCCTTGAGCACGTTCTTCAGACGTTCTTCGAACTCGCCGCGGAACTTGGCACCGGCCAGCAACGAGGCCATGTCGAGCGACAGGACGCGCTTGCCCTTGAGCGAATCGGGCACTTCGCCGGCGACGATGCGCTGCGCCAAACCTTCGACGATGGCGGTCTTGCCGACGCCGGGCTCGCCGATCAGCACCGGATTGTTCTTGGTGCGACGCTGCAGCACCTGGATGGCCCGGCGGATTTCATCGTCGCGCCCGATGACCGGGTCGAGCTTGCCCATGCGGGCGCGTTCGGTCAGGTCCAGGCAGTACTTCTTGAGCGACTCGCGCTGGCCTTCGGCGTCGGCACTATCAACATTCTGGCCACCGCGCACGGCGTCAATGGCGGCTTCGAGCGACTTGCGCGTCAGCCCGTTTTCCCGAGCGAATTTTCCGATGTCGAGCTTGCTGTCCGTCAACGCCAGCAGAAAAAGTTCGCTGGCGACGAACTGATCGCCGCGCTTGATCGATTCCTTCTCGGCCGCCTGCAACAGACTGACCATGTCGCGCCCGATCTGGACCTGCTCCTGCCCCTGGACTTCGGGCAGACGCTTCAATGCTGCTTCAGCGGCGGCCAGCAAACCCGGCACGTTGACGCCAGCCCGCTGCAGCAAGGCGGTCGGTCCGTCCTGCTGGCGCAGCATGGCAAGCAGCACATGGGGCGGCTCGATATAGGCATGGTCCTGGCCCAGCGCCAGGGTCTGGGCATCACCCAGTGCTTCCTGAAATTTGGTGGTGAATTTGTCGATACGCATGGCAATCCCCTTGGTTTGTGTACAGTTTGGGCTGCTCAAAGCCATTTCAAGCCCTGTACAGAATGACCCGTTTGACTAAAATCAGCACATGGACATTCACCAGTTGCAGGTCAGTTACCAGATGGAGCAGGACAGACTTTTGGTCCGTCTGAACACCTATTCCGGTGAAGAACTCCGGCTATGGTTGACACGCCGGATGATCAAAAACCTGTTTCCGCACATGATTCGGGCATCGATCAAAACCGATGCCGCGTCCACGCAGTTGACCAGTCACGACGGCGCCGATAGTCGAGCCTTGAGCCAATTCAGAAAGCAGGAGTCACTGCAGCAAGCCGATTTTCAGACGCCGTTCAACAGCGAAGCCCATGTCCTGCCAATGGGCAGCGAACCCCTGCTCGTCACGACCGTGCATATCACCCCACGGGATGATGGCGCCCTTCAGCTTGCTTTTGAAGAAAATACACCCGGCTCGACGGCAAACCGACGCTTCGAGGTGATTCTGGCGCCGCCACTGTTGCACGGCTTCATGCATTTGCTGGAAACGGCACTCAAACATACCGACTGGGGTATCACGCTGGCTGCGGGCAACGAGCCGCCCGACACCCCGACCCTGGGTGCACTGGCGACGGCGGAGCCGCCCAAATACCTGAACTGACTGCGGGCTGTCCCGCAAAGTGGACATCCAACAGCCCGTTTCGTGTCGGGGACAGAGCTTGCTCGCTTCGCGTAGCTGCGGTCTGTCCCACAAAGTCTCAGAAATTCGACGCCGCAATACCCCAGCGCGCCAGGGCCGCGTCATCGCTGACACGGGCATCAACCCAACGTGCACCTTCGGGCGTCTGTTCCTTTTTCCAGAACGGCGCCTGGGTTTTGAGGTAGTCCATCAAGAACTCGCAGGCCTGAAAGCTCATGGCACGGTGCGCCGAACTCACCGCCACCAGCACGATCTGATCGAGCGGCTGCAACAGGCCAACCCGGTGCACGATCCTGGCGCCGTAAATGTCAAAACGCGCGAGTGCCTGGTCGATCATGGCCTCAATCGCCTTTTCCGTCATGCCGGGGTAGTGCTCCAGTTCCATGCTGCTGATACTGCCCGCCGTGCCGGCAGTCCGGTCGCGGACCGTCCCCAGGAAACTGCAGACCGCGCCGACTCGGGGGTCCTGCGCGCGCAGGGCAGCGACCTCGGCGCTCATATCGAAATCTTCGGTCTGGATCCGAACGCGCGGGTTTGGCAGCGGGCCGGAGTTCATGCACTAGCCCCCTGTCACCGGCGGGAAAAAAGCCACTTCAGCGCCCTCCTCCAGCGCCGCCGTTTCATCGCTCATGACCTGATTGAGTGCCACGCGCACGGCGCTGCCACGTGCGAGGCTCGCAGCGTAGCCGCCGCCGCAGGCAATCAGTTCGTCGCGCAGGACCGCCAGGGTGGCGGCCTTGGTGTCGCGCGACTCGCCAGGGACGCCAATGATTTCCCGGATCGACGCAAAGTACCTGACGCTGATTTTCATTGCAATACCTCGGCAAACGGAATGAAGCGCACGCTGTCGCCATGCGCTATTGTCTGCCCCGGCGGATTGTCGACCAGTCCGTCACCCCAGACCGCCGAGGTCAACACCGCGGAGCTCTGATTGGCAAACAATTCCAAACCACCGGCGGCATTGTGGCGCACACGCAGGAATTCACGCCGGCGGTCAGCGCGGGGCCAGTCAAAATGGGCTTGTGCCGCCACCGATTTCGTCTCCAGTTCGGTCACGCCTTGCAACTTGAGAAGGAACGGCCGCACCAGCAACAAAAAGGTCACATAGCTCGATACCGGGTTGCCCGGCAGGCCGATGAAATGGGTGTCGTGCACGCGGCCGTAGGCGAAGGGCTTGCCGGGTTTGATGGCGATCTGCCATAGGGCCAGCGTGCCCAGCACCTGCACAGCGGGCTTGATGTGGTCTTCTTCGCCGACCGAGACACCACCGCTGGTCAGGATCAGGTCATGCTGGCTGGCAGCGCCGCGCAGGGCCTCAATGGTGGCGTCCAGGCGATCGGGCACGATGCCGAGGTCCGTCACCTCGCAACCCAGTCGCAGCAGCAGCGCACGCAAGAAAAATCGGTTCGAGTTGTAGATGGCACCGGGCCGCATGTCGGTAGGTGCGACATCACCCGGCATCACCAGCTCATCGCCAGTGGAAAACAAGGCCACGCGCGGGCGTCGGCGCACCAGCAACGCCGCCATGCCGATGCTGGCGGACAAACCGAGCGCGGCTGGCGTCAGGCGATCGCCGCTGGCCAGCACCGTGGCACCGATCGCAACATCTTCACCTGCGCGCCGGATCCACTGGCCCGGCAGCGGTTGCACCTTGATCCGCACGGCACCATCCTGCAGTTCACAGTCTTCCTGCATCACCACCGCATTGGCGCCGGCGGGAATCGGTGCACCGGTAAAGATGCGGGCCGCGCTGCCAGGGGCCAGCGGCGCGGCGCCAGCGCCAGCGCCAGCGGGAATACGCTGGGTGACCGGCAGCACGACGGGTAACTGCGTCAAGTCGGCGCAGCGCACGGCATAGCCGTCCATGCTGCTGTTGTCCTGCGGCGGCACGTGCAGACCTGAAACCAGGTCCTGCGCCAGCACGCGGCCGTCGGCATCGAAGGTCGACACCGACTCCACATCGGACAGCGCCGAGGCAAAGCCGAGCAGTTCGGCCAGTGCCTCGTCAAGCGGCCGCTGACCGGGGCGTGCTTCGCTCATGCGCAGTTCAGCGCGATGTAGGCCTTGACCGCGGTCACATCGGCGGCCATGGCGATGACGCGCTTGGGTAGTGCTTCAATGCCTTCAAACTTGGCCGGGCGATCCGGCTCACGCCCGAGCGCTTCGACAATTGTGGCGGCAAACTTGATCGGCAACGCGGTTTCGAGCACGATCATCGGCACGCCGGCGTGCAACTGTTCGCACGCCACTTTCAGCGCGTCGGCCGTGTGCGTGTCGATCATCACGCCGAAGCGCTCCCAGGTCTGGCGAATCGTGCGCAGGCGGTCGGCATGCGTGCTCTTGCCGCTGACAAAACCAAAGCGCTGCGCTGCCTGACCGAAACGCGGGTCGGCGTTCAGGTCGAAGCGGCCGTTGTCGCCCAGTGCCGCGCCAAACAGCGACTTGACCAGCGCGCCATCGCGCTCCAGCAGGTCGAATACGAAGCGCTCGAAATTGCTGGCCTTGGAGATGTCCATCGACGGACTCGAGGTCTCAAAGGTGTCGGCACTGCCGCGCACGCGGTAGATGCCGGTGCGGAAGAACTCGTCGAGCACATCGTTCTCGTTGGTGGCCACCACCAGCTTGTCAATCGGCAAGCCCATCATGCGCGCCACATGGCCGGCGCAGACGTTGCCGAAGTTGCCTGAGGGCACTGCGAAACAGACTCTTTCTGAATTTGCTTTTGTGGACTGAAAGTAACCTGCAAAGTAGTAAACAACTTGGGCCAACAGACGAGCCCAGTTGATCGAGTTGACCGTACCAATGCGGTACTTGCGCTTGAAGTCCAGGTCATTCGAGACCGCCTTGACCATGTCCTGGCAGTCGTCAAAAACCCCGTCGACCGCGATGTTGTGAATGTTCTCGTCCATCAGGCTGAACATCTGCGCCTGCTGGAACGGGCTCATGCGCCCGGCCGGGCTGGTCATGAAGACGCGCACGCCCTTCTTGCCGCGCATCGCGTACTCGGCCGCGCTGCCGGTATCGCCGCTGGTCGCACCCAGGATGTTGAGCTGCTCTCCACGGCGCGCCAGTTCGTACTCGAACAGGTTGCCGAGCAACTGCATCGCCATGTCCTTGAACGCCAGCGTCGGGCCGTTGGACAGGGCTTCGAGATAAAGCGGCGCAGCGCCGGAGCCGGCCGCGGCGTCTTCGAGCATGGTCAGGGGAACGATCTTCTCCGTGCCAAACACTGCCTTGGTGTAGGTCTTGTCGCAGATCGCCTTCAGATCGGTCGCAGGAATGTCGTCGATGTAGAGCGACAGCACCTCAAAGGCCAGCGCGGCGTAGCTCTGCTCGCGGTAGACGGTGCGCCAGCGAGCCAGCAGCGCGGCATCGACCTGCGGGTAATGCTCGGGCAGATACAGGCCGCCATCGGGTGCCAGGCCTTCGAGCAGGATTTCGCAAAAGCGCTTGCGCCCGCTGGTGTCGGTGCGCGTGGCGCGTGTCGAGAGGTACTTCATCAGGCCAGTTCTTCTTTGCGGATGCGGATGATGGGCGCCAGCACCGTCGGCAGCACCTGCATCTGCGCCAGCGCGGCGTTCATCTCGGACTCAACACAGTCGTGCGTCAGGATGATCAGGTCAGTCTGGGTTGCGCCCTCGCCGCCGACCTCGTCGGCTTCGCGCTGCAGGATGGCGTCAATGCTGATGCCCAGCGCCGCCAGGATGCCGGTCACCTTGGCCAGCACGCCCGCCTCATCGGCCACGCGCAGGCGCAGGTAGTAGCTGGTCACAACATCGCTCATCGGCAGCACACGAAGGTCGCTCATGGCATTGGGCTGGAACGCCAGATGCGGCACGCGATTGAGCGGATCAGCGGTGTGCAGGCGCGTGATGTCGACCAGATCGGCGATCACGGCGCTGGCCGTTGGCTCGGAGCCCGCGCCCTTGCCGTAATACAGCGTGGTGCCGACAGCATCGCCCTGCACCATGACAGCGTTCATGGCACCTTCGACATTGGCAATCAGACGCCGTGTCGGCACCAGGCTCGGGTGCACGCGCAATTCGATGCCTTTGCCTGTGCGCTTGGTAATGCCAAGCAGCTTGATGCGGTAACCGAGTTGCTCCGCGTATTTGATGTCGGCAGCACCAAGTTTCGTGATGCCTTCAACATATGCCTTGTCAAACTGCACCGGAATGCCGAAGGCGATCGAACACATGATGGTGGCCTTATGCGCCGCGTCCACACCTTCAATGTCGAAGGTCGGATCGGCCTCAGCGTAACCGAGGCGCTGCGCTTCTTTCAGTACCACATCAAAATCAAGGCCCTTGTCACGCATTTCGGACAGGATGAAATTGGTGGTGCCGTTGATGATGCCGGCGATCCACTGGATGCTGTTGGCCGTCAGCCCTTCGCGCAGTGCCTTGATGATCGGGATACCGCCGGCAACCGCCGCCTCGAACGCCACGATCACGCCCTTGGCCGAGGCCGCCGCAAAAATCTCCGTACCATGCACGGCCAGCAAGGCCTTGTTGGCCGTCACTACATGCTTGCCAGCGGCAATCGCTTCCAGCACCAGCGTGCGGGCAATGCCATAGCCGCCAATCAATTCGATCACGATGTCGATATCCGGGTTGGCGATCACGGCGCGCGCATCGGACGTCACCGTGACGCCCGCGCCGACCAGGCTACGGGCCCGCTCCGTATCGAGATCTGCCACCATCGTGATCTCGATGCCACGGCCAGCCCGACGCTTGATTTCTTCCTGGTTGCGGCGCAGCACATTGAACGTGCCGGAACCTACAACGCCGGTACCCAGAAGACCTACTTGAATCGATTTCATAGAGATAAATAGTTAGATTGACCCGTCGCACGCTCCCTGCGCATCGGGCGCTTGTAGTTAAACAGCAAATCAGTTGCTGTGGCGTTTTCGATAAACCTCAAGGAACTTGGCAACACGGCCGATGGCCTCGCGTAAATCATCTTCATGCGGCAGGAACACGATCCGGAAATGGTCCGGTGTCGGCCAGTTGAAGCCGGTTCCTTGCACCAGCATGACGCGGGTTTCCTGCAGCAGTTCCAGGAAGAACAACTGGTCGTCGATGATCGGGTACAGCGTCGGATCAAGCTTCGGGAACATATACAGCGCAGCTGTCGGCTTAACGCAGGTAACGCCCGGTATCGCTGTAATCAGTTCGTAGGCCAGATCGCGTTGACGGCGCAGGCGTCCACCTTCTGCCACCAATTCATTGATGCTCTGGTGGCCGCCAAGGGCAGTCTGGATCGCCCATTGGCCCGGAACATTGGCGCACAGCCGCATGTTCGAGAGCATGTTGAGTCCCTCAATGTAATCGCGCGCCGGCTTCTTGTCGCCCGAGACCACCATCCAGCCGGCACGGTAACCGCAGGAACGGTAGCTCTTGGACAGCGAGTTGAAGGTCAGCGTCAATACATCCTCGCTGAGGCTGGCGATGGCCGTGTGGCGGGCACCGTCATAGAGCACCTTGTCGTACACCTCGTCGGCAAAAATCACCAACCCATGTTCACGCGCGATCTGCACGATGGCCTTGAGCATGTCATCCGAATACAGTGCGCCGGTCGGGTTGTTCGGGTTGATGACGACGATCCCTTTGGTGCGCGGCGTGATCTTGGCGCGGATGTCATCGAGGTCAGGCATCCAGTCCTGCGCTTCGTCACACAAATAGTGCACCGGCATACCGCCCGAGAGACTGGTTGCCGCTGTCCAAAGCGGGTAGTCAGGCGAGGGCAGCAGCAGCTCGTCACCGTTGTCGAGCAAGGCATTGGTCGCCATCACAATCAGTTCGCTGGCGCCATTTCCCAGATAGATGTCGTCGAGCGTCACGCCCTTGACGCCCTGCTGCTGGGTGTAATGCATAACCGCCTTGCGCGCGCCGAAAATGCCTTTGCTGTCCGAGTAGCCGGCCGAATTGGGCAGGTTGCGGATCATGTCCTTCTGGATTTCCTCGGGCGCATCAAAGCCGAACGCCGCCAGATTACCGATGTTGAGCTTGATAATCTTGTGACCTTCTTCCTCCATCTGGCGCGCCGCGTCCATGATGGGGCCGCGAATGTCATAGCAGACGCTGGCAAGTTTGGTTGATTTTCGAATGGTCTTCAAAGTCCCTCCGGACATGGGTGACGTGAGGAGAAACCTATAATTTGACCACATTTCGTTGCCAGACCACGGCCCCATAGCCACCCAATGCCAATCGACCGGACTTTTTCAGCATGAAGCTTCAACCCGACATCATCAGCGTGCAGTCCATCAGCGGCTACGGCCCAGGCTGGCTTGGCGTCAGCGGGGAGAAAGTTACCAGCAGCGTGATCATCGGTTCCGGTGGCGAGCGCCGCAGTTGGGCTTGCAGCCGCTTCGAGGATTTGAGCCTGGCGCATTTTGCGGAACTCGCAACACTGGACGCCGAACTGATCATCTTTGGCAGCGGCAAGCGCATCCGATTTCCGCAACCGGCCTGGCTGCAGCCATTGATTGAAAAGCGGACCGGCATCGAAACCATGGACACCGAAGCCGCCTGCCGCACCTACAACATCCTGGCCGCCGAAGGACGCAGGGTAATTGCGGCACTGCTGCTTGAAAACACCTAGGGATAACGCGTGTGCCGCCACCGGTCAAAGCGAATGATTTTCAGGGTAAAATCACAGGTTGCAGTCGAAGGTGCCACACGCTGACACAGGATAGTGCCAACGACTTGAGAGAACGACGCATCCTGTCACACGAGATCAAGAACCATGGCGATTGTTGTCAATAAACCCATCCCTGAATTTGAATCCAATGCCACCAGTGGCATCAAAGTATCCAACACCTCCCACCTCGGAAAAACCATCATCCTGTATTTCTACCCGAAAGACAATACGCCAGGGTGTACCACCGAAGCGATGCAGTTCCGGGACAAGTACAAGGATTTTGTGAAAGCTGGCGCTACTGTATTCGGTGTATCACGTGACAACATGAAGTCGCACGAAGAGTTCAAAGCCAAACTGGAACTCCCCTTTGAACTGATCGCCGACACCGAAGAAAAGATGTGCCATATGTTCGGCGTCGTCAAGAACAAGATCATGTACGGCAAAAAGGTCAAGGGTATTGAACGCAGCACCTTCCTGATCGGCCCGGACGGTCTGCTAAAGGAAGAATGGCGTGGTCTCAAAGTGCCCGGCCATGTGGACGACGTTCTCAAAGCTGTCAAAGAACTGAAGAAGACCGCCGCACTCGTCTGACAACGGACACATGCCCCGGCGCATGCCTCTGAAAAGCCGCCCTGTTCCCACGGCGGCTTTTTCGTTTCAAGACACCCACCCCCTTCCCTCGTTGTGAGCCAACATCCAAATGCCACTGCCAACCGCCCCTACCAAACGTGCCGCATTGCTGTCTGAGCGGGATTACGATGTACCGGCGCGCACGCCCGCCAAGGAACGCAAGATTGAAACAAGCGCAGTGACACACCCGGCAGCCGAAAGGCCTGTGCCCCGGGCAAACGACATAGCGCCGCCCGTGACAAGCGTGGAAAAAAGTACACCCCAGGGACGCAGCCGATCCCACCGTCCGGATGTACTGGTGCAGGCCAGCCTCATCGACCCGATGGAGCCGGTACTCGCGCCAACGCCGGCCAAAGTCCGGGCCAAAAAGACCAAGCACAATGGACCCCCGAAGCTATTTGTGCTCGACACGAATGTATTGCTGCACGACCCGATGTGCCTGTTCCGTTTCGAAGAACACGACATCTTTCTGCCAATGGTCGTGCTCGAAGAACTCGATGCCCACAAGAAAGGGGTGACCGAGGTCGCCCGCAATGCGCGCCAAACGAGCCGCACGCTGGACGCGCTGGCGGGTCACCAGGACGCCGACATCACAGCCGGTCTGCCCCTGAGCAGCACCGGCCATCGAGAAGCGGGCGGCAAGTTGTTCTTTCAGACGCAACTGCTGAACTACACCCTGCCCACAAGCCTGCCTCAAGGCAAGGCCGACAATCAGATTCTTGGAGTCGTGGAAGCCCTGCGCCAGCAGTTCACCGAGCGCGGCCAGGTTCCAGGCACGGCGGCACGCGAAGTCGTGCTGGTGTCCAAAGACATCAACATGCGCGTCAAGGCGCGCGCACTGGGGCTGGCGACCGACGATTACCAGAACGACAAGACGCTGGAAGACGGTGATCTGCTGTACGCCGGCGCCTACGCCCTGCCCGCCAATTTCTGGACCAACCATGGCGAGACGGTTGAAAGCTGGCAACAAGGCGCGCACACCTTCTACCGCATCACTGGCCCGATTGTCCCGAGCCTGTTGATCAATCAATTCATCTATTTCGAATCCCCTGGTGAACCCAGTCTGTATGCCCGCGTCACAGAAATTCGCGGCAAGACCGCTGTCTTCAAAACCTTGAAAGACTACACGCACCTGAAAAACGCGGTGTGGGGCGTCACGACGCGCAACCGGGAGCAGAACTTCGCCATGAACCTGCTGATGGACCCGGAGATTGACTTCGTCACCCTGACCGGTACGGCGGGCACCGGCAAGACCCTGATGGCGCTGGCTGCCGGACTGACCCAGGTGCTCGACGACCGGCGCTACACCGAGATCATCGTCACGCGTGCCACCGTCAGCGTCGGTGAAGATATCGGCTTCCTGCCGGGCACTGAGGAAGAAAAGATGGGGCCATGGATGGGCGCACTTGACGACAACCTTGAAGTGCTGGGCAAGACTGACACCAGTGCCGGCGAATGGGGCCGCGCCGCAACCAATGAATTGATTCGCAGCCGAATCAAGGTCAAGAGCATGAACTTCATGCGCGGGCGTACCTTCCTGAACAAGTACGTCATCATTGATGAGGCACAAAACCTGACGCCAAAGCAGATGAAGACGCTGATCACGCGCGCTGGTCCCGGCACCAAGATCATCTGCATGGGCAACATCGCGCAGATCGACACGCCCTACTTGACCGAGGGTTCCTCCGGCCTGACCTTTGCTGTCGACAAGTTCAAAGGCTGGCAGCACGGGGGCCACATCACCCTGGCGCGTGGCGAGCGCTCACGGCTGGCAGACTTCGCCAGCGAGGTACTGTAGGAAAACTCCCGGTCGCGGCAATAGGGGCCCCCTCGTTTTCAGTGCAATAACTGGCGGTACGCAAACCCAGCACTGGCGCGGGGTCGATTCAGGACATCGTTGATTTTGTTTATGTTTCTGTTCACTTTGAAATCTGGATTTTGTGGCGTCAAACCGTGATCGGTTTCAGCTGTCGGTTCCAGTTATCGCCACGCTCTGCGAGGGCAGGATTTGACCGGCATAGCGGTCGACCGGAAAGCGAAACACTCCTCGCAAGTTGATGCTCTCC
>CAIXNB010000123.1 GCA_903920695.1 uncultured beta proteobacterium
AGGCGAAGCGCTGGCCACGCTGGTGGTCAACACCATCCGCGGCATCCTGAAGGTCGTCGCCGTCAAGGCGCCAGGCTTCGGCGACCGCCGCAAGGCCATGCTGGAAGACATCGCCATCCTGACCGGTGGCAAGGTCATCGCTGAAGAAGTCGGCCTGACGCTGGAAAAAGTCACCCTGGCTGACCTCGGTTCTGCCAAGCGCGTCGAAGTGGGCAAGGAAAACACCATCATCATCGACGGTGCCGGTGCCGCTGCCGACATCGAAGCCCGCGTCAAGCAAGTTCGCGTGCAAATCGAAGAAGCCACGTCCGACTACGACCGCGAAAAACTCCAGGAGCGCGTTGCAAAACTCGCCGGTGGCGTTGCCGTGATCAAGGTTGGCGCTGCCACCGAAGTCGAAATGAAAGAAAAGAAAGCCCGCGTTGAAGACGCCCTGCACGCTACCCGTGCTGCGGTGGAAGAAGGCATTGTGGCCGGTGGCGGTGTTGCACTGCTGCGCGCCAAGCAAGCCGCTGGCAAGATCAAGGGCGACAACGCCGACCAGGAAGCCGGCATCAAGCTGGTCCTGAAAGCGATCGAAGCGCCCCTGCGCGAAATCGTGTTCAACGCCGGTGGCGAAGCGTCGGTGGTCGTCAATGCCGTTCTGAACGGCAAGGGCAACTACGGCTTCAACGCTGCCAATGACACCTATGGCGACATGATCGAAATGGGCATTCTGGATCCGACCAAGGTGACCCGCACTGCACTGCAAAACGCAGCATCGGTCGCTTCCCTGATGCTGACCACCGAATGCATGGTGGCTGAGGCTCCCAAGGCTGAAGGCGCTGGCGGCATGGGTGGCATGGGCGGTGGGGATATGGGTGGAATGGGCGGCATGGGCGGCATGGGCATGTAGGCTTCCTTGCCTGAGGCTCCAGGCCGTCGTTGCAAGGGCTTGCCGTGGCGCTGCCACTGTCTGCGCCCTTACGCCTAGGCCTGAAGCCTCATGCTGCGTCGAACTACGCCGTAGATTCGATATAAGAAAACCCGCTGGCTTGCGCTTCGCGGGTTTTTTGTTGCCTCCAATATGCGTCAGAAGTAGTACCGCACCAGCGCCTGCCAGGCTTTTTGCTGCGTTGTTGCGCCGAACTCGCTGCCGACGCTGCCGTTGTTGAACTGCCACTGCAAGGCCAGGTCGGCGCGGTCCCAGTGGTAGCGGGCTTCCAGCCATGACAGGTGGCTGTGGTCGGCAACATTGAAGCGCAGCATGGCGTTCAGATCCAGGTGCTTGACCACGGCGTCCTGCCAAGTTGCGTAAAGAAACGCGGCCTGCTGGCTTGGCAGTTCCTGCGCGTTTTGCACCCAGATTCGATATTGCCCGTAGACCAGCGGCGAGCCCCGCATCAGCGCGCTCCAGGTCGCGTCGTCCAGCGCCGCACCGTTGTAGTCGTACTCCAGCGTCAGCGAGAACTTGTCCTCGGACGTATACGTTGCGCCAGTCGCCAAGCGATGGCGAAACGCCGTATCGTCCACCGCATTCAAGGCCTGCGACAACTGCGTGCGGCTGCGGCCACCGGACCATTCAAGGAACACGACGGTGGCGTCACCGATCAGCGTCGTCAGATTAAGACCCAACTGCGGCGACTGGCCCTGGGCACCGAACAGCAAACCCTGCGGATTGAGGTTTTCCGTGAACTGCCGACTGGCCGAGACCAGCCAGCGATTCTGGCCATTGGTCGCGCCCCAATCCGGGTTGAACCCAGCGCCATTGGGCTGCTCAGCCAGCTTGGGCGCGTACAGCGCCGTCAGCGAAGCCCCGCTCCAGAGCGTTTGCCCGCGCAGCATCACGCTGCCCTGGCGATTGGTTTTCAGACTGCTGGGGTCCACTGACACCACGGAACGAATGGCACCATCGCGAAAAAAATCAGTCGGGTTGTAGCCCAACGCCACACCGTTGCGCGCATTGACGCGACCCAGATCGACGATCTGATCGGCCTGCGCCTGCCAGCTCAGATAGGCCTCCCGGATGGTATGGATGGCGCGCTGATCGGCACCCTGTGCCGGCCAGTTCACATCCAGTCGATCCGACACGATGGCGCGCCAGTCCGGCGCAAACGACTTGTCCAACTGCAGATCGAGCGACAGCCGTTCGTTGCGCGTGGCACTGCCACCATTGCGCGGCGTCGCTTGGCCGAAGGCTGCCTCGGCGTACCAGCGCCAGTCGCTTGCGGTCTTGGCCTTGACGGGTGCGCTATCAGCCAGCGCCAAGGCATCGGCATCGTCGGCCCGTGCCGGCTGCGGCCCGGCGGCCAATGCCAGCGACATGAGTAGGATCAAGATGCGCACAGGCAGACCTTCACCAGACAACTACTCCGGCTTGAAGCGCGGCAGGTAATCGCGTTGCAGCCAGGCTTCGGGCACCTCGCGCTTGACCCAATCGCTAAAGCGCATGACCGTCACCCAGTTCGGGTCGAGACCGTCAATGATGACGGTCTCGGTGGGACGCTCCTGCCCCAACTCTTTCTGGTAGCGGCGCCAGTAGGCAGTCTTGAGCAGTTTTCCGCTCTCGGCATAGTGGCGCGACTTGATCGGCTGCTTGTTGTGGGTGTCGATCCAGATTTCAATGTGATGGTAGCTCGCGTCCGGCGTCAACGCAGCCAGTGTGAGCTTGTAGCAGTGGCGCAGCCTGCGTTCACCGTCCTGCATGTCTTCTTCGCCCGCTTGCGTCGCCTGATAGTCCTTGGCCAGGTTGACGGTCACTACGTCGCCATTGGACGCCTGTCCGAGCAGGCGCTGTTGCGGCGACAGGCGGATGCTGGCCTTGTTGGCGGGGTCATAAAACCACAGATCCTTGCCGCTGTAGAGCATCAGCTTGTTGGCGTCGCGGGCGGGTTCGAGATAACGGATCAGACTGCGGAACTGGCCACTGTTCTGGTCGGCCTTGGAGTAAATCGCCAGCGTGCTGGCATCGGTCTGCTTGCCGTTGCGGTATTCGATCAAGGTATTGGTCACGCCAAAAGGATGATCCGGGTTGCGCACGGCGTCGCTCGCGGCCAGAATTTCCTGAGCCGTCGGCGCGGCGTGCACTGGCCCGCTGCACAGTCCGGCGCAAAGCAGCAGCATCATTAGCCATCTCGGTGGACGCATCACACTCCTCCTCTTTCTAGACATGCCGCAGCGCATCAACAATCAAAAGCTTTGACGCCCGGTTCGCCGGCCACCAAGCGGAAATGATCGCCACGATTACCAGGCCGATCGCGCTTTCAAATATCAAACCCACATCGCCCCAGAGGCGAACCTTGAGCGGATAGGCATATACATAGCCGGGCGGCGTCCAGGTCATGCCGCTGTGGTTGATCAGAAAGGCCGCCAGCAAGGCCGTCAGCACGCCCAGCACGGCGCCAAGCAGGCCCAACAGCAGGCCTTCGCATACAAACAGACGTCTGATACCGCTGCGGCGTTGTCCGATGGCGCGCAGCGTGCCAATTTCCGTGGTTCGCTCCACCACCGCCATGCTCATGGTGTTGCCCACCGTGAACAACACGATCACGCCGATCAGAACGGCAATGAAACCAAAAATGGAATCAAAAAACTGGATCGCTTGGCCGTAGATCGGGGCCAGCGTTTCATAGTCGATGATCTCCAGCGGGGCGTCCTTGAACGTGGTCGCCAGCAACTGCGCCAGCCGCGCCCTGGCAGGCCCCATTTGCGCGGTATGGCGCAACTGAATCTGGATCGCGGTCACCTGTGGCGGCGAATTCCCATAGATCAACCGCTGCGCCTGCGGCAAATGCATGATCAGAAAGCTCTCGTCGAATTCTTTGTAGCCAAAGTTCTCCGCCTTCACCACGTTGAGGCTAACCACGTTAGGCGCACCACGCACACTGGCAGCCAGCATTTCGATGCCGGTGGCACTTGCATGCGTCGTCTGGGTAGCCTCCAGCGCAGACAAAGCAGTGATGTCTGCCGGCGCAGCCGCGTTGCTGCCACCCGACCGCTCGGGTACCTCTGGGCAGTTATCGACTTTGAGCGGCCCACACAGTTGCAGCAGGCGTGCCACGCCGGTGCCGATCACGACCGCATCCAAGCCGGTGCCGGTCAAAGCGTAACGGGGTGCGTAAGTCGCGCTGCCGTAGTCATCCCACTCACGCATCTGGTTTTGCAGATCGACAACGATGCCGAAGGCAAACACGCTCTTCGACACGCCCGCTTCAAAATTGCCAGCGATGCCGCCAAGCTGCAATTTCGGTGTCACCACGGTCAGCATAGGCGCAAGCACCGGGTCATTGTGGACCGCATCGATGATGCGCTGGTAATCCGCAATGCCATACGCGGCCGGATTGCCAGCGCCGTACACAAAGTAATTGCTATGCTGGATTTGCAGGTGTCCATAGGCCTGCACATAGCCGGTCTGAAGCATATAAATGGAATTGCGGGCGTAGCCGCCAAAGATCAGGATTGAACTCAAGCCGATGGTCATGGCCAGCAGGGTTGTGAGCGAACGCCGCCGGTTGCGCAGCAGATTGCGCAGTGCGATTGCCAGGGTCTTCATGCTGCCACCTCGCCAACGCCACGCCGCTCGACACCAGTGATACGCCCGTCGTGCAGAAAAACCGCGTCATCGGCCTCGGCCTGCACCTGTGGGTCATGCGAAGAAAAGACAAAGGACACGTTGTGCTCACGCTGCATCTTGCGCATCAAGGCAATGATGGCGGCGCCGGTCTGACTGTCCAGATTGGCGGTGGGTTCATCGGCCAGCACCAGTTGCGGTGCCGGCGCCAGCGCACGCGCAATCGCCACACGCTGGCGTTGCCCACCCGAAAGTTGGCCCGGACGGTTGTTTGCTCGGTCTGCCAGGCCGACCGCATCGAGCAAGCCCAGCACACGCTCACGGCGCTGCGCCGGCGCCATCCTGCTCAGCAGCAGCGGGTACTCAACGTTCTCATAGGCGCTGAGCACCGGCAGCAGGTTGAAGTTTTGAAAAATGAAACCGAAATGGCGGGCGCGAAAATCAGACAAGGCGTCGTCCGACATGCTGGCCGTGGCCTGGCCCGCAACGATGACCTCACCCTGATCGGGTTGATCGATGCAGCCGATCAAGTTGAGCAAAGTGGTCTTGCCACTCCCCGACGGTCCGGAGATCACCGTAAAGCAGTTCGGGCGGATGACAAGATTGATGTCGCTCAGAGCCGGCACATCCACCGAATCGAGGTGATAAGTCCTGCCGACCTGTTTCAGAATCACAGTGTCCATGGTGCTTTGGCGATGTTTGATCGCTCCGTAATTTACAACCCTTGTCTTCAACATCGCCCGACCGCAGCCCAAGGCGATGCGTACAGTGTGCCGGCCTGCTTCGCGCCTGTATTGAACGATTGCGACATACTGACTTAACCAGCGGCGATCATGCACCTCCAAGCCCAGAATAGGCAAGTTCCCGATGCAGCAGGCGCTGCGCCCTGCAGCGGCGCAACTGCTTCCCGACCTCCCCGCTGTGCAGCATCAGCTGGCTCATCCAGGGTGAGTCAAAGTTGATTTACCGCGGCGACGAGAGCCTCAGTGAGCCCATCCCCACTGTTGCATTTCTGGGCCCCCGTACCGTCCCAACCATCAGCGCCAACCCCGGATCAATCCATGCATTTATATTGCTCCTGATACCCGAGGCGCTGCAAGCGCTAACCGGTGTGGACATCGCCCGATTCGTGAACCGACTTGCGCCGCTTAGTGCTGTTTTTGACACTGCGTGGCAGGACATGGCGCAGGCGGTATTGCGAGCGACCGACGATACGGCAGGCGTGCAGTTGATCGAAGCGTTTCTGGAACCGCGCTGGAGCTTGATCGCACGCAGCAGCCTGCCCAAGACGGATCACTAGCGCCACTGGGTCGAAGCTTTGGCCCTGCGCGCCACCACTTCCGGAGTCGGCAAGAGCCTGCGCCAGACCGAACGCCGCATCAAACAATGGGCCGGCCTACCCTTGCGCGATCTGCGCCGCCTGGTGCGCGCGGAAGAGGCTTTTCTCAAAACGCGCATCGTCCGCGCATCCGACACGCCGGACTACGCCCCCGACTGGGCTGCCATCGCGGCCGAGGACGGTTTTGCCGATCAATCCCATTTGTGCCGGGAGACGCGCCGCATATCGGGCCTGAGCCCTGCCGAATTGAAAAAAGCAGTGGCAGAAGATGAATGTTTTTGGGTCTACCGGATCTGGGCTTAAGGCGACGCGGGCCGTCAATCGAGTGGCACGCTGACCTCAAACATGGCCGCAGCTGTGCCCAGAAAATTCACCTGCGCCGACCAACCACGCCGGAATTCATAGGCCAGGCCAAAAATCAGACCAGGTGAAAAACCCTTGAAGTTCAGGGGCACCTTGTCTTGAAAAGAATCAACGTAACCATAGATCAGACCCGCTGTCCACTTGAAAGACACCGGCTGGAAACCGCCAATCGAACGATAGACATGGCCCCAGGGGTAGGCATACAGGCTTTCCTGCCCGAACGAATTTCTGAACAGCGTGACGCCCACCAAGTCAGCATCAGGGGATTCCTTCTCCAAGCCAATCATCATCACATCCCTGTGCTCGGCGTCGAACCGGTAGTGGTGCGTGTAAGGACTCAATTGCAGGCGATAAACATTGGCCTTGATTGGTTCCGACACCAACTCTTGTTGCGCCAGCGCATTAATGGTGATGTGGGCCACAATCAGGCCAAAGACGATGCGAATGAATTTCTTCACGCTCAGGAATGCGAAACAACTCATACGGCTACGGTCCAAAGTAACTTTCGCCCATTTGACGCGCGGTCGGGCATGGGCGTCTGTGCGCTATCTCGCATTGCTGTTTTCAATTTTCTCTGTCAGCGCCTGCGCCTGGCTCGATGCCAAAGAGCGCGAGATCGTCTACCGTCCGACTGCTGGCCTGCAGTCAGACTTTGCCGGCCAGCGCAGCGGCGACCAGCGCTATTTTGTCACGCTGCCGACTGGCGACGCCGAAGCGCCCGTCGCACAGCGCCTGGAGTTGTGGTGGCTGCCGCATGCCAACACAGCGGCCCCAACCCTGCTCTACTTCCACGGCACGTTTCGCACCGTGTTCCAGAACCTGCCCAAGATCGACGCGTTGCGCGCGGCCGGCTTTTCGGTATTGGCCGTGGAATACCGGGGCTGGGGCCTGAGTACGCCAATCACGCCGTCGGAACCATCAATCATGCAGGATGCCGCCACCGCCTGGGCTGAGTTACAGCGCCGCGAGCCACGTCCCGGCAGCCGCGTGCTGTACGGCCACTCCATGGGCAGCGGCGTCGCCGTTGATCTGGCAAGCCGTCTGCATGCTGGCTCGGACTATGGCGGCCTGATCCTGGAGTCGGGCTTTACCAGCTTCACGGCCATTGCACGCTCAGCTGGCTTCGTAGCGGGCCTGCTGGCCAATGCCAGCAAGGAACGCTTTGCCTCCATCGAGAAGATCGGGCGTGTGGACGCCCCCTTGCTGATGATCCACGGCAGCGCCGACACGACCATTCCATTGCAACTGGGAGCCGAACTGTTTGCGGAGGCGAACCAGCCCAAGACCTGGCTCACGGTCGAAGGCGGTGCGCACAGCGACCTGCAGCAGATCGATGCAGCCGGCTACCAGCACGTACTTCAAAAATTCATCGGCCAATACCTGATGCCAGCGCCGCCACGCTGAATCACTGCTTCTTGAACGCCACCACAGTCTGACACTGCTCGCCCAGACCCTCGACACCCATGGCCAGGGTATCGCCGGCCTTGAGGAACTGCTGCGGCTTCCTGCCCATACCGACGCCGGGCGGCGTGCCGGTGGTGATCACGTCGCCGGGCATCAAGGTGATGAACTGACTGACGTAACTCACGATCTTGGCGACGCCGAAGATCATCGTCTTGGTACTGCCGCTTTGCATGCGTTGGCCGTTGACCTCCAGCCATAACGCAAGCTTTTGCGGATTGGGCACTTCGTCACGCGTGACCAGCCAGGGTCCGAGCGGACCGAAGCTGTCGCAGCCCTTGCCCTTGTCCCAGGTGCCGCCGCGCTCGATCTGGAACTCGCGCTCACTGATGTCGTTGACGGCGCAGTAGCCGGCGACGTAGTTGAGCGCATCCTTTTGCGATACGTGGCGCGCGCACTGCCCGATCACCACGCCGAGCTCCGCCTCCCAATCGGTCTTGATCGACCCCTTGGGCAGCATGACGGGGTCGTTGGGCCCCTGGATGCAACTGATGGCCTTGGTGAACAGCACGGGCTCCTTCGGAATCGGCATGCCGGCCTCAAGCGCATGGTCCGCATAGTTCAAGCCGATGGCGAGAAATTTACCAACGCCAGCCACCGGCGCACCCAGGCGCGGCTTGCCGCGCACCAGCGGCAGGGTCTCGGGCTTGAGCCGGCGCAGGCGCGCCAGCGCCGCATCGCCGAGTTGGGCCGGACCCAGATCCGGGATCACGCCGCTGAGATCGCGCAGCCGACCCGCGGCGTCGATCAGTCCTGGTTTTTCCTTGCCGGGTTTGCCATAACGTACCAGTTTCATGGTGTTCCTTGGGTTCTTGCTTGGGTTATTGATCCAGCAAGTTTGCCAGACTCTGCTGCAACTGCTGCGCCGAAACGAAATGAATGCCATGCCAGCCGAGTGCGCAGGCCGCATCGACATTGGCCTGCAAGTCGTCAATGAACACAGTCTGCGCGGGTGCCAGCGCATGGCGCGCCTGCAGCATCTCGTAGATCGCCAGGTCCGGCTTGCAACGCAACACGTCGCCGGAAAAGATGCCGCCGTCAAACCATTGGAGAAAGGCGTGCTTGCGCTCCAATGTGCGGGCATAGGGCACTGGCATGTTCGAGAGGTAGTACAGACGCAGATCGCCACGCTGCAGGCGGCGCTGTGATAAGGCTGCCAGCACACTGAGCGTCGCGTCAATCGGCTGCAAGCCGTCACCGATACCGGCAATCAGTGCGTGCAAGGGCGCAGCGGGCAAGGACAGCCTTTGCGCTGTGCGGACCACGACCGCGTCCAGGCTCAGGCCGCCGCGATCAAACGCGTGCCAGTCATCGTGCCCAAAGACAGACTGCGCCAACTGCTTGGCCGCAGCCGGCGTCGCCGCCTGATCCGGGAAATACGCCGCCATTAGTTTTGCCGGTTGCCAGGCAAACAGCACGGCGCCGAAATCGAACACCACGTTCATCGCGTGCCCGCCTCCACCGCAGTCTGGGCCAAGGCTTTGCGCAAGCGGCTGCGCAGCGCGGCCGGCTTGCAGCAGGTCAACATCACTTGCGGCATGCCGTGCCAGTTGGCGCAAGTCGCAATCGCCTGCGCCAGTGCTTGCAGCGCTCCATCATCGACTTGCACACCCGTCTCCAGATACAGGTTCTTGACTTCGAAGCGGCCCTCGACCCGGTGCGCCTTGGCGTCGAGGCGCCCGATCAACGCGCCACGGTGCAGCAGCGGCAGCACAAAATAGCCATACTGCCGCTTGTCCTGCGGCGTGTAGCACTCGATGCGGTAGTCAAAGCCGAACATTGTGGCGACGCGCTCGCGGTCCCAGACCAGCGGATCAAAGGGCGACAGCAGCGTGGTGTGGGTCGCGGTCAATTGCCCGGCCAGCGCCTTCTTCAACAATCCCGCGTTCTCGCGATGCACATAGCCGGGCACTGTCCAGCCCGGCACGGACACGCGTTGCAGGCAGCCCTGTTCCACCAGTGCGTCGAGGTCCTGGTCCTTCAAGCGCGGCTTGAGGCGGAAGTAATCGTGCACCCAACGCGCTTGCGTGATGCCCAGCGCCTGAATCGATTGCTCAATGAACTGATTCTGCACACCCTGCGGTTCGGGCTCGGACATGCTGGCGAGCGCCGGACAAACGCGCTCAGTGAGGTCATAGACGCGCTGGAAATTTTCGCGCCGCGCCACCATCAGTTCGCCGCTGGCAAACAGGGCTTCAAGCCAGCGCTTCTCGTCCTTCCAACCCCACCAGCCGCCGCTTGGTCCATCCCTGCGCTCAAAGTCCGATGATTTGACTGGTCCATTGGCGCCGATATGCGCAAGCAAAGCGTCCAGATGCGTGCGCTGTGCAGCTTCGCTTTCCCGCCCGCGCTGCAGGCCCCAATGCTGGCGGCGGTGCCGGTTGTAGCTACGGTGCAGCACCAAATCCTGCATCGGCGCGAAGCAGGCCTCATGGGCCCAGGTTTCGAACAAATCGGCGCCAGCCAGGGCCTGGTCCAACCACGGCATGGGATAGGGGCCCAGACGCGAAAACAGCACCAGGTAGGGGCTACGCGCCACGACGTGAATGGTGTCGATCTGCAGCAACTGCATGCGCTCGATGCAGCGACGCAGGGACAGGCGTGTCGCGGACCGCGTCGGGGGCACCAGCAAACCCTGCGCCGCCAACTGCAGATTTCGCGCCTGTACTGCCAAAAGTTCAGCCAAGCCGGAGTCCCTCAATCCAACTCAGCCTGCGCTGCGCAGCCGCTGCAGCAAGCCTGCGGTCGAGGCATCGATGCCGCTGACGTCACCCGTTTGCAGACGCGCCTGCACATCCTTGGCCAGCACCTTGCCGAGTTCCACCCCCCATTGGTCGAAGCTGTTCAGACCCCACAGCGAGCCACTGACAAAGACACGGTGTTCCTGCAAGGCGAGCAGGGCGCCGAGCGTGGTTGGCGTCAGTTCATCGAGCAACAGGAAGGTGCTGGGCCGGTTGCCCGGAAAATTCTTGTGGCCGCCGGTGTCACGCTGACCCACCATCAGGGCCTGGGCCTGCGCCAGCACATTGGCCAGCAGCAGTTCATGGTGGCCCGGCAAACCGTGCCGTGGCTTCTTGACCGCCACAAATTCGACCGGCACGGTGTCGGTGCCCTGGTGCAGCATCTGAAAGAAGGCGTGCTGGCCGTTGGTGCCAGGCTCGCCCCACAGCACCGGCGAGGTGCCAAAGCGCAGGGCCTGCCCTTGGGCGTCAACGCGCTTGCCGTTGCTTTCCATTTCGAGTTGTTGCAGATAGGCCGGCAGGCGCCGCAGCGCGCTGTGATAGGGCGCGATCGACCGGCTGCTAAAGCCATGGAAATTGCGGTACCAGACATCGAGCAGACCCAGGCGCACCGGCAGATTCTGTTCCAGCGCGGCGCTGCGAAAGTGCTGGTCCATCTCATGCGCACCGGCGAGAAACGCCCGGAAACCCTGTGCACCAATGGCAATCGCCAGCGGCAAGCCGATGGTCGACCAGACCGAGTAGCGCCCGCCAACCCAGTCCCAGAAGCCAAAGGTCGTGCGAATGCCAAACTCGCTGGCCGCCGTCACGTTGGTCGTCAGCGCGGCAAAGTGCCGACCAATGTCGCTGCCGCCGTTGGCCTCGAACCACTGGCGCGCCGAGCGCGCATTGGTCATGGTCTCGATCGTGGTGAAGGTCTTGCTCGCAATCAGGAACAGCGTATTGCCCGGCTTGACACGCTGGAGCACAGCGGCCAGTTCATGACCATCGACGTTCGAGACAAAGTGAAAGCGTTTGCCCGGCAGCACGAACGAATCGAGCGCCAGCACCGCCATCTGCGGGCCGAGGTCCGAGCCGCCGATGCCGATGTTGACGATGTCGGTGATGCTGTCATCTTCACGCACTGCCTGCGCGTAGGCCAGCATGGCGTCCAGCACCGCGTGCACTTGCGCCAGTTCACCCGCCAGAGCTGGCGCGACATCGCCCTGCGTCGCCGGGCTGCGCAATAGCCAATGCATCACCGAACGCTGTTCGGTGTTGTTGATCGCTTCGCCGGCGAACATGGCATCGCGGTGCGGCTCCAGGCCGCATTGGCGCGCCAGTGCGAACAGCAGGCGCTGCGTCTCGCGATCGAGCAGGTTCTTCGACAGGTCGGCAAAGACATGCGGTGCGCTCTGGCTGAAGGCCTCGAAGCGCTCGGCGTCGTCGGCGAAAGCGCGGCGCAGATCGAAGGTCTGGCCGCCGGTTGCGAACAGGTTTTGAAGGCCGCGCCAGGTAGCGGTGCGGTCACAGCGAATACGGGTCATGGTAATCCTTGGGTTCGGGTTCAAGCCGCCAGCAGCAACTGGTCGAGCCGTGCGGCATCGGCACAGAACGCGCGGATGCCCTCAGCCAACTTGTCACTGGCCATGGCGTCTTCATTGAGGGCAAAACGGAAGCTGGCCTCGTCGTAACTGACGGTTTGCAGGTCGAGCGCCTGCGCCGCCTTGGCGTCAAGCGCGCGTTCCAGCGGCGCCTTGCTGGCGGCCAGCGCGGCCAGCAAATCAGGGCTGATGGTAAGCAGGTCGCAACCAGCGAGCGCCGTGATCTGTCCGACGTTGCGAAAGCTCGCGCCCATCACCTCGGTGGCGATGCCAAAGCGCTTGTAGTAGTTGTAGATCTGGCTCACCGACTTGACGCCCGGATCATTGGCGCCGGCCTTGTCGGCCTCGACCCAGGCGGCACCAGCCGACTTCTTGTACCAGTCGTAAATGCGCCCGACAAAAGGCGAGATCAACTGCACCTTGGCCTGGCCGCAGGCCACCGCCTGGCAAAACGAGAACAGCAGGGTCAGATTGGTGTGAATGCCGCGGCGCTCGAGTTGCTCCGCCGCCGCAATGCCTTCCCAGGTGGCCGCGACCTTGATCAGCACGCGGTCGATGTGCACGCCCTGCGCCTGGTACAGCTCGATCAGGCGCTCGGCGCGCGTCACCGTGGCGCTGGCATCAAAACTCAGGCGCGCATCGACCTCGGTCGAAACCCGCCCCGGAATGATGGACAGAATCTCGACGCCAAAGCGCACCAGCAAGCGGTCCATCAATTCGCTGAGTTCCCGGCCAGGGTACTGGGCCACGGTCTCGGTCAGCAGCGAGCGGTAATCGGGCTTTTGCACCGCCTTGAGGATCAGCGACGGGTTGGTGGTGGCGTCCTGCGGCAGGTAGGCATCGATCTGCCTGAAGTCGCCGGTGTCGGCGACCACGGTGGTGAATTGTTTGAGTGCGTCGAGTTGGTTCATATCGTCATTATCGAGCCGCCGGCGTTGACACCTTGACCACCGAGACCCCGTGCTCAGCCAGCGTCAGTACAACCTCGGCGCCCAGCGGCAAGACAGTGGTCAGTTCGGGCGAGACGACGAACACTGTGCCGAGCACAGTCTCGAAGGTGTACTCGAACAAGCTGCCCAGGTAGGCCGACTTGAGCAGTGTGCCGCTCAGGGCGGCAGCGCCGGCGCTGCCAGCGCGATGGATCTGCCAGGCCTCCGGCCGCACCGCCACCTTGACCGCGCCTGCTGCGAGACGCTGCGCCGGCACGATGCGCAAGGGGCCAAGCTGCACGCTGCCGTCAGTGGCAGCGACGGCCGGGAACAGCATCGCCTCGCCCATGAAGCCGGCGACGAATTCGGTGTCGGGGCGCTCATACAAATCATGCGGTGTGCCGCTCTGGGCGATGCCGCCGTCGTCCATCACGATAATCTGGTCGCTCACGGCCAAAGCCTCGCTCTGGTCGTGCGTCACATAGGCCACGGTCAAGCCCAGGCGCTGTTGCAGGCTGCGGATCTCCTCGCGCATTTCACGCCGCAGCCGCGCGTCGAGGTTGCTCAGGGGCTCGTCAAACAGCAACACGGCAGGCTCCAGCACCAGTGCCCGCGCCAACGCCACGCGCTGCTGCTGGCCGCCCGACAACTCGCTGGGCAGGCGTTCATCAAAACCGACCAAGCCAACGTTCTTCAGCGCCTCGTCAGCGCGCGTGCGCGCAGTGTCCTTGGCGACACCTGACATCTTCAGGCCGTAACGCACGTTCTCGCCAACGTTCATGTGCGGGAACAAGGCATAGCTCTGGAACATCATGCTGACGTTGCGATCAGCCGGTCCGAGCGTCGTCACATCGCGTCCCGAGACGATGACCTGCCCGGCAGTGGGCGACTCAAGCCCGGCAATCATGCGCAGCACCGTGGTCTTGCCACAGCCCGAGGGCCCGAGGATGGTGGTCAGCGTGCCTTGCACGATCACGAAACTGATGTCTTTCACGACCAATGGCGCCGACGGGTCAGTGCCGTAGCGTTTGCTGATGTTCCTGAATTCAACACTCATGGTTTTGCTCCTTTGCGCCGGCCCAGCCTGCGCTCACCCACCAGCAACTGGATCAGCGCGATCGACAGCGACATCAACAGCATCAGCACCGTGCAGTAGGCCAGCGCCACGCCGTAGTCGCCGTTTCCGACACGGCCGATGATGTAGGTCGTGGCCAGTTCGTTCTCGGCCGTGACCAGGAAGATCACTGCGCTGACCGTGGTGATGGCGCGCACGAAGCTGTACACCAGCGCTGCCACCAAGGCCGGTTTCAACAGCGGCAACACGACATGGCGCAGCGTCTGCACGCTGCTGGCGCGCAGCATGATGGAGGCCTCGTCGAGTGATTTGTCGAGTTGCCGGAAGGCCGCCGTGCCGGCGCGCACGCCGACCGGCAGGTTGCGAAAGACAAAGCACAGCACGATGATGAGCGCGGTGCCGGTGAGCTCAAACGGCGGCACGTTGAAAGCCAGGATATAGCTCACGCCCAGCACCGTGCCGGGAATGGCGAAGGCCAGCAGCGCAGCAAACTCGAACAGGGACTGGCCCTTGAACGCGGTGCGCGCCAGCAGGTAGGCGATCAACAAGCCCAGGCCCGCCGTCAGCGGTGCCGACAACGCGGCCAGCTTGAGCGTAGTGAACAGCGAGTTCCAGGCGCTGCCGGCCCAGACCACGCCAAACTGCGACCACTCGAGCGCAAAAGCGCTTTGAAAATGCGCCAGCGTCAACGTGTAATCGCGACCCCAGGTCTTGACGAAACCGCCGGCGAAGGCGAAAGCGTAGACCAGCACGGTGAACGCCATCCACGGCAGGGCCGTGGCATAGATCACGCGTTTGACGCTGGGCGGCAGCGTCATGGCAATGCCGCCATCGCCCTTGCCGCTGACCGTGGTGTAGTTCTGACGACCCAGCAGGCGGCGCTGGATGGCGAACACGGAGAGCGCGAAGAAGCTCAGAATCCAGGCCAGCGAAGCGGCGCGCCCCTGGTCGTACTGCGCGCCGACGATGGCAAAGAAGATCTCGGTGCTAAGCACCGAGAACTGGCCACCGACCACAATCGGGTTGCCGAAATCGGCCATGCTCTCGATGAAGCCAACCAGAAAGGCATTGGCCAGCCCCGGTTTGAGCAGCGGCAGCGTGATGCTCATGAAGGTCTGCTCGGGCGTGGCGCGCAGCGTCTGCGCCGCCTCTTCCAGGCTTGGCGCAATGCCCTGCACGACGCCGCGCATGATCATGAAGGCAATCGGCGCGAAGGCAAAGGTCTGCGCCACCCAGACGCCGAACCAGCCGTAGAACCAGCGGCTCGGTGTGACCCCGAAGGCATATTCCAGCAACTGGTTCACGAAGCCGGCGCGGCCAAACAACAGGATCAGCCCCAGACCGACGACGAACGGCGGTGTGATGATGGGCAACATCGCCAGCGCATTGAGTGACTTGGATAAACGCTTGCCGGTGCGCTCGGCCAGCAGCGCCATCAGCGTGCCCAGCAGCACCGTGCTGGTGGCGGTCATCAGACCGAGAAACAGCGTGTTCCAGGCGACGCCGCAGCGCAGGCCACCGATGACACAACTCAGGCTGAAGTTGCGCGCGCTGGCCACGCGCTGCCACAAGGCCAGGGGCGACCAGCCACCCTCCTCAAAGGCAAAGGCACCGACCAGCGCCTTAAACACCGGAAACACAATGAACAAGGCGAGCAGCGCGGCGCAACCGATCACAGCCGCTGAAATGAACAGATCGCCCTTGAAGTAGCCGCGCCGTGCCAGACCGAAAGCCGCCAGCACCACCAGCGCGCAAAGCGCCAGAAAGCCGCCCCAGCCCATGCCGAATTGATGGCCACCGAGTTCGCCTAAAGTTTGGTTCAGAAAATCGAAGGACCAGCCCTTGGCCCCGATCAGAAAGCCTGACAGCAGCAGCCCCAACGATCCGAGAAAACCGCCCACCAGCAAGACCGTGCCTTGTGCCCGCGCTGGCTGCATGCGCGCGCCGACGCCTGCCAGCAGCAAAGCCGCCACACCAACCCACAACCAGCCGCGCCCGTAGCGCAACGCCTGCACCAGACCATTGCCCGCCTGGTCGTTGGAAAACACCTGCCCGATTGATAGCAGGCCATTGGCGTCCTGAATCGCATACCACGGCAACGCCAGATAGGCCAGCGCACCCAGCAGCAGCCAGATTTGGACCGCCTTGTTGGGGTTGCTCTGCTTGTCTGTCATTGCGTCCCGTTTTGTCATTGCGGGCTCCGACCCGCAATCCATGCGTGGGGCATGGATCCCGGGTCGAGCCCGGGATGACAATTTCTTGAATGTCCGGCATGACAACGCGGACGCGGCATGACAAATAGATGCATCAGCGCGGCAGCGAGTTGACTTCCTTTTCCCACTTCGCAATCAAGCGCCGGCGCTCGGCCGAGGCGCCATACTTGGCGTAGTCGTAGTTGATGAACTTGATTTTCTTGAAGTCAGGAATACGCGGATCGTTCTTGGCATTCTTGTTCGACGGCAACTGGAACTGCTTGGCCGCCGCCGCCATCTCCTGCGCCGCTGGCGTCAGAGCCCACTCATAGAACTTCTTCGCGTTGTCGAGATTGCGCGCGCCCTTGATGATGCTCATGGAACCGATCTCGGCTCCTGTGCCTTCGCTCGGCGTGATGGTTTCGACCGGAAAGCCGTTGAGCTTTTCACCCGGGCCATCGTGCACAAAGCTGATCGAGACTGTGCTTTCGCCGCGCGCCACCGCCTTGATCGGTCCCGTGCCGCTGCGCGAATACTGACTGATGTTCTTGTGCAACTGCTTGAGGTAGTCGAAGGCCTTGTCTTCCCCCATCAACTGCACCAGGGTCGCCACCATCGTGTAGGCCGTTCCGCTGGACGCCGGATTGGCGACCTGCACCTCGCCTTTCAGAGCCGGGTTGAGCAGATCGGCCCAGGACTTGGGCACGGCCAGTTTCTTCTTCGCGATCAGTTCGGTGTTGTAGCCAAAACCGAGCGGACCCGAGTAGATGCCAACCGTCCTGAAACCGGACTGCTGCGCCTGCTGCTGCGCCCACGGATGCAACTGCGGCAGACTGGGCGACTTGTACTCGATCGACAAACCCTGTTCGGCGGCCTGCAAGTGCGGATCGCCGGTGCCGCCAAACCAGACGTCGGTCTTCGGGTTCTCCTTCTCGGCGATCAACTGCGCCAGCGCCTCGCCCGAACCTTTCAGGCTGAGGTTGACCTTGACGCCCGTGGTGCGCGCGTAGACCGTGCCGATCATGTTGCACCACTCGGCCTGCACCGAGCAGATGATGTTGACCTGGCCCTGGGCCCAGACACCGACTGAGGACACGGCCAATAACGCGGCCAATGCGTGCTTCTTCATAACATCTCCTGTGGCGCCCTTCCCGGAAAAAGAAGAGCGATCTAATTACCCTGCAAGCATAGCCATTTTCCAGTGACCTTTGGGCACTGCAAGCCAGCAGAATGCGGCTTGGGCTAGTTCAAAAGTTACGTGATTTTTGGCTATATATGAAACCAAGTTACATTACCATCGTGCATCCGCCGCGACCAGACTGTCCGGTGGGGCTCGAAGATAAATTTAACCCGTTCCAACCATGAGCTTTGACCTCGTATTGTTTGGTGGTACCGGCGACCTGGCTTGGCGCAAGCTGATGCCGGCCCTGTTTCAGGCTTTTCGTCATGGCACGCTGCCCGCCGGTGGACGCATCATCGGGGTCGGTCGCGACGACCTCAGTTCCGAGCAATACCGCGCCCAGATCAGCGCACGTTTCGACAAGATCGAGTTGCTCAAGCGACCCAGCGAGGAGGAATTCGCGCGCTTTGCCGCCTTGATCGAATTCATGCGCATGGACCTGTCCCGACCGGATGACTACCCGCGTCTGGCGGCAGCCTTGCAACAGCGTCAAGCCGACACCGTTGTGATGTACGTCGCAACCGCGCCCGCTTTGTTCACCACCGTCTGCGAGCAGTTGGCGCAGGTCGGGCTCAACAGCGCCCAGACGCGCATCGTGTTGGAAAAACCCTTGGGCCACGATCTCGCCAGCAACCGCGCCATCAACGAGACGGTGGGGCGCGTGTTCAGCGAAAAGCAGATATTTCGGATCGATCACTATCTAGGCAAACCGTCGGTGCAAAACCTGTTTGCCCTGCGTTTCGGCAATGCCTTATTCGAGCCGCTGTGGCGGCGCGAATACATCGCCAACATCCAGATCACGATTGCCGAACAACTGGGCGTGGAAAACCGCGGCGCCTTCTACGAGACCACCGGCGCGCTGCGCGACATGGTGCAAAACCACGCCCTGCAACTGTTGTGTGCCATCGGCATGGAGCCGCCGATCAACTCGCATGCCGACGCCATCCGCGACGAAAAACTCAAAGTACTGCGCTCGCTCAAGCCCTGGAGCGCCGAGGCCCTGGCGCAAGATGTCATTCGCGGCCAGTACGCAGCCGGCAGCATTGCCGGCAATGCCGTGCCGCCCTACCGCGACGAAAAGGGGGTTGACCCGCACAGCCACACCGAGACCTTTGTCGCGCTGCGCACCGAAATCTCGAATTGGCGCTGGGCCGGCGTGCCCTTCTACATCCGAACCGGCAAGCGGCTGGCCGGGCGCGACGCCCGCATCGTGATCAATTTCCGCCCGACGCCGCACGCCATCTTCAATGCACAGATGGACGTCTCAAACCGCCTGGTCATCAGCCTGCAACCCAGGGATGGACTCGAACTGCATCTGCTGGCGCAGGGGCAAAGCAAAGGGCGCAGCGCGCAGACGCTGTCCCCCGTGCAACTCGATCTGGACTTCGACACCCGCTTCGGCTCCGAGCGCGTCGGCGCCTACGAACGGCTGCTGCTCGACGTGATTGATGGCCGCCTCAATCTCTTTGTGCGCAGCGACGAGCAGGAAGAGGCCTGGCGCTGGGTCGAGCCCATCATCGAGCACTGGGACAACGACGCGCAGGGTCCGCGCCTCTATGCCGCCGGCACCTGGGGCCCGAGCGCGGCCAGCGCCATGATTGCGCGCGACGGTTATTGCTGGGCCGAGGAGTGTTGACCCATCATGCTTGACCGGATCAAAGCCTGCCTGCCGTCGCTGGCACCGGCGGAACAACGCGTGGGCCGGCTGGTACTCAGTGATCCGCGCAGCTTTGCCAAGCTGCCGGTCAGTATCCTGTCCGACCGCGCCCATGTCAGCAAGCCGACGGTGGTGCGGTTTTGCCGCAGCGTGGGCTATGACGGACTGTCCGATTTCAAGCTCAAACTGGCCGGCAGCGTCAACGAAGGCGTGCCCTTCATCCACCGCAGCGTCGACGCCGACGACAAGACCGGCGACATCATGGTCAAGGTCATCGACAACACAGTGGCGGCGTTTCTGAAATACCGCAACGATGCCAGCACGGCCATGATCGAAAAGGCCGCCAGCGCCCTGGTGCAGTCCTACCGCGACGGCAAGCGCATCGAGTTCTTTGGAGTCGGCAATTCCGGCGTCGTGGCACAGGACGCCCAGCACAAATTCTTTCGTCTTGGCATGCACGTGATCGCGCACAGCGACGGCCACATGCAGGTCATGTCGGCATCTCTGCTCGGACCCGGCGACTGCGTCGTCATCATCTCCAATTCGGGCCGCACGCGCGACCTGATGGACGCTTGCGACATTGCGCGCAAGCACGGCGCCACCACCATCGTGATTACGGCCAGCGGCTCGCCGCTGGCCGCAGCCGGGCATATCCACCTGGCGGCTGACCACCCGGAAGGCTACGACCGCTACAGCCCGATGGTGTCGCGTCTGCTGCATCTGCTGGTGATCGACATCCTGGCCACCTGCGTGGCCCTTCGCATCGGCGGCGAAACCCTGCAACCGCTATTGCGCGAAATGAAAAACAATCTGCGCAGTAAGCGCTATACCTGAGTTCGACCGGGGGATCCGGGATCCAATGCAACGTCAGACATGGATTGCGGGTCAAGCCCGCAATGACCTTGGGGCTGTCATCCCGGAATTGATCCGGGATCCATGTCACGCGAACCTTGGATTGCGGGTCGAGCCCGTAATGACAAATCCGCCCTTGCAATGACGAAGGCTCGTTAAATCCGGCCTTCCTGCACGGCATGGCAGGCTATTCTGATACCCGCTAGCGCAAGCAACTGCGGCCGCTCGCGGCGGCAGCGTTCGTTGGCATGCGGGCAGCGCGGGTTGAAGGCGCAGCCGACCGGTGGATTCAGGGGGTTGGGCACTTCGCCCTGCACCGGCGTGCGGGCTTGTCCCGTATCCGTCATTTTCGGAATGGCGTCGAGCAGCATGCGTGTGTAGGGATGGCGCGGCTTGGCAAACAGCGCCTGCTTGTCGGCCAGTTCCACCAGGCGGCCCAGGTACATGACACCGACCTGGTCGCTGACATGGCGCACCACCGCCAAGTTGTGCGAAATGAACAAGTAAGTCAGCCCCAGCTTGCGCTGCAAGTCCTTCATCAGGTTGAGCACCTGCGCCTGCACGCTGACATCGAGCGCGGAGGTCGGCTCGTCACAAACCAGAAACTCGGGGTGCGTTGCCAGAGCGCGGGCAATCGAAATGCGCTGGCGCTGGCCACCGGAAAACTGGTGCGGGTACTTAGCACCATCGAACGGACTCAAACCCACCGACGCCAACAATTCGCCAACGCGTTCCTTTAGGGAAACGCGGATTTATTCGATGAATTTGCCAACCTGCACAGGGACTCAGACGTTATGGTGGGGTAGCCACCACAACACCGAACCGACATGAATCCAACACTGCAGACCCAAGTCA
>CAIXNB010000124.1 GCA_903920695.1 uncultured beta proteobacterium
ACCTGGCCTGGATGCGCATGGCCGAGTGGTACAAGGGCGACCTCAAGCCCGAGTATTTCGTCATTTCAGGGCTTGGAAGACAGCTCATCAATACGTAATGCGAACAGAGCCTGATGTATACAGTAGAATGTTTTTCCTGACAAGCCTGTACACATTGGACGAATGAGATCATGAAGATGAAGCGGATCAATGCCGACAAACCACACCTCTGGAAAGCCGATATCGCGGCCTCGGTTGACCAGTTTAATAGGTGGTTCATGGGCTTCGCACCAGCGGCGTTTCGGGGCACGCGCATGGCTACCACCGAGCGCGTCAAAGCCGCGTTGCTCGCTACAGCGGACTTGCGCAGCTTTGACGCAAACATTCTCAAGGCGAATCCGGGTGCACTGTCAACACTGCGCATGTGTACGGCGCCGCCTTTGGCGGTTGACCGCTTGATCGGTCTGGCCAATGCCAGCAAGAATTTGGTCGGCTGCATGGAAAGCGGCAAGCTTCCACCCAGAATGCTCGCGGCGGATTTGGATGGCGAGTTATCCAAACTTTGCCGCATCATTTCAAAGCTGCTTGACCGTGATATTTTTCCCTGGTTGGACTTGGATAAAGCACCGACTGATCACGAGCGGGACCGCGCGTCAACCATCGTTGCTGATCGCCTGTGCAGTGCCGTCGCGAATCCGATCATCCGCAACGCGCAGGAGCAAAGACAACTCAAACTGATCGGCGCATGGCTTGAGGCCAGGGGCTACCGCAAGCAGGGGCATCCCGGCGACAAGCCACTGACCGAAATGGCCGCGGCCACCTACGCATTTCGCATGAATTTGCCGGTTGGCAAGACGCTGAAAGTAAATATCCCGGTTGACATCGTTATTCAGCCGAAGAGACGTCGCAAAGACCGCTTACCGATTCTGATCGAAGCAAAGTCGGCGGGTGATTTCACCAATACCAACAAGCGGCGCAAGGAAGAGGCGACCAAGATTCACCAGCTCCAGGCCACATACGGCGAAACAGTGCCATTCGTGCTGTTTCTTTGTGGCTACTTTGGTGGCGACTACCTGGGCTATGAAGCGACCGAAGGCATCGATTGGGTCTGGGAGCATCGAATCGACGACTTGGTGAAACTCGGGTTGTAAAGAACATGATCACATACGAAGACAGTCCGCTTGAATTGCAACGTCAGGCCAGCCAGGTCACGATAGATGCGCGCAAGTCGGCTCTGGAGCGAAATCGCTTGGGCCAGTTCGCAACGCCGAACGCGCTCGCTGTGGATATCGCTCGCTATGTTCAATCCATCATCGGTGCGACCCAAGGTGGGATTCGGTTTGCAGATCCTTCGATTGGTTCGGGCAGCTTCTTTTCGGCGGCGCTCACGGTGTTTGGCGTCAAGCGACTGAGCAGTGCGGTGGGGGTCGAGCTCGATCCTGCATTTGCCGATGTTGCGCGCAGTCTGTGGGCGGACGCGGGGCTTGAGGTGGTCAACGGTGATTTCACACGGGTTTTGGGCGATGGCGCATGCCCTGCCGCACCCAATGTGATTCTGGCAAATCCGCCTTATGTCCGGCATCACCATATGAAGCGCGAGGAGAAGGAACGCCTTCAAGCGCTCACATTGAAGATGGCAGGGGTCGAAGTCAGTGGTCTGGCGGGTCTTTACGTCCACTTTCTGCTGCTCGCCACGGCGTGGATGGAAGAGGGGGGTGTTGCCGCCTGGCTTGTCCCGTCGGAGTTCATGGACGTCAACTACGGTGCCGCGATCAAGGGCTTCCTGGCAGACCGTGTCACGCTGATTCGCGCGCACCGCTTCGACCCTGATGATGTGCAGTTCGGCGACGCCATCGTCTCATCGGTCGTATTGGTGTTTCGCAAGGCGGCGCCTGCTGCCGACCACGCCGCGCTGTTTACATTTGGGGGCTCGCTGACTCAGCCACATGCTTGCGACTTGATACCGTTGCAGCAACTGCGCCAAGCCCGTAAGTGGACGGTGTACCCGGCCCACGCCAAGAATGACCGCCATACGGTCAGCGATGGGACAGGCCCGGTTCTGGGTGACTTCTTCCGGGTTCAACGCGGTATCGCAACCGGTTGCAATAAGTTCTTTGTGCTGGAGCGGTCCGAGGCGCTGCACCTTGGACTTCCTGCAAAGTATCTGCGTCCGATCCTGCCAAGCCCGCGTCACCTCAAGTCCACCAGCATTGATGCGGACGCAGACGGCTATCCGATACTTGACCGGCAACTGTGTGTGATTGACTGCAATCTGCCGGAGCCGATGGTCAAGGCCGATCACCCGGCGTTATGGAAGTATTTGGAAACGGCCCAATCACTTGGCGTCATGGAGGGTTATCTAATTGGCAAGCGCAGTCCTTGGTACCGCCAGGAGCGCCGCGAACCGACCCCGTTTCTGTGTACTTACATGGGACGTGGCTCCGATAGCAAGCAGCCTTTTCGCTTTATTTGGAATCGATCCAAGGCCATCGGAACCAACCTCTACCTGATGCTTCAGCCGCTCAACGGTTTGGCGGAGATGCTTCGTCGATATCCGGATCGTGCCAAAACTGTTCACGAATTGCTGGGTCAAGTTACCGGCGGTGAATTACGGGGCGAGGGCCGGGTTTATGGCGGCGGTTTGAACAAAATAGAGCCGAGCGAACTGGCGCGCATTTCTGCGGCGCCATTTGTTAACCTATGGCCGGAAATCGAGACGCTCACGGCGCCACAGGGACTGCTCTTTCGCTAAGGCAAGAAAATTCACGACCGAGGCAGCTTTGATTCTGCTGGCCGCCCTGGGGGACGTCACTTGACCTGATTGGTTGTGCGCGGGACGCTATGCACAACTTCCGCCGCGCACGGTGGGAATTATCTGGAGCATCCCTAAACTGGCTCGCGCAGGCGGTTCGGCGCGAGCACGCCGGCTGAATCGAGAATCGGGTAGGCGATAGAGCAGATGTGCGAGTTGATGCGCTTGAGGTCGCTGATCAGGTCCAGGTGCAGTGAGCTGGTCTCCATGCTTTGCAAGGTGTTGACCGACAGCCGGTCCAGGTGCGTGGCGGCGTATTCGCGCTCCAGATCGCGAAAACGGGTTTTCTCTTCGAGCAGCTTGCGCGCGTCGCGTACGTTGCCGTCCAGGAACACGCTCATCCCCAGGCGCAGGTTGTCCACCAGGCGCGAGTGCAGGTCAGTGATTTCCGTCATGCCCGCCTCCGAGAACTCGCGTCCCGGCTTGATCTTCTTGTTCTCGATGTCTTCGAGCACACGCTCGATGATGTCACCGATCTGTTCCATGTTGATCGTGAAGCTGATGATGTCAGTCCAGCGCTGGCCTTCCTTCTCGCTCAGGGCTTCGCGTGAAATTTTGGTCAGGTAGTACTTGATGTCGGAATAGAGTTCATCGACCGTGTCGTCCATCTTCTGCAGCGTCTGCGCCAGCACGAAGTCGTTGTTGCGGATGACTTCGATCATGCCCAGCAGCATGCTCTCGACGACGTCGGCCTGGTGCATGGATTCGCGCACGGCGCAGGAAATGGCCAGAGAAGGGGTTTCCAGCGCCGAGGCGTCGAGATGGCGCTGGCGCCCGGCCACCGTGCTCTTGTCCTGCTTGGGCAGCAGTTGTTCGACCCAGCGCGCAACGATCTGGGTCAGACCAATGAAGATCAAGCCGACCACAAGGTTGAAGCTCAGGTGATAGAGCACGACCAGCGTGGCCGTGTCGGCCATCCAGGGCCGCATCTCGCGCAGCCACAGGCCGACGAAGGGCGCGCTGATGGCAACGCCGATGACCTTGAACACCAGGTTGCCCAGCGGCACCTGGCGGGTCTCGACGTTGGTGTTGAGCGTGGTCAGCACCGCCAGCAGGCCGCTGCCCAGATTGGCACCGAGCACCAGCCCGAGCGCGACATCGATCGACACGACGCCGGTACTGGCCAGCGTGGCTGTGAGCAGCACCAGGGCCAGGCTCGAATACGAGAGCACCGAGAGAATGCAGCCGACCGTGATCTCCAACATCAGGTCGCTGCTGAGCGAAGCCAGCAACGCCTTGATGGCCGGCGCCTGCGTCAGCACGCTGGTCGATTCGCGGACCATTTGCAGCGCCAGCAGCATCAGGCCCAGACCGATCAGGATGCGCCCGACGCGCCCGACCGTGGTCGCCTGGCGCGCGATATACAGCACGACGCCGATAAAGATGAACAGCGGCGAGAGCCAGGACAGGTCGCGCGAGAACACCACGGCCATCAGGCTGGTGCCGATGTCGGCGCCGAGCATGACCGCCAGTGCGGCAGGCAGGGTCATCAGGGCCTGGCCGACAAAGGAGGAGACGATCAGGGCCGTGGCGGTACTGGACTGCACCAGCGCCGTCACGCCGATGCCTGACATCATGGCCGTCAGCCGATTTGCAACACTGGTGGCCAGGATGTTGCGCAGGCTGGCACCGAGCACGCGCAGGATGCCGGTACGAACCAGTTGCGTGCCCCAGACCAGCAGGGCGATGGCGGCGAGAAGGTTGAGCAGGTGCGTCAACGTTGTTCCTTGTTCGGATGAAGCCTAGCGCGCGCGGCGCACGCGCAGCAGTTCATCGAGTATCAGGCAGGCTGCACCAATGGTAATCGCACTGTCGGCGACATTGAATGCGGGGAAATGCCAATGGCGCCAGTGAAAGTCCAGGAAGTCGACGACATAGCCGTAGAGCAGGCGGTCGATCACGTTGCCAATGGCGCCGCCCAGGATGCAGGCCAGCGCAAAGGAAAACAGTTTCTGTCCGCTGTGCGATTTGAGCAGCCACAGGATCAGACCGGCTGCCAGCACGCCGATGACGGTGAAGAACCAGCGCTGCCAGCCTGCCGAGCCGGCCAGGAACGAGAACGCCGCGCCCGTGTTGTGCCAGCGCACGATACTGAAAAAGCCCGTGACCGGCGTGCTGTCGCCGAGCTGGTAAAAGCTGACGATCAGCACCTTGGTGAACTGGTCGACGAGCAGGATGACAAAGGCCAGGCCCAGCCATTGCAGCATCCCCCCAGTGCCGGATTTGCGGGCCATCAGGCGAACTTCCTGGTCTCGCCGGCACCGAACAGGTTGCTCGTGCAGCGCCCGCAAATGCCGGGGTGCGCCGGGTCGGCGCCGACATCGTCGCGGTAGTGCCAGCAGCGCTCGCATTTGACGGCCGTGGAACCGGCGGCCGCGATCGAGAGCGCCTCGCCTGCGACCAGATCGATGGCCGAGGTGATGAAGACAAACTTCAGGTCGGCACCGAGGCTGCTCAGCAGGGCGTAATCATCGGCGTTGACGGTCAGCGTCACATTGGCTTGCAGCGAGGAGCCGACCTGACCCTGCGTGCGCAGTGACTCGATCTCCTTGTTGACGGCGTCGCGGATCTCGCGGATGCGCGACCACTTGGCCAGCAGTGCGTCGTCGGCTGCCGGCATCGGCACGTAGACATCCATGAAGATCGACTCACGCGTGGCCGTCGGCGTCTTGCCGGCAGCCCCGAGCACGGCCCAGGCTTCCTCGGCCGTGAAGCTCAGGAACGGCGCCATCCAGCGTAGCATGGCCTGCGTGATCTGCCAGAGAGCGGTCTGCGCGCTGCGCCGCGCCAGCGAAGCGGGAGCGGTGGTGTAGAGCCGGTCTTTGAGCACGTCGAGGTAGAAAGACCCCAAGTCTTCCGAGCAGTAGATCTGCAGCTTGGCGACGACCGGGTGGAACTCATAGACCTCGTAGTGCGCCAGGATGTCGGCCTGCAACTGCGCGGCGCGGCTCAGCGCGTAGCGGTCGATCTCCAATAACTGCTCGGGCGCGACGCTGTCACGCGCCGGGTCGAAGTCGCTGACGTTGGCGAGCAGGAATTTGAGCGTGTTGCGGATGCGCCGGTAGGTGTCGACCACGCGTGCCAGGATCTTGTCGTCGCCGGCGATGTCGCCCGAGTAGTCGCTGGCCGCAACCCACAGGCGGATGATTTCGGCGCCAAGCTTCTTCGAGGTCTCCTGCGGATCAACGCCGTTGCCGGCGCTCTTGCTCATCTTGTGGCCCTTGCTGTCGACCGTGAAACCGTGCGTCAGAATGCCCTGGTAGGGCGCGCGCCCGTACATGGCGCAGGCCGTCAGCAGCGAGGAGTGGAACCAGCCGCGGTGCTGGTCGTGGCCTTCGAGGTAGAGGTCGGCCTCGCAGCCCTCGTCGTGGCCGCTGCCGGAGTGCGAGCCCTTGAGTACCGTGGTGTGCGTGGTGCCGGAGTCGAACCACACTTCCAGGATGTCGCTGCTCTTGGTGTAGTGCTGCGCGTCCTGCTCACCGAGGATAGCTTCGGTGCTGGCCTTGCTCCAGGCCTCGATGCCGCCCTGCTGCACCATGTCGGCCGCGATGTCGAGGATCTCCATCGTGCGCGGATGCAACTCGCCGCTGTCCTTGTGCAGGAAGAAGGGTAGTGGCACGCCCCAACTGCGCTGGCGGCTGATGCACCAGTCGGGCCGACCGGCGATCATGTCGCGCAGGCGCACCTTGCCGTTTTCCGGATAGAACGAGGTTTGCTCGATTGCGTCCAGCGCGATCTTGCGCAGCGATTTGGGCGCTTTGTCTTTCGTGAACACGCCCTCACCCTCGTCCATGCGGATGAACCATTGGGCGGCGGCGCGGTAGATCACTGGCGTCTTGTGGCGCCAGCAGTGCGGGTAGCTGTGCGTGATGGTGGCGGTGGCAAACAATCGGTCCGATTCGCTCAGCACCTCGATGATGCGCGGACAGGCCTTCCAGATGTTGAGGCCGCCAAACAGCGGCAACGCGCTCTCATAGGTGCCGTTACCCTGCACCGGGTTCAGGATGTCGTCGTACTTCATGCCGTGCGCGACGCAGCTGTTGAAATCCTCCACGCCATAGGCTGGCGCCGAGTGCACGATGCCGGTACCGTCTTCGGCCGTGGCGTACTCCGCCAGATAGATGGGGCTCAAGCGGTCGAAGCCGGCGTCGATATGGGCCAGCGGGTGTTTGAAGTTGATACCACCGAGTCGCTCGCCGAGCGTGGTCGCGATCACCGTGCCGCTCAATCCGTAGCGTTCCAGGCACTTGTCCACCAGCACCGAGGCCAGAACCAGCAGGCCGCGCGGCGTCTGCACCAGCGAATACTCGAGCGCGGGGTTCAGATTCAAAGCCTGGTTCGCGGGGATGGTCCAGGCGGTGGTGGTCCAGATCACGGCGAAGGCCGGGCGGTCCAAGCTGGCCAGTCCAAAGGCGGTGGCGAGCTTGTCGGGTTCGGCGCACAGGAAGCCGACGTCGAGCGTCTGCGATTTCTTGTCGGCGTATTCGATCTCGAACTCGGCCAGGCTGGAGCCGCAGTCAAAACACCAGTACACGGGTTTGAGGCCGCGATAGACAAACCCGCGTTCCACCACACGTTTGAAGGCGCGAATTTCATTGGCTTCGGTGG
>CAIXNB010000125.1 GCA_903920695.1 uncultured beta proteobacterium
GACGTAATAGCCGCTCGGAAATTTGACCTGCGTCGCTACTGCCTTCTTGGCGTCGGCGACATAGCCACCGATGTCACGATCCCGGATGTCGACGTAGATGTAGTCGGACAGCAGCGCGTTCTCGGTGCGAATGCCGGGCGCGCCTTTGGTGATCAGCACTTTGGCGACCTGACCCAGTGGAATCATCGCGCCGTCCATGGTGGGCCACGCCAAGGTCCAACCTTACTCTTGACGATCAATCCGGATTCTTCACTTGTTATTATCGCACTAGGTGTTATATTTAAGCGTGTCGCAAACATCAATCAAATCAGTTTCAACCCCCGCCTCTGTTGATAGACCAAGGGCATTCAAGACCCTGCACTTCAGTAAAGCGGCTGGCAAGCAAGGCATTTCAGATGCCGAGTTGTGTCAGGCAGTCGCCGAACTCGATCAAGGAAAGGGCGACAACCTGGGCGGCAACGTCTGGAAAAAGCGTCTGAAGAACAACTTGAGCCGATCCATCGTTCTGACCAAACCGAAATCTTTTTGGGTTTTCGTTCACCTCTTTGAGAAGCAAGACAAGAACAACATCGCAATCGATGAGTTGCGGGGCTTCAAGAAGTTGGCAAAGGATTTTGGAAGTGGTGGTATGGCCGGTATAGAGGCGGCAAAACAAAACGGATCATTGAAGGAACTATGTCATGACAATCAAGCGTGAAACCCGAGCCGCCAAAAGCGGCGCTATGGCATCCATCCTGAGTGCAGCGCAAGGCTTGCATCAGTCGGGCGTGATAGACAAGGCGACGATGCGCGACTACGAGGCGCTGTGCCTCACGCCGGTGCCCGACTACACGTCAGCCGACGTCGTACGCCTTCGCAACAAAACCAAGGTCAGCCAGAATCTGTTTGCCCGGCGTCTCAACGTCAGCCCCTCGACCGTGCATCAATGGGAATCCGGACAAAAACGCCCCAGCAAGCTCGCCGCCAAACTGCTGTCGGTGGTCGAGAAGCACGGCATCGCGGTGCTGGACTGAACGCCACGAGTCAAGCACAAAACTGCCATGCGCAAAGAATACGATTTCAGCCAGGGCAAACGTGGCGCGGTGTTACCGTCTCCTGGCAAAACCCGCGTCACCATCATGCTCGATGATGATGTGATTGAGGCCTTCCGCGCCCGTGCGGAGGCTGCCGGCCATGGCTACCAAACCATGATCAACGCCCCCTTCGTGCCGCCATCGACCCCGAGGCAGCGCCCGTTACTGTAGGCACTTTGCGTGCCGTGCTTAAGGAGCGCTTTGCGCTGGTGGCGCAATTCGCAACAGTTTTGACAACCGCTCACTGGAGAAACGGCTGAGTTTGTAGTTCTTCAACTCGAACACAGTCGTTCTGTACTCACGCAGCCGACTACACCATGGCGATCCGAGGTCCTATGTTGTCGCATTGGCGCAAGGACCGATGTTCCTGTTCAAGAACCCGAACCACCGCCTTCGTTTTTAACTTCCCTCTCGTGTCTGCGCAGCATGTAAAGCGAAAAGCCAGCGAGCACTGTGCCGAACAGCATGAGGTACAGGCCAACCGACGTGGAGGAGAGCGTCATGAAAACCTTTGGAAGTTCCACCTGAATTTTGGATTCGGATGCCACCTCCTTCATGAGTGCAAACAGTCCGGCGAGTATGACGATGGCTGAAATATTCAAGGAAAGCCGCCACGGATCACCCGTCGTGGCAAAGGTCGGCAGCAGATAGATGAGGAACATCAAGGCGACGATTGTGGTCAGGTTCGCAGTAACGACTTCGCCCAAGGCCGCCAACCCGCCAACACCTGTCGCGTCCCGTTTAGCCGTCAGGCCGAGCGACACCCGATGGGCTTCGACGTTGGCCTCTTCTATTTCGCGTTGTGCCTTTGTTCGATCAAAAACAAGCATTTGGGTCTGGCTTACTTCAGCGGCACGCTTCTCGAGTTCGACCTTTCGCTCGGCGGCACGCACGTCTTCAGCGGTGACCGGAAGCATTCGAACAACGGCTGAATAGGTGAGCTCCCCAATCGTTGCTACGCCGAGGGCACAGACGGATAGCCAAAATAGTATCAAGGCAAAAGAGCGGAACCACTTCGGCAGTGTCGAAAACGATTTGCCCATGCCGTCACAGGTATCAGAAAACCAACCCATATTTCCTCCAGTCCGTTGAGTTGAAGATTTCGCCATGCCTTGTCGGCTCCAATACTTTTCCTCCCGCCATTGCCATCATCCCAACCGACAAAGCAGCTATGCTGGATGGCCATCACGGCAAAGTGGCGGGAGACACCAGGAGTCCAATACGTCCCATATAGAGTTCCAACACAAGCCGGTGACCACAAACGGCCACACCCCAAATCGGATAGGGTACGTCCAGTTGAACTGTCTGCCACGTATTCCCATCGGCGCTCATGCGCAGCGTTCCGTTGGTGTCGGATGCCCAGAATGTGTTCGCGTCGAACATCACTGTTTTGTTTGAGGCGGTGCCTGCACCAAAGCCGGGTGCCACGACAGTAGCGTTGGTATAGGGGGCCTCCATGCGGACCAACCCGGTGCCTCCATTGGCTTGCGAGGCGACAACAACGCCATTGCCAATCGCCCAACTCGATGGCACACCAAACGCAGGAACTTGCGTCCAAGTCACCCCTTCGTCCTTGCTGATGAATACGCCCTGCTGGAAGCCTGGGTACACCGCGCATGCGCCGACACATGGCGGCGCAATGTTGAATGCCAACAGGGTTCGATTCGCTACAGCGTAGATGTTCATCGTATAGGCGGGCACGGTGGCATTGGGCACGGCCTGCCAGCTTTCACCCTGGTCGGTCGACTTGAGCAGCTTGCGAGGTGCGGAGATGCCCACATACAGCACGCCGCCAGTACCTGTGGGCCGCGTAACCCAACCAGTATCCGGCGAGTTGTAGACGGTGCGCCAGGAGCCCGTCTTGGCATCGAATTTTTCAACCGTCGCGGTTCCAGCGGTCACGATGCTGTTGTATGACCCATTTCCCACCGACACTGTGCGAACTTGCGTGCCCAGTTCGTCAACGGGAACGGCTTGTTCAGCAGCGGTCCAATGGAGGCCATCAGAACTGCTTTTGGTCGTCGTCCCAGCATTGCGGTAGCACTGCCCACCTTGCGACCACAAGTTCCGCGTTTCCCATACCTCCGACTTGAGTGCAACAAACCAGCTTTTTCCGCCATCATGCGATTGGTAGAGAAAAGTTTCGTTGTTGAGAGCTTGAAGCGTCAGAAAGACTTCGTTGCCGACAGCCACCATCGAATTTGAGTAATCTTTGTAGAGTCCCGCACCCGAAAAGCCGGCCTCACTGGCGGTCCATGTCGAGCCCTTGTCGGAGCTGCGAATAATGCGGATGGCGTTGGTGCCAAGCGTTGAATTGCCGCTCGCGCCGATGGCAATAATGTCTGAGCCCACGACAACGGCCATGGCAAATTGGCCCACATAAACGTCGGCTCCACCCACAATGAGATATTGAGTTCTATCGCCGGGTCGTTTCTCTACCCAGGTGGTCCCGCCGTCGGCGGAAACTTTGCCGCATAACCGTATGGCACCGTCAGAGGTTTTCACTACATTGCGCATGTCGCAGAAAATATCAAAGCGGTAGTCTTGCTTGTTCCAGGTATTGCCGTTGTCGCTGCTCTTATAAACAGAGCCTTGGGTGGCGGAGTCGGAGTCGGACATCAGCGCGTAGTAGCTGCCGTCCCGGTAGGCCATTGACTGGATACTCAGATTGAGCTTCAAACCAGTTAATACCTCCGTAGTCCAGACCCCTGGCCCGGTGCGGACATGGCGCGACAAGGCGCCAGATTGTCCACCGTAGAGAATCATGCCTGGCCCAATCGCAGTTCTCCCGTTTTCGCCGACTTGGGGTATGCCGGACCAAGTATTGCCGTTGTCTTCGCTCACCGCCAGGCCGGGTTGACCGTCCACCACCACCGTTCCCGGCACCGCCCACACATCGCCAATACGGGCAAAGCCCGGCGTCAACATACCATCGATCGGGATGTAGCCCGACGTCGGCACAGTTGCTGCCGCAATGGTCGGGTAGGTGCTGCTCACCGCCTTCCCCTGCTCCAGTGCAATAGCCACCGTTTGCACGCTCGACCCTTTGGCCTTCAATGCGGCAGTAAGTGCATCAATGGCTTGGTCAATGGCATCGCCAGCCGTTGTCGCCGTCGCGGCCTTGAAGGGCGTGGCAATAAAGTCCGGTATCACCGACAAGTCGCTGACCCCATTGAGCGCCGTGCGCACATCGGTCTGTGCTGTGGCCAGGTTGGCGGGTGTCAGCAGCGCCACGACCGCAGGGCTTGGGTATGCGGCAAAGGCATTTGTGGGCAAAGCTTTCAGCAACTTCGCTACGACCATTTCGGTGAGAGGTGTGATGCTGGCGTTACCTGCGCCCATGCCAATGGAGCGCCATGTAGTCCCATCCTGGCCGGTCGCCTGAATCAGGCAGGGAACAGCGCTTGCGGGTACCGCCAGCGAGTACGTACCAGTGGCTGATGAAACCGTGGTGTAGGTCAGTGCGTCGGCACATTTGGCGACGACAGCCGCGTTGGCAAGTACTGCGCCTTTGGCCACGGTGCCGGTGATGGTGAGGTTCGTCGGGGTGGGCGTCGGAGTTGGCGTAGGTGCGGATGTTCCACCACCACCGCCCCCGCAAGCTACCAATGCGGCGACCATGAGGCCTGACACCATGAGTTTGAAAGTGATCCCGCTCATTGAATCCCCCTGCCCAAAACTATGTTGCGTGTCTTATCGTAAATTTTGCTGTCTTTAGACACGTGTCTAAAGTGTACAACAAGGCAAAAGTAGGGGCCTATGCGGCCCAGCAAGAATCAGCCACTTATCAACGCTTTAGCGACAGAAATCAAACTTCGTCGCCGGGAATTGGGCTTTTCACAGGAGGATCTGGCTGGTCACTGCCAGTTGGATCGACCCTATATTTCGCTGATCGAAGTCGGGCGCAAACAACCAACGTTGAGTGTCTTACTGCGTCTGGCGGAGGGCATGCAGTATCCGCTGGCCGATTTCATGGGGCGGGTGCAGCAGAGGTACCTGCTGGAGAAAACGGCCATGAACAATACCGACGCCTCGATTAGCTCCTGATTTAGTAGCTGCTTACGCAAGCTGCACCGAAAAATGGGGTCAGAGCACATGTCCGCTGCGCGGCCAGTGATCCGACCCCATTTTTCTTATCTGCTCGCCAATGTCGGCGTGCGCTACCTCTCCATCCCCCGCTTCAACCGCCACTGCTTGACCAGTGCATAGATCGCGGGAATCACGGCCAGCGTCAGCACGGTGGACGAGATCATGCCGCCGACCATCGGCGCGGCGATGCGGCTCATGACTTCGGAGCCGGTGCCGGTTCCCCACAGGATGGGCAAGAGGCCGGCCATGATGGCGACCACGGTCATCATCTTGGGGCGAACTCGCTCGACGGCGCCTTCCATCACGGCTTCGTATAGATCCGCCGCAACTGGTTCACGGCCATTGGCGCGGCACTTGACCTTGATTGCCTCCCACGCGTGATCCAGGTAGATCAGCATGATGACGCCGGTCTCCGCGGCCACACCAGCCAGGGCGATAAAGCCAACCGCCACCGCCACCGACAGGTTGTAACCCAGCAGCCACATCAGCCAGACGCCGCCCACTAACGCGAAGGGCACCGAGAGCATCACGATCAGGGTCTCGGTGATGCGCCGGAAATTCAGGTACAGCAGCAGGAAGATGATCAGCAGCGTCACCGGAATCACGATCTTCATCTTCTCGATGGCTTGCTCCATGTACTCGAACTGGCCGCTCCAGGTGACGTAATAGCCGCTCGGAAATTTGACCTGCGTCGCTACTGCCTTCTTGGCGTCGGCGACATAGCCACCGATGTCACGATCCCGGATGTCGACGTAGATATAGGCCGAGAGCAGTGCGTTCTCGGTGCGGATGCCCGGTGCGCCCTTCGTGATGACTACCTTGGCCACCTGACCGAGTGGAATCATGGCGCCATCCATGGTGGGTATCAGCACCTCGCGTGCGATCTGTTGCGGGTCGCTGCGCAGCTCGCGCGGGTAGCGCACCGTCACGCCAAAGCGTTCGCGGCCTTCGACCGTGGTCGTCACCATTTCGCCACCGAGCGCGCTGCCGACGACGTCGAGCAGTTCGCCCACGCCCAGGCCGTAGCGCGCCAGTTGCGCGCGATCCGGTTCGATGTCGAGGTAGAAGCCACCGGTCAGGCGTTCGGCGAACGCGCTGGTGGTGCCGGGCACGGCTTTGACCACAGTCTCGATTTGCCGTGCCAGTTTTTCCATCTCGCCCAGGTCCTTGCCGAAGACCTTGATGCCGATCGGCGTACGAATGCCGGTGGAGAGCATGTCGGTGCGCGCCTTGATTGGCATCGTCCACGAATTCGCCACGCCGGGGAATTGCAGCGCCTTGTCCATCTCGGCGATCAGCTTGTCGATGGTGAGACCGGCGCGCCACTCGGACTCGGGCTTGAGGTTGATGACGGTCTCGAACATCTCGGTCGGCGCCGGGTCGGTCGCGGTGTTGGCGCGACCCGCCTTGCCATAGACCGAGGCCACTTCCGGAAAGCTCTTGATGATCTTGTCCTGCGTCTGCAGCAGTTCAGCTGCCTTCGTGATCGACATGCCCGGCAGGGAAGCCGGCATATAGAGCAGCGAGCCTTCGTTGAGCGTCGGCATGAACTCCGAGCCCAGGCGCGAAGCCGGGTACCAGGAGACACCCAGCAACAGCAGCGCGAGCAGGACCGTGAGCTTCTTCCAGTGCATCACACCCTGGATGATCGGGCGGTAGACCCAGATCAGGAAGCGGTTGACCGGGTTCTTGGATTCCGGCATCACCTTGCCGCGGATGAAGAGCAGCATCAGCACCGGTACCAGCGTCACCGACAGCAGGGCGGCGCCGGCCATGGCAAAGGTCTTGGTATAGGCCAGCGGCGAGAACAATCGCCCTTCCTGACCTTCCAGACTGAACACCGGCAGGAACGAGACCGTGATGATGAGCAGTGAGAAGAAGAGTGCGGGGCCGACTTCTTTGCAGGCTTCCAGAATGGCTTTGGCGCGCGCCGCAAAATTGGGACCCGCTGAATTGGGGTCAGAGCCCTGGACTTGGGGTTTTGCCAAATCGGTGGTTTTCTGTCGGCTAACTTGAAGGCTCTGCCCCGAATTGGGATCTGACCCCGATTCAGCTAGACGCTCAAGATGTTTGTGGGCGTTTTCGATCATGACGATGGCCGCGTCGATCATGGCGCCGATGGCGATGGCGATGCCGCCCAGGCTCATCAGGTTCGAGCTCATACCGAGCAAACGCATGGCGATGAACGAGATCAGGATGCCCACCGGCAGCATCAGGATCGCCACCAACGCGCTGCGCATGTGCAGCAGAAAGACGACGCAGACCGCAGCGACGATCAACGACTCTTCGAGCAGCGTGCGCTTTAAGGTATCGATAGCGCGGTGGATCAGTTCGGAGCGGTCATACACCGTCTGCACCGTCACGCCGGATGGCAGACCGGGCCCGATCTCGGCAATCTTCTCTTTCAGGTTGGCGATGACTTCGAGCGCATTCTGGCCGTAGCGCGCCATCGCAATGCCCGATACCACTTCGCCTTCGCCGTTGAGTTCGGTCAGGCCGCGGCGTTCATCGGGCGTGAGTTCAACGCGGGCAATGTCGCGCACCAGCACCGGCGTGCCCTTGTCGGCTTTCACCACCAACATCTCGATGTCGGCAACGCCGCGCAAATAACCTTTGCCGCGCACCATGTACTCGGTCTCGGCCATCTCGACCGCGCGCCCGCCGACGTCGCGGTTCGAGTCGCGTATCACCTGCGCGACCTTCATCAGGGGGATGCCAAAGGCGCGCAGTTTGACCGGGTCCACCGTCACCTGGTAGGTCTGGACGAAGCCGCCAACGGAGGCTACTTCGGCCACGCCGTGCGCCTTGCTCAGTTGGTAGCGCACATACCAGTCCTGGATCGAGCGCAACTCGGCCAGCGTCTTGTCTTTCGCCAGCAGCGCGTACTGGTAGACCCAGCCAACGCCGGTGGCGTCCGGGCCTATTCCAGGCGTGATGCCTTTGGGCATGCGCCCGGAGGCAAAGTTCAGGTACTCCAGCACGCGTGAGCGCGCCCAGTAGATGTCGGTGCCATCCTCGAAAATGATGTACACGAAGGACGCGCCGAAGAAGGAAAAGCCGCGCACCACTTTTGACTTCGGCACCGACAGCATGGCGGTCGTGAGCGGGTAGGTGACCTGATCCTCCACCACTTGCGGCGCCTGCCCCGGGTACTCGGTGTAGACGATAACCTGCACGTCCGAGAGGTCCGGCAGTGCGTCGATCGACGTGCGCAGCACGGCGAAGATGCCCCACAGCGTGATGAACAGGGTGGCAAGCAGAACCAGAAAGCGGTTGCGCCCCGACCAGTCAATGATGTTGGCCAGCATGTTATTTCTTGACGCTGGTGATGACCCATTCGCCCGGCTGTCGTTCGACAAACTCGACGCTAAGCTTGTCCCCGACTTTCAGGTCTTTCAAGAGCGCGGCATTGGCGACTTTGAACTCCATGGTCATGGCCGGCCATTTCAGGCTCGCCACTGGGCCGTGGTTCAAGCTGATGCTGCCATCTTTCAGGTCAATGCCGTCGATCGTGCCCTGCGCCTGGTGTCCGGCGGCCTTGACTGCCGGTGCGCTCGCGGCTGCGGCGGGTGCGGGTAGCGCCGCGCCGAAGCCGGCCACGGCGGCTTTCAGGTTGCTCTCGGCGTCGATCAGGAAGTTGGCCGTGACCACCACCAGCTCACCTTCCTTCACACCGTCCAGCACTTCCACGTAAGCGTCGCTGCGCGCGCCGAGCTTGACTTCACGCGGTGTGAAGCGACCCTCGCCCTGGCTCAGCAAAACGATCTGGCGCGTGCCGCTGTCGATCACCGCCGAAAGCGGCACCGTCACGACCTTGGTCTTGGCCGAGACGCCCAGTTCAAGCTGAGCGAACATGCCGGGCTTGAGCAGCAGGCCCGGATTGGCCAACTCGACGCGCACCGGAACGGTCCGTGTCTCGGGTTTGAGTGTTGGGTAGACATAGCTCACCGTGCCCGTGAACACTTTGTCCGGGTAGGCGTTGATCGACACTCTGGCCTTGGCGCCAGTTTTAATCAGCGCAAGGTCCTGCTCAAAGACGTCGGCCACCACCCACACAGCGGACAAATCGGCGATCTGGTACAGCATCTCGCCCGGCATGAAGCGCATGCCTTGCACTGCTTTCTTCTCCATCACGATGCCGCTGGCCGGCGAGCGAAAGCTCAGTGTGCGCTGCGCGCTGCCGGTCCTGGCCAGCGCCTTGATCTGCTCGTCGGACACGTCCCAATTGCGCAGGCGCTGCAGGCTGGCTTCGGCGAGCTGCTTCATGCCGGTCTGCGTTTCAGCGCCGGCGCTCTTGAGCGCATCGATGCCCTGCACCGCAATCGCGTATTCGCGTTGCGCCGAGACGAGCTCCGGGCTGTAGGCTTCAAACAGCGGCTGGCCCTTGGTGACGGGCTGGCCGGTGACGTTCACATGCAGGCGCTCGACATAACCTTCAAACTTGGACGCGATGGTGAACAGACGCCGCTCATCGGGCTCGATGCGACCAGCGGCGCGCACGGTCCGGTCCAGCAGGCGCATTTGCGCGGCCTCGGTGCGCACGCCCATCTTCTGGATTTTCTCGGTGCTGAATTTGAGTTGATTGGCGGCTGCCGGCTCCTCGTCTGGCGCGCCGGCAAAGACGGCGATGTAGTCCATGCCCATAGGGTCTTTCTTCGGCACCGGCGAGGTGTCCGGCAATCCCATGGGGTTGCGGTAGTACAGCAGCTTTTTCTCCTGCTTGCCCGTCTCATGCGGCGCAACCGAAGTTGCCGGCGTACTGCCCTCACCTGCGGCGGCCGGACTCCGGTGTCCAGCCCAATAGCCGCCACCTGCAGCCAGTGCCACGGCGATGACGCCGATGGCCAGTCCAGCGCCTTGTTTCATAGATCGTCCCCTGCCAGTTTTTCGATTTCAGCCAGACGCATCTGCGCCTCCAGCTGGGCTTTGATTCGCGTCTGCTTGGCCTGGCGGATCTGGCGCTGCGCGTCGAGCACAGTGGCGAAATCGACCTTGCCGTTCTCGTACGCCGCCAGCGCCGAGCGCAGGCCCAGTTCGGCCTGCGGTAGCAGACTGCTTGTGACCAGTGCCTCGCTGCGTTGTGCCGCGTCGATGCCGGCCAGGTTTTCGGCCAGGTCCGATAGCAACTGATTGGCCAGCGCCTCCTTGCGCGACTGCGCTGCGGAGAACATGGCCTGCGCCTCGCTCTCCTGCGCGCGGCGCGAGGCTTGCTGCAGCGGAATGTTGACTTCCACCATCAGCGCCCATTCCTTGATCGCGGTCTGGTACTGCGTTGGCGCAATACTGAGCGTGAAGTCGGGGTAGCGGTTGCTGTAGGCGAGGTCGCGGCCCTTGCCGGCTGCCTGCAGCAAGGCCTCTTGCGCGAACAGTTGCGGGTTGCGGCTTTGCAGACGCGCCTCCAGTGCCGAGCGGTTCAACTGCGCCGGCACTGCACGCGCAGACTCTGGCGCCGCCAGCGGCGCCGCGCTCGGACGCGCCAGCAAGGCATTGAGGCGCGCATCGGCTTGCCGCGCTTCGCCTTCGAGCGCAATGAGCTCGCTCTTCATCGAAGTCTGCTCGACCTGGGAGCGGATCACATCCTGCTGCGCCGCCAGTGCGCCGGCGTAGCGCAACTGTGCAATCTGTTCAAGCCGCTGCATCAGGTCCAGGATTTCCTGCGTCAACTGCGCATTGCGCTGCAGGTAATGGCGCTGCGCCTGCACGCTCTTGACGCGCGCGGCCAGTTCGGTCCAGCCGCCCTCGGCCTTGCGCTGGCTGGCGTCAGCTTCAAATTGGGCAATGTCCTGCTTCAGGCCGCGCTTGCCGAACCAGGGCAGGTCCTGCATCAGCGTGTAGCGTGTGCTACCCACGTTGCCAGGCAACAGCGTCGGGTTCTGCTCGCCCATGCGGGTGATGTCCATCAACTCGGTGCGCAGGCGCGGATCGGGCAGGGCGCCGGCCGGTGTGACGCGTTCACTCGCCGCCTGCGCTTCGAAACGCATGCCGGCATAGTCCGGGTTGTTCGCTTTGGCCAAGGCCAACAGGCCCTCCAGCGTGGCACCGGGCAGCGCATCGGCCAACGCGCCACCGGTAAACCCCAGCGTCAACAGGACAGCGGCAACACCAACACGCAGAATCAGTTGCATGGTGTTACCTTATTTGGCGCTGGCCAGGGCGTCGTCAACCAGCGTCTTGAGTTGCTCGTAGCCAAAGCTTGGCAGCGGTTTGCCGTTGACAAAGAACTCCGGCGTCATGACCACGCCCAGGCTGTTGGCATCCGCCAGGTCGCGCTGCACGCGCTGTGCAATTTCGGGCGAATTCATGTCGATCTTGACGCGTTCCAGATCCAGGCCCAGCGCGCCCAGCGGCCCCCAAATCAGGTCCACATTGGCGTGGTGGTTCTGCACCCAGACCGATTGCGAGGCAAACAGCGCTTCGAGCGTCTGGCTGAACTGGCCCTGCATGCGCGCCGCCTCGATCACTTTCACCACCTGGTCCGAGCCCGGATGAAAGGGCGCATAGCGCACCGAGATCCGGATCTTGCCGGGGTTGGCGGCCATCATCTTTTTCACAAACGGATAGAACTCGCCGCAGGTACCGCAAGCCGGGTCGAGAAACTCGACGATGTGCACCAGCGCGCTTGGCTCGCCAAAGGTCGGCGTATCGGTGCGTGTCAGTGCCGCCTGGCTTTGCGCAGCGCTGGGGGCGCCGGCGCTGCCCTGGCCGCGGAACAAAAATACGCCCAGGGCAATCGCCGCAATCAGCAATGCGGCTGCAGCGATGAAAGCGTTCTTTTGCTTCATTGGCTCACCTCAAAGCGCAACAGGGTCATGCCACCGTCAGCAGGATCGGTGCTAAAACGAATTTTCTGCCCGGCCTGCAATTTGTCCAGCAAGGCGGCGTCCTTGACACGGTAGACCATGGTCATGGCCGGCATGCTGGGCTGCGCCGCGTGCGCGATGGAGACCTTGCCGCCCGCCTTGTCGATCTTCTTCACCACGCCCTCTTCCATGGCGGAGCTGGCGGCAGCCGGTTTGGCGGCTATGGGCATGGTGTGGGTGCTGTGGTCCATCTGGGCGCTGACCTGGGTGGAAAAACCGGCGGCGGCCAGCGCGAGGATCAATACGGAATAGGTGGTGCGTGTCATGAACGGGCCTTTCGTGAATGGAATGGCTGCATTGTGCCAACGACGCCCCGACAAATGCCTGTCAGAGACATTACAAATTTGTTATCTTGACGCGCGACCCCTGGCACCGGGGCACAATCGGCGTCATGAAAATCCTGATCGTCGAAGACGAGCCCAAGACCGGCGACTACCTGTTGCAAGGTCTGGTCGAGGCCGGCTTCGTCGCCGATCTGGTACGCGACGGCAGCACGGGTCTGCATCAGGCCTTGACCGAAAGTTACGACCTGGCGATTCTCGACGTCATGCTGCCCGGTCTCGACGGCTGGTCCGTGTTGCGCGGCATCCGCAAGGCCGGCAAGGACATGCCGGTACTGTTCCTCACGGCGCGCGACCATGTTGACGACCGCGTCAAGGGCCTGGAGCTAGGCGCTGACGACTACCTGGTCAAACCCTTTGCCTTTTCCGAACTGCTGGCGCGTGTGCGTACGCTTCTGCGTCGCGGTGCCAAGGCCAGCGCGGCGGAGTTCCTGCGTGCTGCCGATCTGGAACTCGACCTGCTGCGCCGGCGTGTCACGCGTGCCGGCAAGCGCATCGACCTGACCGCCAAGGAGTTCGCGTTGCTGGAGTTGTTGCTGCGCCGCCAGGGCGAGGTGCTGCCGCGTTCGCTGATCGCGTCGCAGGTCTGGGACATGAACTTCGACAGCGACACCAATGTCATCGAGGTCGCCATGCGCCGCCTGCGCGTCAAACTCGACGACAACTTCGAGCCCAAGCTGATCCGCACCGTACGCGGCATGGGCTACGTGCTGGAGAACCCGGATTGCGCCTGACTGGTCGGCCCTCCATCACGCGGCGTCTGACGCTGCTGTTCGTCAGCGCCTCATCCATCGTGCTGCTGGCGCTCGGTCTCGTGATCGCTTCCTCGGTGCAGCAGCATTTCGAGGACCTCGACATGGAGGTGCTCTCGGGCAAGATGGAACTCACCAGCCACGCCCTGGCGGCACTGAAGACGCCGGCTGATCTGGCGCAACTGACGCAGCAACTGGAGCACGCCCTGGTCGGGCACCACGGCCTTGAAGTGATGGTGATCGGCGCGAATCTGAACGTGCTGTTTGCGACCCCGAACGCCCGCTTTGCGCCGGACCTGATCAACAGCAGCGCGCACCAGAACCCGCTGCGGCCCCTGCTCTGGACACTGGGCGCGCAGACCTATCGTGGCATCGCGGCCGAAGTCGCCACCGGCATCAACGAACAGTCGCGCGTCACGGTCGCAGTGGCCACCGACATCGCGCACCATCAGAGTTACATGCGCTCGTTTCTGCAGACGCTCTGGCTGTTTGTCGCCGGTGCGGCGGCGCTGACCGGTGTGCTCGGCTGGATTGCGGCACGGCGCGGCCTGGCGCCACTGCGCGCCATGCGTGAGCAGGCGCAGGTGGTGACCGCGCAGCAACTGAGCCAGCGCCTGCCGGTCGAATCGGTTCCGCTCGAACTGGCCGAACTCGCGCAGTCGCTCAACGACATGTTGGCGCGGCTCGAAGAGGCGTTTTTGCGGCTCTCGGGTTTTTCGTCCGACATCGCGCACGAGTTGCGCACGCCGGTCAGCAACCTGATGACGCAGACCCAGGTCGCGCTCTCTCGCGCGCGCAACGCCGACGAGTACCGCGCCATCCTCGAATCCAATGCCGAGGAGTTCGAACACATGGCGCGCATGATCTCCGACATGCTACTGCTGGCCAAGGCCGAGAACGGTCTGGTCGTGCCAAACCGCGAACGCCTGCAACTCGCCAGCGAAGTGCGCGCCCTGTTCGACTACTACGACGCGGTGGCTGAAGAAAAGAGCCTCAAGCTGATCCTGCAAGGCGACGCCGAAGTCAGCGCCGACCGCCTGATGCTGCGCCGCGCGCTGGGCAACCTGCTATCGAATGCAGTACGTCATGCCAGCGCCGGCAGTGCGCTGCGGGTGGAGATCGAGGCCGACGCCGATCAGGTCCTGATCGCCATGGAGAACCAGGGCGACGCGATTCCTCAAGAATTTCTGGAACGCATTTTCGACCGCTTCTTCCGCGTTGACCCCTCGCGCCAGCGCGCCAGCGAAGGCACCGGTCTGGGCCTGGCCATCACGCGCTCAATCGTGCTCGCACACGGCGGCAGCATCGCAGTCACATCCAACGCCGGCCTGACCCGCTTCACGATCAGCCTACCGCGATGACGCGCAACACTTCCTCGCCGTAGGCTTCGAGCTTCTTGACGCCGATGCCGCTGATGCCTTGCAAGTCATTGAGCGATTGCGGCGCGCGCTCGGCGATCGCGGCCAGCGTGGCATCGTGAAAGATCACATAGGCTGGCAGGTTGTGCTCAGCCGCCACTTCGGCGCGCCAGGCTTTGAGCGCCAGGTAGCGGCGCTCGCCTTGTGCGTCGAGACTGGCCGGCACTTTGGCCGCAGCCTTGGCCGGGCCGCGCTTGGCCTTGCGTTCGGCTGGCGTTGAAACCGACTGGCGCAATTGCACGGCCACATCACCCTTTAACACGGCGCGCGAGGCATCGGTCAGTTGCAGGGTGTTGAAGGCCCCACCATCGACCGCCACCGCGCCAATGGCAATCAGTTGGCGCAGCACGCCGCGCAGTTGCAACTCAGTGAAGGCGGCACCGATGCCGAAGGTGCTTAAACGCTCATGGCCTCGCTGTAGCACCTTCTCGGTCGGCTTGCCCCGCAGAATGTCCATGATGTGGCCAGCGCCATAGCTGATGCCGCCCATCTGCTGCACACGGTAGATCGTGCTGAGCAGCTTGCGCGCGGCGTCCGTGCCATCCCATACGTCCGGCGGGCTAAGGCAGTTATCACAATTTCCGCAGGCCGTGCTGGCTTCGCCGAAGTAGGCCAGCAGCCGCACGCGGCGACAGTCGGTCGCTTCGGCCAGGCCTAGCAGCGCGTCGAGCTTACCGCGCAGGCCCTGCTTGAACTCTTCGCCGGCCGGGCTCTCGTCGATCATGCGGCGCTGGTTCACCACGTCTTGCAGGCCGTAGCACATCCAGGCGTCGGCCGGCTCACCGTCGCGTCCGGCGCGTCCCGTCTCCTGGTAGTAGCCCTCGATGTTTTTCGGCATGTCCAAGTGCGCGACAAAGCGCACGTCGGGCTTGTCGATGCCCATGCCGAAAGCGATGGTGGCCACCATCACAATGCCCTCGCTGCGCAGGAATTGATCCTGATTGGTCTGGCGCACTTTGCTGTCGAGCCCGGCGTGATAGGGCAGCGCGGCGATGCCCTCGTCGCACAGCAGATTGGCAATCTCCTCCACGCGCTTGCGCGACTGGCAGTAGACGATACCGGCGTTGCCCAGGTGCTCGCGCGTGATAAAGCGCAGCAGTTGCTGCGTGGCGTCGCGCTTCTCGACGATGGTGTAGCGGATATTGGGCCGGTCAAAACTGCTGACGAACTGGCGCGCCTGCTCCAGTTGCAGCCGCTCCAGGATGTCGGCGCGCGTCAGGGTATCGGCCGTGGCGGTCAGCGCGATGCGCGGCACGCTCGCATAGCGTTCGTGCAACACGGTCAGCGCGCGGTACTCGGGCCGGAAGTCATGGCCCCACTGGCTCACGCAGTGCGCCTCGTCGATCGCGAACAGGCTGAGCAGCCCACGCTCCAGCAAGGAGTCGAGTTGCGCCAGAAAGCGCGGCGTTGTGACGCGCTCGGGCGCGGCGTAAAGCAGGGTCATATCACCGCGCAGCAAGCGACGCTCAATCTGCTGCGCCTCCTCGCCGCTCAGCGTGGAATTGAGAAAGGCGGCGCTGACGCCGGCCTCGTGCAGGGCGCCGACCTGGTCATGCATCAGCGCGATCAGCGGTGAGATCACGACCGTGACGCCGTGGCCGGCCTGCTGGCGCGCAATCGCGGGAATCTGGTAACACAGCGACTTGCCACCGCCGGTGGGCATTAGCACCAAGGCGTCGCCGCCGCCGACCACGTGTTCGATGATGGCCTGCTGCGGGCCGCGGAATGCGCCATAGCCGAAGACTTGCTGAAGAATATGCAGAATGCTCAAAGTGATTGGGTTCGCGGCGATGGATGGGGCGCTGCGGGGTCGTGCGCCGAAGTGGCGATTGTCCCACCGCGCTTGCGGTCGGCCCCCGGTTTTCTACAATAGCGGCTTATGAAAGCACTTCACTACACGCGGGGCCAGGCCCTGCCGGCGATTCTGCAAAACCGCATCATGGTGCTCGACGGCGCCATGGGCACCATGATCCAGCGCTTCAAGCTCAGCGAGGCGCAGTACCGGGGCGAACGTTTCAAGGACTTCCACAAGGACGTCAAGGGCAATAACGAGTTGCTGTCTCTGACACGCCCCGACGTGATCAGCAGCATCCACGAGCGCTACCTGGCGGCCGGCGCCGACCTGATCGAGACCAACACCTTTGGCGCGACGTCGATTGCGCAGGCCGACTACGACATGGCCGAGCTTGCGCCCGAGATGAACCTGGCCTCGGCCCGGCTGGCGCGCGCCGCCTGCGATAAGTTTTCAACGCCGGAGAAGCCGCGCTTTGTGCTCGGCGCGCTCGGCCCCACGCCCAAGACCGCGAGCATCAGCCCCGATGTCAACGACCCCGGCGCGCGCAATGTCGATTTCGAGCAGTTGCGCGCCGCCTATTACGCCCAGGTCGAGGCGCTGGTGCAAGGCGGCGCCGACGCGCTGCTGGTGGAGACGATCTTCGACACGCTCAACGCCAAGGCGGCGCTGTTTGCCATCGACGAGTATTTCGAGGCTTCGGGCCAGCACCTGCCCTTGATCATCAGCGGCACCGTGACCGATGCCTCCGGTCGCATCCTGTCGGGCCAGACCGTCACCGCCTTCTGGTACAGCGTGCGCCATGCGCGCCCGCTCGCGGTTGGCCTGAACTGCGCGCTCGGCGCGGCGCTGATGCGGCCCTACCTGCAGGAGTTGGCGCGCGCGGCACCCGACACTTTCATCAGTTGCTACCCCAACGCCGGCTTGCCCAACCCGATGAGCGACACCGGCTTTGACGAAGCACCGGCCGACACCAGCCGACTGCTGCACGCGTTTGCCGCTGACGGCCTGGTCAACATCGTCGGCGGCTGCTGCGGCACCACGCCCGAGCACATCGCCGCCATCGGCGCTACGGTACAGGGTGTGCCGGCACGCCAGACGCAGCGTGCGTTCTTCTACCAGGAAGCAGCCTGATCTGGCGCCTCAAAGAGGCGCGATGCGGTAATGAATGAAGCCGGTCTGCTGCGCGACCTTGTCGTAGAGCAGGCGGCCGGCCGCGTTGCTTTCCTGAGTCAGCCAGTAGACGCGATCAGCTGAGCGCGTCTTGGCAAAGTCGACGACGGTCTGGATCAGTTGTCGCCCGATGTGCTGGCCGCGCAGGGCCGGCGCAACGAACAGGTCCTGCAGGTAGCAGTAGTCGTTGACGGTCCAGGTCGACGGGTGGAACAGGCAATGCACGATGCCGACCGCCTGCCCGTCGGACTCGGCAATGAAACCATGCATGTTGAATTGCGTGTCGCACAGCCGCTCCCAGGTCAGCTCGGCCTGTTCCTGCTTGAACGGACTCTTGTAGAAGTCAAGATAGGCCTGCCAATGCGGCAGCCAGTGCGCGTAATCGTTGCTGGCCAAAGGGCGGATCCGGATGTTCATGGTAGGCATCTTCCGTGGTTTGCGTGGTCGGTTGATCGTATCAATGCGGCGCGACCCGGATGCCGGGCGTTCCGGTCATCAGGGCCGCGCGTTGCGTATCAGCTTATTTCTTCAGCAGCACGTCCAGCGGCACGGCTTTCGTGATCGTCCACTGGTCGATGATGGCCGGCTTGCCCGCCTTGATTTCGGAAATCAAGAGGCGGGCCTGATTCTGATGGTGGATTTCCTTCGTGAAGGTACGCGGGCCAAACAGTGTTGGTTCATTGCGCATCTTTTCGAGTTCGGCGGTCACCTTGTCAGTATCGGTGCTCTTGGCACGTTCCACCGCCTTGGCCCAGACATCGATCAGGACATAGCCCGGATAGGCGTAGGTGCTGGAAGGACGGGCGCCAAATTTTGCAGCGAATGCCTTGTTGAATTCCTCGACCTTCGGATTCGGGTCGTCACCGTAGATCGAACCTTGCACCGGCACCACGAAGTTGGACAGGCCGGGCACGGAGTCGAGCCAGTAGCTGCCGTCAACCGCCGAGCCGTTGAGGATCAGCGAGTTGATGCCGGCTGCGCGCAGTTGGCGCACGGCACTGGCGGCACCCGGGATGTAGGAGCACAGCATGATGGCATCGGGTTCCTTCGGCAGGGCCTTGATGCGCGAAATCTGCGCCGCAATTGAAGCGTCGCCATTCTTGAAGGTGTCGCGACCGACGATGGTCAGGCCTTTTTGCAGTTCGGCCATCCAGTCAAAACCGGTGCAGATGCCCTTGTCGTATTCGATCGTGCTGTCAAGCAGGACATAGGCCTGCTTGACATTGCGCTTGGCAACGGCCCACTCGGCCATGGTTGCGCCCTGCACTGCGGCCAGCACCGAAGCGCTGAACGAGTTCTTGCCAACGCCCTGAATGCCGGCCTTGATGTCCTCAGCGCACAGGAAAAACGAGAGCTTGCCCTTCTTCTGCGCCTGCAGCGCGGCCGGGCTGCCGAAGTCATAGTCGCAGCTCACGACCAGCATCTCCGCGCCTTGGTCCAGCGCCTCCAGGCCAGCCTTGGCGCTTTGCGCACGGTCGGACTTGGTGTCGGTCTCGACCACCTTGATATGGCGTCCCATCAGGCCACCGGCGGCATTGATTTCGTCGATACGGATCATGGCAGCACGGCGCGCCGGCGTGTCATAGGCTTCGACCCAGCCCGACTTGGCGTTGGCAAAGCCAATCACAAGATCTTTGCCGGCTTGCGCCAGGGCAACCGAGCTGGCGAGCGTGCCAGTCAGAAAAGTTGTCAGCACCACTGCGGTGCGAAAGAGGCGGGGCGAAAGCATGATGGAGACTCCTTGGTCATGGTGGTGGAAAGTCGATCCGGCATTTCTTCCGGATCAATTGGGGGGATTCAGTTGCCGTGTCGCGCCTTTTCGCTTGTCGTTCGGTCGGTGCGCGCGGGCCAGGTCCAGTCGCGCCCTTGCATCAGGCCGGCCGGGCGGCGGATCAGCATCAGCACCATGATGACGCCGACCACAATTTCCTGACTGCCAGTGGGCAGATGAATCGTCATGGCGCCGAGCGTGACACCGGCTTCGAAGCGCACCAGCACTTCGATCAGCGCTGACAACACGACAACGCCGGTCACGGCACCGCTGAGGCTGGCGCTGCCGCCGATCACGAGCATGGTCAGGCAGGTGAAGGTGCGACCGAGGTAATAGGCATCCGGGTTGACGACGCCGAGAAACTGCGCATCGAGTCCGCCGCCCAGGCCGCAGACAAAGGCGCTGAGCACGAACGCCACCAGCAACTGGCGCCAGGCATTGATGCCGCAACTCTGGGCCGCCACCGGTTCCTCGCGCACCGAGCGCAGGCCCAGTCCAAAGCGCGACGTGCTGTGCAGGTGCGCCAGCACGATGGCCAGCACCGCAAACGCCAGCGCCTGCCAGTCCTCCACCGGGGTCGGAATGCCGACAATCGAGCTCGCGCCGCCGGTCACGCTGTCCCAGTTGGAATAGACGACGTTGAAGATGGCGAGCAGCGAAAAGGTCGCGATCGACGCGGCAATGCCACTCAGGCGCAGGATCACGCTGCCGGCGAGCAGGGCAACGAACGCAGCCAGCAGGGCGCCCAGCAGTGTGGCGACAACCCAGGGCAGATTGGCCTGTTGCAGCAGCGTGTGCAGTCCCGGCAGCATCATCAGCTTCATGGACGGCTCCATCGTGGTCCAGGCCACGCCGTAAGCGCCGATGCCGACGAAAGCCATGTGACCAAAGCTCATGACACCGGAGTGGCCGACGAAGATGAACAGGCCCACTACCATGACCATGCGGATCAGCATTTCGGTGACGGTGCGCTGCAGGCCGGCCGAGCCGGTGAACGATAAGACCGTCATCAGCACCAGGGCCAGGCACAGGACCAGTGGTGTGCCCAGGCGATGGCGTTGGAAGAAGGAGTTCATGGCAGTGGTATCCAGGTTCAGACGCGCTGACGCACCGCGCTGGTCACGAACAGGCCGTCCGGGCGCCACAGCAGCAGCAGGATCACCGCCAGGTAGACGAAGGCGTCGCGGAAGGCGCGCGCATCGAGCGGCAGCCAGGCCTGCAGCGCCGTGCTCACGGCGCCGATCAGAAAGCCACCCAGCACGGCGCCGCTGAGGCTGCCCAGGCCGCCGATCACGGTGGCGACGAAGGCCACCAGCATCATCGGTGCGCCCATGCGGATATCTACTAGGCCGGTCTGGCTGACCATCAGCAGGCCGATCAGCGCGGCCAGTGTGCCGCTCAGGCCAAACGCCACCAGGATCACGCGATTGGCCTTGACGCCCAGCATGCGTGCCATGTCAAAGTTCTCGGCAGCGACCCGCATTTCGAGCCCGACGCGGCTGCGCTTGAGCATCCAGGCCAGGCCGACCAGCAAGGCCATCGTGATGCCGATCATGAGCAGTTGCAGCCCCGGCACGCGCGCGCCCCACAGGCTCATCGGCGTGCTCAGCGTCGGCCAAAGGTTGACGGCCTTGGGCCGGCTGCTATGTAGCACCAGCAGCGTGTTCTGCAGCACGAAGCCCAGCGCGAAAGAGGCCATCATGGTCGTGGCCGGCGTCGCGTGGCGCAGGTGCCGGAACACCAGCCATTCGGAGACGATGGACAGCGCCGCGCCGGCGGCCAGCACGGTGATCACCAGCAGCGGCGTCGACCAGGCGCCGACCCATAGCGGGGCCACGGCTTCGGTGGTCGGCGCGATCAGGATGAAGATGGCAAAAGTCATGACATCGCCGTGCGCGAAGTTGACCAGCCGCATGACGCCGAAGATCAGCGCGATGCCCAGCGCGCCCAGCGCGTACAGGCTGCCCAGGCTCAGAGCGTCAAACAGGTATTGCAGCGTGGCGGTCATGGCGTGCTCGGGGTGGCGGGTTCATCTTCGTAGCCGAAATAGGCCTGTTGCATCTGGTGTGCGGTGAGCTGGCGCGGATCGCCTTCGAGCACGATGCGGCCTTCGCGCAGCATCAGCATGCGCCCGCCCGTCATGACGGCGCGGCTCGCGCTCTGCTCGACGATCAGCAGCGTCAGTTCGCGCTCGACGCGCAGGCGCATCAGCGCTTCATAGACTTGGTCGGTGACGAGCGGGGCCAGGCCGAGCGAGGGTTCGTCGATAACCAGCAGCCGGGGCGCCGCCATCAGACCGCGCCCGATGACCAGCATCTGCTGCTGGCCGCCCGAAAGCATGCCGGCTTGCGACAGCGCGCGCTCGCGCAGCACCGGGAAGACGTCCATCACGTAGTCGAGGTCGGCCGCGACGGCGAGCTTGTTGCGCCGCATGCCGGTGCCCACGCGCAGGTTCTCCAGCACCGTCAGCGAGTTGAACACCTGGCGCCCTTCGGGCACCATCGAAAAACCGGCAGCGGCAATGGTCTCCGGCGCACGCCCCGTAATAAGCTGGCCATTGAAGACGACGCTTCCGTGCTGCGGCTTGACCAGTCCGGCAATGGTCTTGAGCAGTGTCGACTTGCCGGCGCCGTTTGGTCCGGTGACCATCACCGTCTCGCCGACCTTGATGGAGAGATTCAATTTGTGCAGGGCGGTGATGCCGCCGTAGCGCACGTTCAGGTCATGGATTTCGAGCAGATTCATGCGTCTTCCCCAGCCAGCGGGTCGGCCACAGTTTCGGCCGCCGTTCCCATGTAGGCGTGGCGCACGCGCTCGCTCTGGCGGATGCGATCCGGGTCGCCCTGTTCGATCACCTCACCGGTGTCGAGCACCACGATGTGGCTGCAAATGCTCAGAACCAGGCGCACGTTGTGCTCGATCAGCAGTACGCCACAGCCGATCTCCTGTGCAATGCGGGCGATGATGGCGCGCAGATCGACGGCCTCGTGCTCGCTCATGCCGGCCGCCGGTTCGTCCAGCAGCAGAAAGCTCGGGCCACCGATAATGGCGCGCGCAATGCCGACCCGCCGCTCGTCGGTATAAGGCAGCACTCCGGCCAGCCGATCAGCCAGATGCGTCAGATCCATCCACTGCAGAACGCGCTGTGCCTCGGCTGCTGCGGCGCGGCGCGACAGGCCCAAGCCGACCGCCGTGACCTCCAGATTGTCTAGAACACTCAGGTTGCGAAACAGGCGCCCGCCCTGAAAAGTGCGTGCCACACCCTGGCGCCGGAAGGCGTCAGCAGTCAATCCGTGTAGCACTTGCGCGTCGAGCAGGACACGCCCTGTGCTCAAGGCATTGAATCCGGTGAGCACGTTGACCAGGGTTGTCTTGCCGGCGCCGTTAGGCCCGATCAGCCCCACGATCTGCCCGCGCTCCAGGCGCAGACTGACGTGCTTGAGCGCGCGCAGCCCGGCAAAGGTGACGGACACGTCATCCGCCTGCAGACAGTTGGGCATCGGACTGTTAGGCATGCGTCAAAGGTCCTGCTTCAGGCTGCGCACGTGATGACGTAGCTTCCACTCTCGTCCAGGCGCGCAGTCCAGCCGGGATTGACGACGATGGTGGTGGTCGGCTCTTCAATCACCGCCGGACCCTGCACCTGATCGCCAGCGCCGAGCGCTTCGCCGTCATAGACCGGCGTGTCGGTTGCCGCGCCGCTGGCACTGAATATCATGGACCGGCGCGCCTTGATGGCCGCCTCGGGCTTGCCGCCCTTGGCCAGCAATTGCGGCGGCAGCAATGCCGTTTTGCCATAAACGGTGGACTCGATGTTGACGATTTCGACCAGGCTGTCGGGTTCGTTGTACGTGAACAGTTGCTTGTGCAGGTCATGGAACTTCTGTTTGATCGTCGGCAGGTTGGCGGCATTGGCCACGGTGTCGCCAATATCGACCGTGCACTCGTGGACCTGTCCCACATAGCGCATGTCCAGGCTGCGCTTGAAAGCGATCAGGTCGCGTGTGATGCCTTCGGCGAGCAGGGCTGCGACGGCTTCGTCCTCCAGCGTCTTGAAGCGCTCTTCGAGTTTGTCCAGATTGGCGCGTTCGTCGAGCCGCGTTGGCGTGGCCGCCATGTAGTTGTATTTAACGTCGGACAGAATCTGACCGAATGCGCACAGACCAGAAGCCAGCTTGGGCACAAGCACGGTGCGGCAACCGATTTCCTGCGCCAGCGCCGTGATGTGCAACCCAGTGGCGCCGCCGGCGCCAATCAGGGCAAAGTCACGCGGATCGTAGCCACGCTCGATCGAGACGCGCCGGATGCCGTTGACCATGTTGTTGTTCACAATCTGGAACATGCCATAGGCGGCCTTGGCCACGCTGATGCCCAGGGGTTCGGCAATGTGGCTTGCAATCGCCTGGCGCGAGGCGGCGGCATTGATCGGCAAGCGCCCACCCAGCAGGTACTCCGGATTGAGGTAGCCCAGCGCCACATTGGCGTCGGTCACGGTGGGCAGCGTGCCCCCGCGCAGGTAACAGGCCGGACCAGGGTTGGCGCCGGCCGACTGCGGCCCCATGTTGAGAACCCCCATCTGATCGATCCAGGCAATCGAGCCACCCCCCGCACCCAGGGTCTCGACCTGGATCATCGGTGTGCCGATGCGGTAGCGCAGGAAATCAATGTCCTTGTTGATGTTGGTTTTGCCGTCGTGCGTCAGCGTGATGTCGAAAGACGTACCGCCCATGTCGATGGTGATGAAGTTCCTGATTCCCAGCGCTTGCGTGACATAGCTGCCAGCCATCGGGGCCGAAGCCGGTCCCGAGTTGATGGCATTGACAGCGCGCGAGATCATCACCGCGCGTGCCGCCATACCGCCGTTGGACTGGAAGTAACGCACCGGAACCTTGATGCCGTTGTCACGGAAGAACTGGTCAATCCGGTCAACGTAGGCCTGCAGGACCGGGCCCAGATAGGCGTTGACGACGGCGGTCGAGGTGCGCGTGTACTCGCGCATTTGCGGAAAGACCTCGATGCCGACCGATACGTAAACATCGGGCATCATCTCGCGCACGATTTCAGCGGCGCGGCGCTCATGCGCCTCATTGGCCACCGACCATAGGAACGAGATGGCTACGGCCTGCACGCCTTCGCGTTTGAACAACTCGCAGGCGGCACGCACATCTTCTTCGTGCATGGGCGTGCGGATGCTGCCGTCGGCGAGCACGCGCTCTCGCACTGGCACGCGCAGGTGGCGATCCACCAGTATTTTGGCTGGCGGGTATTCGGCGTCGTAGCGATAGCCCTCTTCCTTGTGGCCCAGGCGTATTTCGAGCGAGTCCTCATGGCCCGCGGTGCAGATCAGGCCGGTCTTGACGCCCTTGTGCTGGATCAGGGCGTTCAGCCCCACAGTGGTGCCGTTCACGCAGAGTTCGGTTTCCGCCAGGATGTCGGCCATCGGGCGTCCCAGCTTCTGGGCAATCTGGGTAAAGCCGTCGGCGATGGCCAGCGTACCGTCTTCCGGTGTCGATGTCGATTTAAACAAATGCACATTGCCCTTGTCATCGGCCAATACAAAGTCGGTAAAAGTGCCGCCGGCATCTACGCCCAATCGGTAAGTCATGATGAGTTTCTCCTTCAATAATGTGAGGGCTGGGTGCTTGCGCAATTCAGACAGAGGTCAGGCGTGGCCCACAGGGCCGCCCGCTCCAGGTGCTGGTGTCTACCGCCACACCGTATTCGTCGGCCGCCGCTTGTTGCGAAACGTAGCCATTGCGCACATCGTCAACCACGCGTTCGATTTCGCGGGCCAGCGGTTTGCCCCAGCCGCCGCCACCCGGGTTGGTGGTGGCAACCCGGTCGCCCGGCTTGATCGTCAGAATGGCGTTGCTGCGCATCACATCGACCACCTCAGCACCATGCTTGCGTTCGATGCGGCCCAGTTTCAGATCGGGGCGGGCACTGTCGGCGCCGTTGGCACCCAAGGCGCCGTAGTGGCGACCTTCGCCGAAAGTGATGGCGGTCATCTCGTGTGCCAGCGGCTCAACCTCCCAGACGGTGGCGCAACCGCCGCGGTGATAGCCGGCGCCGCCGCTGTCCTGCACCAGGCCGTAGCGGTGGATCTGGATCGGGTACGAGTACTCCATGATTTCGATGTCGCCCGAACTCAGGGCGCCAAAGCAGCATTGCGGTCCCACTGCGTTCCAGCCATCGAGGTGCGGCGTAGCACCGGCGCCGCCAATCAGCGAGGCCAGAATCATGGTCACGTATTCCTCGTTGTTGCGCATGTCGCGCCCGGCAATGTTGATGCCGCTGGAGTGACACCAGGATCCCACGGCACGCTCGGGCGCAGCCTTCTCCAACGCCAGGCGCACGGCGTCAGCCAGTGTCTCCATCGGCGTTGTGGTGCAGTTCACGTGAGGTGCGGGTTCGGCCGCGTTGCACAGCGTACCCTTGGGTCCGAGGTCGAGGCTGACGCAGCGGTACAGGCCCTCGTTGTAGGGTGGTGCAACGCGCGCAAACATCATCAAGCCGAGGTAAACGCCGGAATAGGAATTGCCCTCGTAGGAATTAATGAAGTAGGGCACTTGCGGCGGGCTTTGAATCTTGATGTGGCAGTTGTCGCCCTGCACCGTCACCGTGGCCGTGATGCTGAGTTCGCCCAGACCGTGGCCAGCGTCTTCGAGAACAGCGCTGGCCTCATAGGTGCCGTCTTTGACGCTGCTGAAGAGGCCGCGCATCGTGCGGTCCGCCATGTTCAGGAGTTCGTCGATGCACGCCTGTACTTCGTCCACTCCGTATTTGTCGAGCAGTGCGATCAGATTGCGTTCACCGATCGACACAGCACCGTATTGCGCGCGCAGGTCGCCTTCCCAGTCGCGCCGTGAGCGCACGTTGGACATCAGGAAGTTGATCACATCGTTGCGTGGTTTGCCAGCGGCCCAGAGCTTGACCGGCGGTATACGCAGGCCTTCGGCGTAGATCTCTTTTGCGTCCGGGTTGTAGCCGGCCGGCACCGGTCCGCCAATGTCCGAGACGTGGCCCTTACAGACGCTCCAGAACACCAGTTTGCCTTGATAGAACACCGGCTTGTACATGCAGCAGTCGAGGATATGGCTACCCATCATCACGGGGTCGTTGTGGTAGATGACATCGCCGTCCTCGATGTCGTCGCCAAAGTAGTTGGCAACCGCCTTCATGGCCGGCATCAGACTACCCAGATGGATCGGAATGTCCTGCCCTTGCAGAATCATTTCGGCGCGGTGATTGAACAACGCATTGCTGTAGTCATGGGCGACATTGAAGACGCTGGAGCGCGCTGTTTTCTCTAGTGTCAGCGTCATCTCGCGTTGCGTCGTTTCAAGCGCGCCGCGCACGACGGCCAGCGTAATCGGGTCAACTTTGGTCGGGTTTGCCATCAATTTCTCCTCGGCGCGCCGCGAGCCAACACCGCGCCATCCATGGGTCGTTTCAGTCGATTGAAACGAAGCTCTGTACAGGAGAAATTCTGAGGCCGGGGGAGTTTTTTGCTTTGTCCCAGGATGCACAATTCATTGCGTCTGCGTGCACCTTAGGACCGGGATTACCCGGATTTGTCGCGCTAGTGGCGCGGCTTGAGCAGCTCGCCGGGCGAGTGTTCGAAACGGCGCTTGAAGGCGTGATTGAACTGGCTTTGATCGTTGAAGCCGCAGGCGTAGGCAATCTGCGAAATCGAGGTGCCGGGCTGTGCCGCCATCAACTGTTCATGTGCGCGCTGCAGGCGCAAATCACGTATCCACTGGGCCACTGATTGACCGGTGTCCTTGAACAGGGTGTGCAGGTAGCGCACCGATATGCCATGGCGCGCGGCCAGCAGTTCTGGGCTGAGATCCGGATCGCTCAGGTTCTCGCGCACAAAGGCGTCAATGCGCGCCAGGTGGGCGCTGCGCACAACGGAAACCGACGACTGCAGAACCGCAGCGTCTTCCCTGAGCGTCGTTCCCAGCAGTTCGATCAACTGCACGCCCATCAATGCCAGCGCCGCTTCGCTGGGCTGCTTGTCGCAGTGGCGCGAGATCAGTTGCAGGTAGTCGCTAAAGAGAAGTCCCATGCCCTTGGTGGTGTCGAAGTGCTGTGCACAGAATCGGCTGGTGCTGCCGACACGCGCCTTGAGTGCACTCTCAGGCACCTTGATGACCCACATGTCGTTCTCGGCGCCGTGACTGAATTCATAGGGTTCGTCACTGTGTTCCAGAATGAACTGACCCGGCGCGCAACGTGTGGTGCGCCCAAGCTGCGAGAACTCGACCTCGCTGCGCAAGGGCACGGTGACCAGAATTTGCGGCGCATCAGCCTGGCAATGCTGGCGCAGGCGCTGGTAGCGCAAGGCGCTGCACTCAAGCTTGGAGAGCGAGACCATGCCCAGTTCCCAGGCCGAAAGCGAGCCATTAAAGCGCTGATTGTTCCGAAAATCGAGTTGAAGATGAAAGTAATTCTTGGCGATCACTTCCCGCCAGAAGCCATATTCATGGTGTTGCGGCACTTCGGTCGTATGGTAGTGCTTGAACATCGCTGGTTGGTCTTATTTGGTGCAAAAAAACAGGATCACTCGGGGCCGATGATCATGCAGCAAAAACCATGCCTGACGCAGCGGGTTTCCCCTAGTGCCAGCGTATATCTTTTGACATCGCCTGCTGCGCCGGCGCGACCGCTGACCGGGCGCGCGCGGACCTCAGCACGCTTCAATCTCGATGAAGACAACCTCATGCTTGGTCGGGTTGATGACGTTGTGACGCACGCCAATGGTGCGGGCATACGACTGCCCGGCGACGAGCGGCGCTGTGATCTGTCCTTCGGGTGTTTCCAACAGCAGTTCGCCATCGGTCGTCGGCACGACGACATAGTTGTGGCCATGCGTGTGCCAACCGGTCTCGGCGCCCGGTGCAAAACGCCATTCGGTCACGATGAAGTGTTCGTTCGACAACTGCACGGTGGGAACCGCCTGCGGGCGGGCGCTCGTGCCCATGTCAAGCCGCCTGCGCCGCTGTCAGCGCGCCATCGATGATGGCCAGGCCTTCGTCGACCAGGGCGTCGCTGGCGGTCAGCGGCACCAGGATGCGCACCACGTTGCCGTAGGTGCCGCAGGACAGCAGGATCAGACCGCGCTTCGTCGCTTCGGCGCACAGGCGCTTGGTCA
>CAIXNB010000126.1 GCA_903920695.1 uncultured beta proteobacterium
GAATAAATCACAAAAGTGCAGAACGTGCCATTACACGACTTTTCGGAAAATCGCTTGTAAGTCGTTGATTTCATTGGGACGGGCAACCAAAAAAGGCGGAGTTTCGCGATTAACTGTCGAAGTCGGGGGGGCTGGGGCGGTTTCACAACTCAGGATATGCACCGCAGCGAACTGACGGCGCGCGCAGTGGCGCTGGTCTACAAATGGTGGAGTTGGTATGTGCGTGCGGCCAATCCGCAGGCGCGCCGTGAGGCGCTGACCAGCCGTCCGCTGCTACTTGCAGCGGTGGGTCGCACCACGCACTCTGGAGGCAGGACCGAGTTGCACCTCACGCCCATGCATGCCCAGGTCGGCTTGATCAAAGCGATGATCGCCAATATTCAGCAGGCCATTGCCTATGTAAAACGGCCCTGCGGGGCCGTTTTCCTTGGTGCAGCCGATGCTTATGCGCTCAGTGCAACACCGGCGCATCCGGCAGTTCATTCGGATTGCCCTGGCCCGCTGCGAGCGGAAAATGTTGAACCAACAGGCCTGACACCTGTGCCAACGCCGCGTTCAGTCCGTCCTCAAAATGTCCCTGCTTGAAGGCCGAACCCATGCGCGCCACCATGGCCTGCCAGACCTGTGGCTCGACCCGGTCGTTGAGGCCGCGATCAGCCACCACTTCAATCGCGCGTTCGGCCAGCAGCAGGTAGATCAGCACGCCGTTGTTGTGCGCGGTGTCCCAGACACGCAGCTTGCCAAACAGCGTCAAGGCGCGCTGGTGTGTGAGCTGGCGCGTTGATGTCTTGCGCCAGAGATCGCTTGCAGGCAGGCTGGTTTCAACATAGATACGAATCTCGCCGCTGTGTTGTTGCTCGCTGGCGGCCACAGCCTGCGCAAGCTTGCGCACCAGGGCTGGCGTCATGGCGTGTTGGGTCGGGACGGCGCTCAGCCAATGGTGTTTGAGAATGCGCTTGATACGGTTGAGCATCACCAGTCTCCCGAGGCGCCACCGCCGCCAAAATCACCACCACCGCCGGAACTGAAGCCACCACCACCCGACCCAAAACTGCCACCACTGCTGGAGCCGGTGTGCCAGCCGCCGCCACCCCAGCCGATGCCGCCGCCAAAGCCACGCCCGACGCTGGCAAACAGCGCAAACAAAAGTGCCACGAGCGTGGCCAAGCCGGCCAGCAGCAGGCTCGATGTCAGCAGCAGCGCGACCGCACCAAAGATGCCGCCAGTAAGCAGTGCGCCCAGCGCGTTGCCAAGCACGCTGCGTGCCACGCGGGCCACCAGCGGAACCACAATGAACAGGAAGATCGCCAGATCGTTCCAGTGAAATTTTCCGCCAGTACAGCGTGAAGGTTCCTTGGGCACCGGTAGGCTCTCGCCGCTGATGCGCGCCATGATCTGATCGGTTGCAGCATCAAGCCCGCCAGCGAAATCGCCTTGCTTGAAACGCGGTGTGATGGCTTCGTCGATGATGATTTTGGCCGCCAGATCGGGGATGGCGCCTTCGAGCGTCTTGGCCACCTGGATGTTGACTTTGCGGTCGCTCTTGGCGACCACCAGCAACACACCGTCGCCGATCCCTTTGCGCCCGATCTTCCAGTCGTTGGCGACGCGGTTGCTGTAGCTGAAGATGTCTTCGGGCTCGGTGCTCGCCACCAGCAGCAGCACAATTTGCGTGCCGTGGCTTCGCTCAAAATCCTTTAATTTGTCCTCCAACTGCTGCCGCTGTGATGCGCTCAGCGTGCCGGTGTTGTCGATCACACGGCCGCTGAGAACGGGCACGCTCTGCAGTGCGAGCGCTGGCACCAGCAACAGGAGCAAGCAGACACCGGCCAAGCAGTGCCAGCAGACAGACCACAGATCTTGCGAGCGCTGCCGCAGGGGCATGACGTTCATAGCGTGACCGGTGTTTACTTCTTGCTGAAGTCAACGACCGGGGGCGTGCTGATGGCCGCTTCGTTTTGCACCGCGAAGTTGGGTTTGACCTGGTAACCGAAGACCTTGGCGGTTAGATTGCTCGGGAAACTGCGGGCCTTCACGTTGTATTCTTGTACCGCCTTGATATAACGTTCGCGCGCCACGGTGATGCGGTTTTCCGTGCCTTCGAGCTGCACGCGCAGGTCGCGGAAGCCTTGGTTGGCTTTGAGTGTCGGGTATTTCTCCGACACCACCATCAAGCGGCTCAGGGCTGAGCCAAGCTCACCCTGAGCCGCCTGGAACTTGTTGAACGCTTCCGGATTGTTGAGGGTTTCCGGCGTCACCTGGATCGAGGTCGCTTTGGCGCGCGCCTCAACCACCTTGATTAGTGTTTCCTGTTCGAACGCGGCCTCTCCCTTGACCGTGGCGACGATGTTGGGAACGATGTCGGCGCGCCGCTGGTACTGGTTGAGCACTTCGCTCCAGGCTGATTTGGTCTGCTCGTCGAGGCTTTGAAATTCGTTGTAGCCGCAGCCTGCAAGAACAAGTGCGCTCAGAACGATCAGGAACCAGCGTGCCATAGAAATCTCCCGCTTGTGAAACCCTACAGTAGCATAAACCGGGTACCCGACAAAAGGGTTAATTCGGCAAATCCGAGCGCGCGCCATGCGTTTGACGCAAAGAGCGGCAAAATCGCAACTGCGTCACCAACCCACCACCATGTCAAAAACTAAAAAAACAGCCCTTCCCATCGCCGGATTGGCCGATGATATTGAAGCGGCTTTCTACGAAGCCTTGCAGAGCGCTGATCTGGAGAAGCTCATGGCCTGCTGGGCCGACGAAGACGATTTGATCTGCGTGCATCCGAGCGGGCCCCGCCTGGTCGGCGTGGGCGCCATCCGGGCCGCTTTTGAAGTCATGTTTTCCAAGGGCAGCATCCGGGCCTGGCCCGAGGGTGTGCGCAGAATCGAATCACTGACCAGCAGCGTGCACAACCTGCGCGAGCGCATCGAAGTCATGACCGAAGACGGGCCGCGCATGGCCTATGTCGTCGCAACCAATGTTTATCATAAGACGGCACAGGGCTGGCGCATGGTCGCGCACCATGCGAGTCCTGGTTCCGAGGAAGAAGCGCAGGAAATCACCCAGACACCGCACCTGCTGCATTGACGCCAGCCTCGGCAGCAGTCTTATGATGAACTATGTAGCGCCCCTGTGCTTGCCCGGTGGTCATCTGCAAACCATCTGGCCGGCCTTGTACGGTCACCGGCCGAGTCCGGCCCTGCCTTCGTACCGGCGCGAGCGCTGGACCACGCCCGATGCTGATTTCATTGATGTCGACTGGCTGCAGGTGGCGCCGAGCCAGACCCTGCTGGTGCTGTTCCATGGCCTGGAAGGTTCATCGGCCAGTCACTATGCGCAGGCCTTTGCTGACTTTGCCCGCAGCCAGCATTTCGCTTTTGTCGTGCCGCATTTTCGCGGCTGCAGTGGCGAGTTGAATTTGGGTCCGCGCGCCTACCATTCGGGTGACTTTGAAGAAATTGGCTGGATGCTGGCGCGCCTGCGCCAGCAGCATCAGGGGCCGATACTGGCGGTCGGTGTATCTTTGGGGGGCAATGCCTTGCTGCGCTGGGCCGAAGAAATGGGCGAGCAGGCGGCGCGTGTTGTGAGCGCAGTGGCGAGCGTTTCGGCGCCGCTCGATCTGGCTGCCAGCGGTCAGGCCATCGGGCGTGGCTTTAACCGGCAGGTCTATACGCGCCGCTTTCTGCGCACGATGAAACCCAAGGCACTGCAAAAGCTGGCGCAGCATCCGGGCCTGTTCAAGGCCGAGGCCTTGCACGCTGCGCACGATCTCTATGCGTTCGACAATGTCTTCACGGCGCCGCTGCATGGCTTCAAGAACACCGACGACTACTGGGCGCGCGCCTCGGCCAAACCGCATCTGCAGCAGTTGCGCGTTCCAACGCTGGTGCTCAATGCCTGCAATGACCCGTTTGTGCCGGTTGCCTGCCTGCCGCACCCGCAATCGTCCCATCCATGGCTGACCTTGTGGCAGCCGGCGCAGGGCGGCCATGTTGGCTTCCCCAAGGGGCCGATGCCTGGTCATATTCTGGCCATGCCGCAGGCCGTGGGTGGCTGGCTGGCGGCCCATATCAACCCGTTCCGATCAAAGGACAAGCCCAATGGATGACATCGTCAGACAAGCCTTGGCCAAATGGCCCAACGTGCCGGCTTGTTATGGTTGGCTGGGTCTGGACGCGCGCGGCAACTGGTATCTGCGCGACGAGCGCGTGCAGGCGCAGGGGCTATTTGCAGGTGGCACTGGGCCGACCAAGGGCGATGAACTCAAGCACGAGAAGCTGCTTGAGTTCATCCGGCGCAACTATGAGAGCGATGCCCAGGGTCAGTGGTATTTTCAGAACGGACCGCAACGCGTGTATGTGGAACTGGCGGCCACGCCGCTGATCTGGCGCGTGAACCCTGATTTCTCGGTGCACGACCATCTCGGTCGCATGGCGCACAGCCAGACCTGTCTGCTCGACGAGCTGGGTCGGCTCTACCTGCAAACCGACGCCGGGTTTGGCCTGGTCCACAGCATGGACATGGGCGAAGCGGCCGATGCCCTTGACCGGGGTTTGTGGCCGCTACAGGAGGTGCAAGCCGCCGGCTTGCCAGCGCGCTTTGGCTACGTCATGAGCCCGCAGCGCCAGCAAATCAAGTAGCCGACCTGACCTTATTTGGCGGCTGATGCCGGCTTTGCTGCTGAAGCCGCTGATGCCGCTGATGCGGGCGCAGCCGGCGCCTTGGGTTCTTCAAACTTGGCGCCACCGGCGTTTGCCATGTAAACCACGGCGCGTCCGATTTCCAGCGCCTCAAATTCGCCGCCGCCTTGTGGCGTCATCGAATTCTTGCCCTTGAGGGCGGAGTTCAGCAGTGCCTCGTAGCCGGTCTTGATACGCGGAGCCCAAGCGGCAGCATCGCCGAACTTGGGTGCGCCCAGCATGCCTGCTGTGTGACAGGTGGTGCACTGAAGCTTGAAGACTTCTTCACCGGTCCTGAGTTGCCGGTTGGCATCGCGAATTTCGATGTGGCCGATCTTCTGGATGCGTGCCATCACGGCCTTCTCCACATTCACCGCGCCGGCAGCCGGCTTGTCGCCCGATGTCACGTAGTAGACCAGACCGATGATGATGAAAATCGGGAGCACAAACGAAAAGAAGACAGTTACCAGCAATTGCCTGGGGTTTTTGACCGGCCCGGTGTGGGCGTCATCGTGATCAGGGGCTTGGTTCTTGTCGCTCATGGTGTCCTGTTGGGTTCGGGGCGTTGAAAGCAGGTCGCGATTATAGCGGTCACCCTCGTGAAACCACCTGCAATGCGTCCTTCGGTTTGCGGCTGTAGCTCAGTGGATAGAGTATCAAGCAACAAACGCAGCCATCGGTTTGGCCATATGAAAAACAATATTGTTCCCGTCATCCTTTGTGGGGGCTCTGGCACCCGGCTTTGGCCGCTGTCACGCGCTGGCTTTCCGAAATAATTCCTGGTGCTCTCTGGCACCACCAGCCTGTTTCAGCAGGCGGTAGAGCGCGTCAACGGCCTGCGTGCGGATGACATTGAAGTCGGCCCAACGCTGGTCGTCACCAACGAAGAACATCGCTTCCTGGCCCTGGACCAATTGCGTGAACTCAAAAACCTTGACTCCACGCTCTCCCGACTTCGACAGTTAATCGCGAAACTCCGCCTTTTTTGGTTGCCCGTCCCAATGAAATCAACGACTTACAAGCGATTTTCCGAAAAGTC
>CAIXNB010000127.1 GCA_903920695.1 uncultured beta proteobacterium
CCGTCGCATGAGCTAAATCACACCGGCTTCAGCAGGGCGTGCTTCTTCTTGCCGACCGAGAGCTTGATCACGCCTTCGGGCAGCAGAGCGGCGGTGCCGAGGCTCAGGCGGTCGTCGGAGACCAGCTCGTCGTTGACCCGTACGGCGCCCGACTGGACGTGGCGGCGGGCCTCGCCGTTCGAGCCGGCCAGGTTGGCCTGAACCAGCGCGTTCAGCAGGCCGATGCCATTGGCGAGGTCAAGATCGGACAGACGGTGATCTTTCAGGTCAACGGTTACGGGCCGCAGGAGTTCAGGGGTCGGGTCAAGCGCATCAACCCGTCGGCCAATGCGGCGACGCGCCAGGTTGAAGTGATGGTTGAGTTTGCCACTGACAAGCAGCCGCGCCTGGCCGGGCTCTATGCCGAAGGCCGGGTCGAGACCAGCCGCAAGACCGCGCTTATGATGCCGGCGTTGGCGCTCTCGCGCGAAGGCGACAAGGTGTTTGCCTGGCGTTTGCAGGACGCAGCGGTGCACAAGGTCGGCCTGACTTTGGGCGAGCGCGACCCGCGCCGCGGCGACTTTGTGGTGCTCGCCGGGGTCAGGGAAGGTGATCAGCTGATCCGCAATCCGGGCTCGGCACTGAAGGAAGGGCAGAAGGTCGAAATCCGTGCCGCTGCCGCCATCGCGCCTATCGGTGCTGCCTCTGGCGCGGACAAGTAGCCATGTTTCTGTCCGACTTCAGTATCCGCCGGCCGGTGGCCATGGTGGTCATCATTGTGGCGTTGATGTGCGTGGGCCTGCTGGCGCTCAAGAAGCTACGCGTGAACCAGATTCCGGACGTCGAGATGCCGGTGCTGGTGATCAACATTCCATACCCGGGGGCTTCGCCGGACACGGTCGAGCGCGAGATCATCAACCGGATCGAGAAATCGCTGCAGAGCATTACCGGTGTCTACCAGATTCGCTCCACCGCCGCCGAGAGCAACGCCAGCATCGTGATCATCTTCAACTTCAAGAAGAACATGATTGAGGCCTCGGACGAGGTGCGCAACGCGATCGGTTCGGTGCGCTACAAGCTGCCGGTGGAGATGCGCGAACCGGTGCTGGTGCGCATCGATCCGGCGGCGCAGCCCATCATGCAATTGGCGCTGTCATCGACGAGCCAGAGCCATGCCGAGATTTCGCGCCTGGCCGAAGACGATTTGTCGAACCGCTTTCGCGCCATTGAGGGCGTTGCGGTGGTGGATGTCAGCGGTTCGCTGCACCGCGAGTTGAGCGTGCTGCTGCGCTCGGAGAAACTGCGCGAGTACAACATCTCGGTCTCCGAGATCGTCAACGCCTTGCGCAATGAGAACACGACTTCGCCGGTTGGGCGCGTCAAGGGGCCGCTGGACGAACAGAGTATCCGGCTGGTTGGGCGCATCGAGTCACCGGCCGAGTTTGAGCAGATTGTGATTCGGCGCCGGGGCAACGAGGTGGTGCGCTTGGCGCAGGTGGCGACGATTGCCGACGGCTTTGCCGAACTCTCGAGTTTCAGCGTGCGCAACGGGCACGCCAACGTTGGTCTCTCGGTGACGCGCTCGCGCGACGCCAGCACGGTGAGCGTGGCCAACAAGGTGCGCGAGTTGATTGCGGAGCTGAACAAGACGCTGCCCAAGGGCACCAAGCTGGAGGTGACACGCGACGGTGGCGAAGAGGCACAGAGCAACCTTGACAACGTGATCGAGTCGTTGATGTTCGGCGCGGTGCTGACCATCTTTGTGGTCTATGTGTTCTTGAACTCCTGGCGCTCGACCCTGATCACAGCGCTGAGTTTGCCAACCTCGGTGATCGCGGCCTTCATCGCGATCTGGCTCAGCGGCTTTACGCTGAATTTCATGACCCTGCTTGGGCTCTCGCTGGCCATCGGTGTGCTGATTGATGACGCCATCGTGGTGCGCGAGAACATCGTGCGCCACATGGCCAATGGTTCGGATCGCATCACAGCGGCGATTGAGGGCACGCGCGAGATTGGCTTGGCGGTTGCGGCCACCACCTTTTCGATCATGGCAGTGTTCATTCCTGTGGCCTTCATGGGCGGTGGCGCCGGCGAGTGGTTCCGGCCCTTCGCGCTGACCGTGACCAGTTCGGTCATGGTCAGCCTGTTCATCTCATTCACGCTGGACCCGATGCTGTCGGCATATTGGGGGGACCCGGTGGCCTTGCATGGCCAGCCGCGCAAGGGTCTGAGCGCGTGGCTGGCGCGCTTCAACGACTGGTTTGACCATCAGGCGAACCGCTACGGCAATGTGATCGCCTGGGCGCTGCACCATCGCCGTTCCATGGCCTTTATTGCTGCATTCAGCATGGTGGCGGCACTCGGTCTGCACTTTAAATTTGGTGGTTCCAGTTTCATGCCGGCCTCGGACGAGGGCATTCTGGCGATCGAGGTGCGCACACCTTCGAGCGCGAGCCTGGAGTTTGCGCATCTCAAGGTCGAACAGGCGGCGCTGCTGGCGCGTGGTCTGCCCGAGACCGTGGCCACCAACAGCAATGTCAATGCCGGTGGCGGCCGGATCTACATCGACATTGGCAAGAGCACGAAACGTAAACGCGGTGCCATCGCTATCGCGGCCGATTTGCGAAAGCAGATGGCGCGCCTCGTGGGTGCCGAATATGTGGTGATCGACGACCTCAACAGCGGCGTGCAAAAGCCGGTGCAGATCCAGTTTTCCGGACCGGATGCACGGCGCCTCACGGACATTGCCACGGCCTACATGGCGCAGCTGCGCCAAGTGCCGGGTGCGGTTGATGTTGGCTTGTCCGAGCAGGACCCGAAGGACGAGATCCGGATTGAACTCAACCGCGGTCTGGCCAATTCGCTGGGCATTTCGGTTGCCGATGCAGCGATGGCGTTGCGGGTTGCTTTCGCTGGCATCGAGGTTGGCGACTGGGTCGACCCGACTGGCGAGGCGCGCGATGTGGCGCTGCGCCTGCATCCGGATGACCGCGTCAGCGCGGCCAATATAGAACACCTGCCGATCACCGTCGCCGGCAGCGATCTGATGGTGCCGCTGAGCCAGATTGCGACTGTCACCATGGGCAAGGGCCCGGCCAAGATCCAGCACCAGGACGGCAAGCGCATGATCGCTGTATCGGCCAATGTGCAGGGCCGCTCCTCGGGCGAGGTCACGACCGACGCCATGAAAGTGGCCAAGGCGATCGAGTTTCCGGCTGGCTACGGCATCGAACTCGGGGGTGCCGCACGCGACCAGAAGGAACTGTTTACCGAGATGGCGATTGCCCTGGTCATGGGCATCGGCCTGATGTACCTGATTCTGGTGGTGCAGTTCGGTTCCTTCACCGCGCCGCTGGCGGTGATGCTGTCGTTGCCGTTGAGTCTGATTGGCGTTGTTCTGAGCCTGCTGCTGACCCGCAACACGCTGAACCTGATGAGTTTTATTGGCATCATCATGCTGATGGGCTTGGTGGCCAAGAACGCCATCCTGCTGCTGGACTGCGCGCGCAAGGAAGAGGCGCAGGGCACCGAGCGCGAACTCGCGCTGATGCATGCCGGACGCCTGCGCCTGCGCCCGATCCTGATGACCACTTTTGCCCTGATCGCCGGCATGATGCCGGTGGCCATCGGTATGGGCGAAGGCGGCGAGTTCTACCAGCCGCTGGCGATTGCCATCATCGGCGGCACCATCACCTCGACGCTGCTCACGCTGCTGGTGGTGCCGACCTTTTACGACAGCATCGAAATCACGCGCGACCGCGCTGTGGCCAAGTTCCAGCGCCGCTCCGAGGCGCGCAATGTCTTCGTCGCGTTTGCGCTGACGCTGATCGAGGCTGTGCTGGCCTTGCTGTTGCTGCGCTGGATGTATCGTGGGGTGAAGGCGGGGGTGAGCTTGATAGGTCAGCACCAGAACGGTCACGCCGGCCATTGACTCATCCTCGCAATGACAAAGTTGAGGTTCATGGTTCATGTGCAGACGCATAGCCCGTATGGAGCGCAGCGCAATACCGGGTGGGCACAGCAATAGCGTCCCCGTATTGCGCCTTCGGCTTCATAAGGGCTACAGACGCCGCGACGATTCATGAAGAGGCGCGCAGCGACGAGCGGTATAGGGCGTGTTCCTATTGATACCAATTTGTGCTACCATAAAACGCATGAAACGCAAGCACCATTGCACCTTGTCGTTGATATTCGCCCATCCGACATCGGGAAACGTTCGTTGGGCAGATATTGAAGCGCTGCTGCGGGAACTTGGAGCCGAGTTTGACGAACGAGAGGGCTCTCGGATTGAGATTTTTTTGTTCGGCCTGGTACGCGTGTTTCATCGACCGCACCCATCGCCGGACATGGACAAGGGCGCGGTTGCAGCAATTCGCAAATGGCTTGATGAAAACGGAGTGAAACCATGAACACCATGACGATCAACGGCTATCAGGCCGTCATCGCTTTTGATCCTGAAATTCAATTGTTCAGAGGCGAGTTTGTGGGTTTGAATGGCGGTGCTGACTTCTATGCGGCCGATGTAAAAGGACTCAAGCGCGAAGGTGGTGTCTCGCTGCGCGTTTTTTTGGAAGCCTGCGAGCGTCGCGGCATTGAACCCCGCAAACAATTTTCTGGAAAATTCTCGTTGCGTCTGGACGCCGCAACCCACGAGGCCGCTGCCATTGCTGCCGCAGCGCAAGGCCAGAGCCTGAACCAGTGGGCGACCCAAGCTATCAGGCAGGCTGCGCTGGCATAGGTTCAGACCCCGCCTGTCCCTGATTCAAAGCCGGCATCACCTCAAGGAGACACGACGTGCGCCTGACCCCAAAGCAAATTGCTGCCATCCAGGAAGGCACATCCGAACTCGCGGGCAGTAGCGCACGGGTCTGGTTGTTTGGTTCCCGCGTGTCTGATGACGCCAGGGGCGGCGATGTGGATTTACTTGTTGAGTTGGACCAGGTGGTCGCAGAGCCAGCGCAACTCTCAGCCCGGCTTGCCGCGCGGGTGTCGCGCGCCATGTACGGACGCAAGGTGGATGTGCTGATCAAGGCGCCCAATCTGCTGCATTTGCCGATTCACACCATCGCACTCGCAGAAGGCGTTCGTCTATGAAAATCACACCTTCCCAAACAAAACGACTCGAATTTTTGACGCGCGTGACCGACAAGGAGTGCCAGCATTTGCTCGATACGGACGGCCGCTTGTTCGGCAACCTGTTCACGATCGAAGTGGCGCTGCAAATTGAATCAGACCCCATTCTGGCCGAGCGATTGGATGCGTTTGTTTCGCGATTTGGCAGACTGCAGGACACCGTGGGCGACAAACTCCTGCCTGCTTTGTTGCTGGCTATGGCGGAAAGGTCAGGCCCGGCCATTGACAATCTGGACAAGGCCGAAAAACTTGGCTTCATCGAGTCTGCCGATGCTTGGATGGAAATGCGCCGTCTTAGAAATCAGATGGTGCATGAATACATTGAAGACTTGGCGGTGCTGACAAGTGCGCTGCGCAGTGGTCATGCTTTCGTGCCCATGCTGGTGGCCTCAGCCCGGCGCTGCGTGGCAGAAGCCCGGCGAGTACTCACAGCATAGGCAATGCACCAGCGTTAAGCCCGCACCGCCAGATTTCAGCGTCACGTTGAAGGCAATCGATGCATGGATTGCCGCGTCGCTGGCGATCCTTTCCATGAACAGTGGTCATCGCGTGCATAGCCCGCATGAAGCCGCAGGCGCAATGCGGGGATGACTCGGCGTTGCCAGCCCCGTATTGCGCTGCACATCATACGGGCTACGCAGCAGCATATTTTTGCCAAATTTTGCCAAAGAGTCTTAAAATGAAGCTATGAGCACCATGAACATCTCCCTGCCTGATGCGCTCAAATCTTTTGTGGACGAGCAGGTCACACAACGTGGTTATGGCACCAGCAGTGAGTACGTGCGCGAGTTGATTCGAAAAGATGCGGATGTCTTGCGCATGCGTGGGATGCTGCTCAAGGGCGCAGCCTCTGAGCCGACAGCGCCGGTTGATGCCGGTTACTTTTCGAAACTGCGTGAGCGCGTAGAAAAACGCGCTCGGAAATGAAGTCCAAACCCATCGTCCCGCGCAGCGAGACCAGCCGGGATGTGGAAGAGGTGATCGATCATTACCTGAGCGAGAACGCTGAGCAAGCGGCATTGGGGTTTATCGACGCCCTTGAGAAAGCCTACGCCCATATCGCACGCCATCCGGCCACTGGCTCACCACGCTACTCACACGCCTTAAACATGCCTGGCTTGCGTTCCTGGCCACTGACGCGCTATCCACATTTGGTCTTCTTCATCGAGCGTGATGACCACATCGATGTCTGGCGCGTTTTGCATGGGCAGCGTGACATTCCGGCATGGCTGGTCAACGACACTGATCCGGCTGATCGGCATTGAGGCGGGCTGTGGGGGGGTGCCATGCCGTGGCGTTTGATTGGTATTTAACCGTGTAATTTATCCATGGTGTGGATATAATGCACTGATGTATGCACGTCTCGCACAACACAATCTGAGTGATCTGCTGGGGCAGTTTCCGGCAGTCGTTTTGTTGGGGCCGCGCCAGGCGGGCAAGACAACGCTGGCGATTGCCGAGAAGGAAGCTGACCAAAACGCCATTTATCTGGACCTGGAGCTGCCATCGGCGCGACGCCAACTCGATGATCCCGAAGCGTTTCTGATGGCCCACTTCAAGCAACTGATCATTCTTGATGAGGTCCAGCGCATGCCGGACCTCTTTACCGTGCTGCGCGGTGTCATTGATCGTCGGCGACGAAATGGCGAAGCGAGCCGGCAGTTCCTCTTGCTGGGTTCGGCATCAGGCGTCATGCTGCAACAAAGTAGTGAAAGTCTCGCCGGACGAGTAGCGCAACTTGAACTCACGCCGTTTCAAGCACGCGAGATTCTGGCAGACAGCGCGCCGGCATCGACCATGAATTCTCTTTGGATTCGCGGCGGGTTTCCTCTTTCGTGGCTGGTGTCCGATGATGCCAGGAGCCTGACCTGGCGCGAGGCATTCATCAATACTTATCTGGAAAAGGACATTCCGGCACTGGGCCCGCGCATACCGGCGACCACATTGCGCCGCTTGTGGACCATGTTGGCGCATAACCAGGGGGAGATGCTGGACCAGTCTAAATTGGCCGGTGCGCTTGCCATCAGTGGGCAAACGGTTGGGCGCTATATTGACCTGCTGTGTGATCTGATGCTGGTGCGGCGCTTGCCTGCATGGAGCGGAAACGTTGGCAAAAGGCTGGTGCGCTCACCCAAGGTCTACGTGCGCGACAGCGGACTGGTGCACGCACTGCTTGGCTTGCAGGATCTTGATTCCGTCCTCAGTCACCCGGTGGCTGGAGCGAGTTGGGAAGGCTTTGTTGTTGAGCAGTTGATCGACGCGGCGCCGCATGCGAAAGCCAGTTTCTACCGAACCAGTCATGGCGCTGAAGTCGATCTGGTTTTGGAGTTTCGCAGCGGTCAAACCTGGGTTATCGAGGTCAAACGATCCTCGGCGCCCACTGTTTCCAGGGGTTTTCATCTGGCTGCTACGGATCTCGGAGCCAAGCGCAAACTCCTGGTTGCACCAGTGGAGCAACCCTTTCCGATGCGCGATGGCGTCGAGGTCTTGAACCCAGTCATGGCGGCCAACCTGGTTGCAGCGCAGGCGTGATGCCAGCGCACAATGGCTTGGTGCTGCAGGACGCCGATACCGTTCAAGCACTGGCCAATTTCCGCGCAAAAAAGGCGCGGGGTTTTTCGGATTGCCGGGTACTGGGAATTGCCCGCAAGGCCGTGTCACCGACCGCCGTATAGGCTCCATTCCATGATCGGCGTATAGGTTCCATTCTGTGACCGGCGTAATGGAGCCACGGCCGGGCATCTTCCTTTGGGCACGTTTGATAAGGTGTCGAAGTTGACTGGTGTGCAGAAGTTGTAGTGGCTTCGGACCGGGCGAGTTCTGCCGGCCAATCGCCATCGCCATCGTCATCATCATCGGCGGCGCCATCACCTCGACGCTGCTGACGCGGCTGGCAGAATTGCTGGCAAATAGTTACCTTTGTGATTCAGCGGCATAACTGTCTGGGGCGCGCAAGCTCATGTTTCCTTGTCTTCAGGCGCTAATCAAGCGCGAAAAAAAGGAGCAGCACTTGCGTGCTGCTCCTTTTTTGAGGGTGACTTCAAACCGGGAAGAACGGGTCTTTCAGATCAGGCCGGTTTGATGTCCTGTGCGGGTTCGATCAGAAGTTGAAGGTTCCACGCAGGTAATACGCGCGACCGGTTGGATCGGTGTAACGCGGATCGTAGCCAGCCTGGAACACTGTGGTCTGGTAGGACAGGGGGGGAGCCCGATCAGCAATATTGCGAATGCCAGCAGTCATAGAAAAACTCTTGTTGACGGCATACGACCCAAACACATCGAATGTTGTGTAGGAAGCAACTTCATCCGGCAGTCCATACTGATCGATATAGCCAGACTTGTAGTGTGCTGTCACGCCAGCACCAAATTCCCCTTTGGTCCAGTTAACAGACAGGTTATGCTGCCACCGGAACACTGGACCGGTTCCACTGTAGATGCCGACGTTCTGGTTCCAAGGACCATCGGTGTAATCCTGGTACTCGTACTGGTTGACGTAGGTGCTTTGCAGATTGAACCTGAAATCACCGGCCGTGCCAGCACGCAACCGATAGTTGCCACTGAAGTCAATACCGCGGGTGTTCAGGCCCCCCAGATTCTGCGTGCGCAGATCGACGTAGCCGCATGTGAGCGGGTTCGGACATTCCGAACCGTCAGTGGAAAGGTTGCCACCCGGATTGCGATGGAAGAGACTGGCGAACGTTCCCGGATTGCTGAAGACCGTGTTGGCGTCGATGGAACCAATCGCATGGTCCAGTTTGATCATCCAGAAGTCCACACCCAGACTCAGATCCTTCGCCGGCTCAAACACAAAACCGAGGGTCATGTTCTTCGATGTTTCAGGCTGCAGACTCGTGTTGCCGCCATACAGGGCTTGGGCCTGGATCTGGCAGTTGGCTGATGCAGGCTTGCCGGCGATTGGCGTACCGCCCGGACAATTGATCGGGTCATCAACTTGCGGGGTATTGGTGTAATACGGCGCTGCGTTGATGTCATAGAGCGATGGCGCACGGAATCCGGTTGAGTACGAACCGCGCATCATGAACTGCTGGCTCGGTTGAAAGCGGAAGCTCACTTTTGGATTGGTCGTGCTGCCAAAGTCGCTATATCGGTCGTGGCGCAGGGCCGCGGTTACGTCAAAAGTCTTCGTGACCGGCACATTCAACTCGGCATAGACCGCCGAGACGTTGCGCGCGCCTTCATTAAGAGTAGCGGGGTCAAAGCCGGTACTTGCGACAACCAGTTCTGCGAAGGCGACATTGGCCGCGTCCTTGAACGATTCATGCCGGGTTTCTGCGCCAACGGCCAAGGCGGCTGGGCGACCGGCGCCGAGCCAATCGCTCAGTTCGCGGCTGGCGCGTGCATCGATGCCGGTTACCGTGCCCTTGGCGGTTTGCAATATGCCTGACAGACCGGCACCGTCAATGACCGCTTGACCAGCCGCGTCTTGCGCGCCGAACGGGTTGATCACACCGTTCAATACGGCTGCGGTAATGGCCGGGCCGTTGCTGTAACCAGCCAGGCCATCAACGAGCTTGTTTTCGTTGTAGCTGAGTGCTGTCTGATAGTCCCATCCGCCTAAAGTCCCTTCCAACGAAGCAACCAGGCGTTGCTGGTAGTTGGTTGTGATCCCTTCGCGTGAGCCGTTGGGCAGATCACGCCACTTGACGTGAATGTAACCAGGCTGCAATTCCGGGTGGGCGGCAGCAGAACTGTCGGTGAAGGTGGCGCTCAGCGGGATATTGGGAACGATGGACGTTGCCGTATTGCCGGGGTAGTACGGATTCAATGAACCGTCCGGACGGAGGCGGTTCATGAACAGGCCACCGTAAGGCACTGGTGCAATAACGGTGTCCACTTTGCTTCGGCTGCCAAAATATTCCAGACCGAACTGCATGTCGTTGTTGATTTTCAGTGCTCCCTTCAACAGGCCCGACACGCGCTCGGTCGCGGGTGTGTAGTTGACGAAACTGGAGGTTGTCATCTGGCAACCCGTATTCGTTGCATTGGGGATCAGGTTGGGTGCGGAAGTGCATCCTGGCGCCGCCGGGTTACCACTGTTGCCATCCTGGTAGTAATTGGCGGGGCTGGTTGTCGGGGACAAGCCGCCAGCGTAACGTGTATTGAAATCACGCTGCGTGCCGCCGATCGGATCCTGCTTTTGGTAGTCAATGAAGCCCAGAACATTAAATCCGCGTTCATTGAGGTCGCCAAACCCGAATCCAATGTTCGCGCTGGTCGCTTTGCCGCCCGGGTGTTGTGGTGAGTCTGCCCCAACCGTGATGGTGCCGCCACTAAAGTTTTTGCGGGTGATGAAGTTGATCACACCGCCGATAGCGTCCGTGCCGTACAACGACGAAGCGCCGTCACGCAGCACTTCGATACGGTCCAGTGCCGCAAACGGAATCATGTTTAAGTCGGGTGCGGAACTGTCGAGCGCATTGTTGGCGATGCGTCGACCATTCAAAAGAACCAGGGTCTTGTTTGCACCAATACCGCGCAGATCGGCAAACGAAGCGCCGCCCGTTCCCGAACCGACGACCTGGCTGGTGCCAAGGCTTGTTTGCGACGAGGTGATTGACGCCATGACCTGTTCGATGGTCGTAACGCCTTGTTTCTTCAGGTCATCGAACTTGATCACGGTGATTGGCACCGCGGTTTCCGCGTCGATTCGTTTGATCGCTGAGCCGGTAATTTCCACGCGCTGCAACGTTGCGTCTTGCGCCATGACGGCCCCTGGGGCCATCACAAGGCCGCCAAAGGCGATTACCAAACCCGTGCACAACTTGGTGCGCGCAAACGCTTTGCCATGCCTGTCGTATTTCATGAGTAGTCCTTCATTGAATGGGAAAACAGAGCAAGATATGTCGCGCCAGAATGGGCTGCAAGTTGGAGGCGTTTTCCAACTGCATCTGTTTCCGTGTAACTACTTTAAGGTAAAAAAAAGTAAATTTGAATTGGGGCTTAACGCAATTCTTAAAAACAAGCCTCCCTGTTGCCAAAATACATCGTGGTGACGCGCCAGTGTGATAGGCATTGTTGTATTCGGCGACGCTATAAGGCACGGCGGACAGCCAGCCATGCGCAAGGCATGGCTGGCAGAGGCTTCTCACTGTCTCGGGTGAACGTCGCTGCGGCGCTTATTCAAGCTTGAAGTTGAATTCCTGCGTGGCGGTCACCTCACCGGCATCCGAGATGCACTTGTACTGCATCATGGCGGCCTTGACGGCGGCGTGGAATACGCGCGGACCTGACACGATGGTCACATCCTGAATGACGCCGCCCTTGATTCGGATCTGGGCTTTCACCACGCCTTCGGTTCCGTCCTGTATCGCCTTGCGCGGCATCTCGGGTGGCACCTGGGTCGGGCAGGCGACGCCGATGTCGTTGCGGTTGGGCGCGGGTTTGGCGACTGGCGCCGGTGGCGCTGGCGGTGCAATGGCGACCGGTGCAGTCGGCACGTTGGTCGTCGATGCAATCGAAATGCCCGCACTCACCGTCGACGGTGCCACATCGGGCGGCGGCACATAGGGTGGCGGTGGCGCTTCGCTCCTGACGATTTCTTTGGGCGTCTCGACCTTCTTCGGTGGTGGCGGTGGCGGCGGCGGCGGAATGATGACTTCTTGAATCACCACGGCTTCAAGCGGCTTCTTGATGAAGTTCAGCCCTTTGCGTGCCATGCCCGAGACCAGGGCATAACCCATCAAGACGTGCAGGGCGATGACGATGACCAGGCCCTTGACCCGGCGGCTCGGGTCTCTGGGCTGGTAGCGGTAGTTCATGCCAATGCTGGCGGAGCCGGGCGTATTCATTTGACAAACTGCTCGCTGCCGATAACGGCGATCTTGTTCAGCCCCAGGCGCTTGGTCGAGGACAGCACGTTGGCAAAGACGGCGTAGCTCGCGGCCTTGTTCGGGCGCACATGGATCTCGGGCTGCACCGTGGCCCGGGACGTTTCAATCATCTTGAATTCCAGTTCCTGCGCCGTGACCGGCAGGCCTTGCCAGTAGACGACGCTCTTGTCGTCAATGTCGATCTGGATTTTTTCCGGCTTGATGTTGTTGACCGGCGGTGTGCCCACCGGCATTTCCAGATTGACCGAATGCAACTGGATCGGGATCGTGATGATCAGCATCACCAAGAGGACCAGCATCACGTCGATCAGTGGCGTGGTGTTGATCTCCATCAGCACCTCGGGCTCGTCCGAGTTGCTGCTGCCAACGTTCATGCTCATGGGTGGGTTCCTTGCATGCTGTGTGCTCAACCGCCCAGCGGCGGGGGCTCGGTGATGAAGGCGACCTTGACGATGCCGGCGCGCTGGCAGGCGTACAGGATCTTGCCCACGCCTTCGTACTGTGCGCTCATGTCGCCGCGGATCTGCACTTCAGGCTGGGGCTTGAGGTGCGAGACTTTCTTGAGCTTGTCCACCAGCACTTCGACGTTCTGGACGCGCTGGTCGTACCAGTAGACGTTGCCAGCCAGATCGACCGAGATGATGACGTTTTCGGGTTTGGTCTCGCGCACTTCGACGCGTTCCTTGGGCAGGCTGACCTTGATCGAGGTGGTGACCACGGGAATGGTGATCAGGAAGATGATCAGCAGCACCAGCATCACGTCCACCAGGGGCGTGGTGTTGATGGCCGACATGACGGCGTCTTCGCCGTCACTGGCAGAGCCAACGCTCATTGACATGGCAATTTCCTAGGTGGATTGAGCGCGGCTGTATCAGGCCTTCTTGACCGAACCGAGAATGACGGCGTGCAGGTCGCTGCCGAAAGCGCGCACATCGGCCATGGCGTCCTTGTTGCGACCGACCAGCCAGTTGTAGGCCAGCACAGCGGGAACGGCGACAGCCAGACCGATGGCGGTCATGATCAGGGCTTCACCGACCGGGCCAGCCACCTTGTCAATCGATGCCTGGCCCGAGATGCCAATGGCGGTCAGGGCGTGGTAGATGCCCCAGACGGTGCCAAAGAGGCCGACGAAGGGCGAGATGGAGCCAACTGTGGCCAGCACCGAGAGGCCGCGCTGCATGCTGCTCTGGATACGCTCGACGGCGCGCTGGATGCTCATGGCGATCCAGTCGTTCAAGTCGACATGGCCCATCAGTCCGTCGTGCTTCTTGGTGGCATCCATGCCGGCTTCGGCGATGAAACGAAACGGGCTGTTTTCATCGAGCTTGGCGCAGCCTTGTGCGACGCTGCCGGCGGTCCAGAAATCGTTGGCTGCAGCCTTGGCCTGGCGACCGACCTTGGCCTGTTCGAGCAGTTTGACGATCAGCACATACCAGCTGCTGATGCTCATGACGAGCAGCAGCATCAGCACGGTCTTGGCGACACCGTCGGAGGTTTTCCAGAGGGCTTCGATGCCATAGGGGTTGTCGGTGGGGTCTGGGGCTTTTTTGGCTTCGACTGCCGGCGCTGGCGCACTGACTGCAGCGGGTGCGGCCTGGCTGGCTGCCGGGGCAGCGGTCTGCGCCTGGACCGTGACGGGTGTCAGCGGCAGTACCAGTACTAGCGCGCATGCGCAGGACGCCATGATTCGAGCAACTTTGATCTGCATGGTGTTTCCTTTGACAAAGATGAAGGGTGACAACTCCAGCCGTCAGGCTGCCAGCACCCGAAAAAATCGATGCGCCGAGTATAGAGGACGCCAGTGTGCCATTGGTTCCCTCCTAATATGTTCAAGTGCAATCTAGATCACACCCTCAAACATCATGATATTGACCAGGTCCCCGGCAGCGACGTCGCCTTGCTTGTGCGCCAGCACGATCAGGCCATTGGCCTGCACCATGGAACTGAGCACGCCAGAGCCCTGGTTGCCGGTGGTCCTGACCTGAAGTGAGCCGTCAGCGCCAGTGCTGACCGTGCCGCGCTGGTATTCGGTGCGACCGGGCTTCTTGCGCAGCGCCTCCAGGCTGCGCGCCTTTAGCAAGGGTGGTGCCGTTGCCGTGCTGCCCATCATCTGCAGCAGGGCGGGTCGCACGAAGGCCAGAAAAGTCACCATCACGGCGACCGGGTTGCCCGGCAGGCCGAACAGCACCGCGTTGCCGATGCGGCCAACCGCCATCGGACGGCCGGGGCGCATGGCGATCTTCCAGAAAGCGACGTCGCCGAGTTTCTTCATCATCAGCTTGGTGTAGTCGGCTTCTCCGACGCTGACGCCGCCGCTGGTGATGATGGCATCGGTCTGCAGCGCTGCCTGCGTGAATGCAGCTTCCAGCAGGGCGGGCTCGTCGCGCACCACGCCCATGTCGATCACCTCGCAGCCCAGGCGACTGAGCAGGCCAAACACGGTGTAGCGATTGCTGTCGTAAACCGCGCCTTCGCGTGGCGGCTGGCCCAGGCTCAGGATCTCGTCGCCGGTCGAAAAATAGGCGACGCGCAGCTTGCGCCAGACCGCCACCTGTTCGATGCCCAAGCTGGCCAGCAGCCCCAGTGCTGCGGGTGTTAGCAGTTGACCTTGGCGCAGCGCTGGCTGGCCTTGCATCAGGTCTTCACCGAGTTGGCGCCGGTTGTCGCCGGCGCGCAGCAGGCCGGCCGCGATGGCGATGTTTGGCCCGTCGCTCGTGACCAACTCCTGCGGCACCACGGTATCGAGCCCACTGGGCATGATGGCGCCCGTCATGATCTTGATGCACTGACCGGGCTCGACCCGGTGCGGCCAGCCAGCGCCAGCGCGCAATGTGCCGGCCACCGTCAGGGTCAGGGCGACGCCTGGCTTGAGTTGCGCGGCGTCGAAGGCATAGCCGTCCATCGCCGAGTTATCGTGCGCTGGCACGCTGATGGGCGAGATCACGTCCTGTGCCAGGACGCGACCCAGTGCCTGAAAAATACCGACGGTTTCCTGCGCCGTGACGGGTTCCACCAGGCGCGACATAAAGGTGTTGACGCCACTGACGCTCAAGGCTTGCGGGTCATAGCCTTGCAGTTCGGCAGCGATGGTGGCGAGGGTTTTCATGGATTACTGCCCTCCAGTTGCCGCAGATCGGCCAGTGAGTTGGCGTTGTAGAACGCATGCACATCATCGCCCGGTTGATCGAAGGGAACGATCACGGTGCGCTGCTGCGCGGTCCAGTTGTCGATCTTGCGGCCACCGTCTTCGGTAAACCGCTTCAGACTGTCCAGCAAAGCCACGCGCAGCAGGCAAAAGACGGGCTGGGGCCGCAACTGGACCTGGCCGTTTCTATCGATTTCGGGTGCGCTGGCCATGGCAATGTCGGCCTGCTCGGCGATGAGCGCCTTGGCCAGGCGTGGCAGCAGCTTAAGTGGCAACAGCGGTGTGTCGCAGGGAACGGTCAGCAGGAGCGGGGTTTCGCAGTGTTCCAGTCCGGTCAGAAAACCCGCCAACGGCCCGGCGTAGTCCGCCATGCCATCGGGCCACACCGGCACGCCGAACGCCTCATAGCTGGCCAGATTGCGGTTCGCGTTGATGGCGATACGAGCGGCCCCGCCACCTTGTTGCAGGCGTTGCATTGTGTGCAGGGCCAACGGGACGCCATTGAACGTTTGCAGACCCTTGTCGACCCCGCCCATGCGCGTGCCGCGGCCACCGGCGAGGATCAGTGCGGTGATGTCTTGTGGGTTGATCGCGCAATCTTCCGCCGGGCCGCCCCAAGGAAGATTAGCCCCCTCGGGGCTGGAGCTTGCGGCTCCGAGGCTGCTTGAGCAGCCTTGGACAGGCGACAGAGGCGAAGTGTCTCGCGAGCCGCGGCCTGCAAGGTGCAGCGCATTACGCGAAGCGAGCAGCGTGGGGGTCATTCTCAACCACCGATGTAGCTCATTTCGACGCGCCGCTGCGCCGGGGCGCTGTCGTCGATCTGGGCGCTGCGCGACTCGGAGTAGTTGTCGTTGCGGTCTTGCCAGATATGACCGATGGCCGATTCCAAGTCGGCCGTCGCGGCATGGTCGCGCACCAATGTCCGCAAGTCGTAGCCCGTTGATGCAAACAGGCATAGGTAGAGCTTGCCTTCGGTCGATAGCCGGGCGCGGTTGCAGTCGCCGCAAAAGGCCTGTGTGACGCTGCTGATGACGCCGATTTCACCGAGTGTGCGGTCGTGTTGCCCCGATGCATCGGCGTAACCCCAGCGCTCGGCGGTTTCACCTGGTTGACTTGGATCGAGTTGCACCAAGGGCAACTCGGCATGGATGCGTTTGACCACTTCGCTTGACGGCAGCACGTCATTCATGCGCCAGCCGTTGCTGGCGCCGACGTCCATGTACTCAATGAAGCGCAGCACGATGCCGCTGCCGCGAAAGTGGCGTGCCATCGGAAGGATTTCGTGTTCGTTACTGCCGCGCTTGACCACCATATTGATCTTGATCGGCCCCAGGCCCGCTTCGCGCGCGGCCTCAATGCCGGCCAGCACCTCGGCGACCGGAAAGTCGACGTCGTTCATGCTGCGAAACACCGCGTCGTTGAGTCCGTCCAGACTGACCGTGACGCGTTGCAACCCGGCCGCCTTGAGCGCGCGCGCCTTGCGTGCCAGCAATGAGCCGTTGGTGGTGAGCGTCAAGTCGAGCGCGTGGCCTTCGGGTGTGCGCAGCATGGCCAGTTGTTCGATCAGGCTTTCGATGTTCTTGCGCAGCAGGGGTTCGCCGCCGGTCAGTCGGATCTTCTGTACGCCGTGCGCGACAAAGACCTTGGCGATGCGTGTGATTTCCTCAAACGAGAGCAAGGCGCTGTGTGGCAGATACAGATGGTTCTTGTCGAATACTTCTTTGGGCATGCAGTAATTGCAGCGGAAGTTGCAGCGGTCGGTGACGCTGATGCGCAGATCGCGCAAGGGGCGCGCGCGTTGGTCGATCAACGAACCGGTGGCGACGATGCGACTGCCGGCAGCCGGCATGGCCAGTACAGCACTACGCTGATCGACCAGCGGCACAACGCGCGGCGTGTGGCGTTCTGTCATGTCACTGCTTGCATCCGGGCGCCGCTATCAGACGCAGCGCGCACCGTCGACCTCGATGCAGACGCCGCTGATGAAAGTGGCTTCGTCGCTGGCCAGGTAGAGGGCGGCATTGGCGACGTCGAGCGCAGTGGAGAAGCGGCCCAGCGGAATGCTGGCGCGGAATAGGGCCTTGCGCTCGTCGGTCAAGGGGCCACCGGCAAATTCGGTGGCCAGGCTGGTGTCCGGATTGAAGACCGGATTGATGCAATTGACGCGGATGTTGTCGGGACCGAGCTCGGCCGCGAGCGATTTGGAGGTGGTGATGACCGCCCCTTTGGAGCCGTTGTACCAGGTCAGGCCCGGGCGCGGGCGCACGCCGGCAGTGGAGGCGATGTTGATGAAACTGCCGCCGCCTTGCGCGCGAAATACCGGCGTGGCATGAACGGTGGCGAGGTAGATGCTTTTGACGTTGACGGCGTAGCACTTGTCGAACTCGTCTTCGCTGACTTCAAGCGCCGGACGGTTACGGTGCGTCCAACCGGCGTTGCTGATCATCACGTCGAGCTTGCCGTAGCGTTGCACAGCGGCAGCGACTAGGGCTTTGACCTGATCGGATTGCGTGACGTCGGCCGCAAAAAACGAGGCCGTGCCGCCAGCGGCCACGATCTCGGCCACCACTTTTTCCCCGAGGGCGGTATTGATGTCATTGACGATGATCTTGGCCCCTTCGGCGGCCAGCCGTTTGGCGATGCCCTCGCCGATGCCGCCGCCGGCGCCGGTGACGATGATGGATTTGTTTTGAACGCGCATGTGATGAATCCCGATTTGAGCTGCTTTGCTGATGCTGGCGAAAATGTTAGCCGTGTTTGATAGCCACGGTCTTGAGTGTGGTGAAGCCGTACAGGGCCTCAAAGCCTTTTTCACGGCCGTGGCCACTGGATTTGACGCCACCGAATGGCAGTTCCACGCCGCCGCCGGCGCCGTAGTTGTTGATGAAGATCTGGCCGCTGCGCAGGCGCCGCGCCATGCGGAACTGGCGTGCGCCGTCTGCTGTCCAGACGCCGGCCACCAGACCAAACTGGGTTGCATTGGCAAGTTCTATCGCATGGTCCTCGTCGCGGAAGGCCATTGCACACAGCACCGGACCAAAGACTTCCTCCTGAGCCACACGGTGTTTGACCGGGACGTCGCGCAGCAGGGTCGGCGCCTGGTAAAAACCCGACGCCGGTGCTTCGGCCACTACCTGACCTTGGGCCACGGTGGGGATGCCGGCCTGCTTCGCATCGGCCAGAAATTGCTGCACCCGTTGTTGCTGGCTTTGGCGGATCAGCGGGCCGACGTCGAGGTCGAGCAGGGCTGGACCGACGCGCAGCTTTTCAAAGGCCTGGCCGAGCCGCACCAGCAGCGGCTCGTAGATGGCTTGGTCGATCAGCACGCGCGAGCCGGCCGAGCAGGTCTGCCCGGCGTTTTGCACGATGGCGTTGATGATGGCGGGAACAGCGGCATCGAGATCGGCGTCGGCAAAGACAATCTGCGGGCTCTTGCCGCCGAGTTCGAGCGTGACCGGGCAATGGCGCTCGGCCGCCACTTGCTGGATCAGCGTGCCGACGCTCGGGCTGCCGGTGAAGCTGATGTGGTCGATACCGGAATGGCGCGCCAGCGCATCGCCGACTTCATGACCGTAACCGGTGACGATGTTGATGACGCCCGGCGGGAAGCCGACTTCGGCCGCCAGCTGTGCGACCCGGATCAGCGACAGGCAGGCATCTTCGGCGGGTTTGACCACGCAGACATTGCCGGCGGCCAGGGCTCCGCCGACGCTGCGGCCAAAGATCTGCATCGGGTAGTTCCAGGGCACGATGTGTCCCGTGACGCCATGCGGCTCGCGCCAGGTCAGCACGCTGTAGCCGTCGAGGTAGGGAAGGGTTTCGCCGTGCAACTTGTCGCAAGCGCCGGCATAGAACTCGAAGTAGCGCGCCAGGGCGGCAGAGTCGGCGTTGGCTTGCTTGGTCGGCTTGCCGCAGTCGCGCTGCTCGATGCGGCTGAGCTCGGGCGCGTGCTCGGCGACCTTCTGCGACAGTCGCATCAGCAGGCGGCCGCGCTCGGCGGCGCCGAGCTTGCACCAGGTCGATTCAAAAGCCGCTCGCGCAGCGCGCACCGCCTGATCGATGTCGGCGCCGTTGCTGCGCTGGATTTCGTCGTAGGGTTGGCCGTCCGATGGATCGAGCATGACGATGGTTTGGCCGGAAGAGGACGGCAGTGAGGTATTGGCGATGTAGTTGAATTGCATGCGTAGGATTTTCCTATGAAAATTTTCTGTCCGATGGCGGTTGGCCTAGCGGGTCAGAATCGCTGGCCCCATTTCCTGAAGCGGACCGAGCGGGTTGTTGCTGACTTCGATCTCGTTGACGCTGGGTTGCCCGCCCCAGGCGCGGTAGACCACCTTGTCGTTGACCAGCAAGACGAGGGCGTTAAAGCGCCAGCCTGTAGTTTCGGAGCGGCGTGAAAAATTAGTGAAGTCGGCCAAGAAGCCGCCGGTTCTCTTCTTTTCGATTTTCGCGGCGGTAATTTCCCAGCCACGGCAGTCGTCGCGTGCCTCCAGGCAGGCCAGCACGCCCGGATCAAGATCCTCTCGCTTGAGCAGGGCGCTGGGTACAAATCTGCGCACGACCTCGGTCTGGGTCAGGATGATCGTATTGGGTTGTGTAGCCGGATCCAGGCCCAGGCTTCGCAGGGTTGTGACGTCGCTTTCCATTGGAACCAGCGAATCGATGGCCTTGCGCGCATCCTCGAAACTCCTGAAAGGTGTGGATTCGTTGTGAACCTCGGGCAGCATGGAGGAGCAGCCACCCAAGAGCAGTGCCGGCAGCACCAGGCACAGGCTACAAATCAGGCTTCGTTGGTTCAAGGGGCGTCGCTCGGAAATATGCAAGCCCCATCGTAGCTGAAGGTGCAGTGAGCTTGTTGATGCCAGTCATTGCCCCATTGAAAAAGCCCGCCAGAGGCGGGCTTTGCGTTGACGTAGCGTTTGATCAGCCGCCGTGCATTTTCATCATCACGGGCACGATCAACAGTGCCACGATGTTGATGATCTTGATCAAGGGGTTGATCGCCGGGCCGGCTGTGTCTTTGTAGGGGTCGCCCACGGTGTCGCCGGTAACGGCGGCCTTATGGGTTTCAGAGCCCTTACCACCGTGGTTGCCGTCTTCGATGTATTTCTTGGCATTGTCCCAGGCACCGCCGCCGGTGCACATGGAGATGGCGACGAACAGACCAGTGACGATGGTGCCCATCAGCAGGCCACCCAAAGCGGCCGGGCCGAGCAGCAGGCCAACCAGAATTGGCACCACCACGGGCAGCAGCGATGGGATCATCATTTCCTTGATGGCAGCGGTGGTCAGCATGTCGACGGCCGTGTCGTACTCGGGCTTGGCCGTGCCTTCCATGATGCCCTTGATTTCACGGAACTGGCGGCGCACTTCAACTACCACCGAACCGGCAGCGCGGCCAACGGCTTCCATTGCCATGGCGCCGAACAGGTAGGGAATCAGGCCGCCGATGAACAGACCGATGATGACCATCGGGTTGCTCAGGTCAAACGTGATGTGCTTGCCATAGGCTTCGAGTTTGTGCGTGTAGTCGGCAAACAAAACCAGCGCAGCCAGACCGGCAGAGCCAATGGCGTAGCCCTTGGTCACGGCCTTGGTGGTGTTGCCGACAGCGTCCAGCGGGTCGGTGATGTCGCGCACACTCTTGGGCATTTCGGCCATTTCGGCGATGCCGCCGGCGTTGTCAGTGATCGGGCCGTAGGCGTCAAGTGCTACCACAATGCCGGCCATGCTCAGCATGGAGGTTGCTGCAATCGCGATGCCATACAGACCGCCGAGTGCGTAAGCGGTCCAGATCGCCATGCAAACAAAAATCACAGGCCAGGCGGTGGAACGCATAGAAACGCCCAGACCGGCGATGATGTTGGTGCCGTGGCCGGTGGTCGATGCCTGTGCAATGTGGCGCACGGGAGCGTACTGGGTGCCGGTGTAGTACTCGGTAATCCAGACCAGGGCGGCGGTCAGGATCAGGCCGACAGCGCAGGCGCCAAACAGGCTCGTGCTACCGACAACGCGGCCATCGGTCAAGGTGATTGCGGAGGGGAACATGCTCGTGGTTACGAAGTAGAAAGCGACCAGGGACAGAATACCCGCCACAGCCAGACCCTTGTACAGGGCGGGCATCACGTTCTTCATGCCCGGTGATGCCTTGACAAAGAAGCAGCCGATGATGGAAGCCACGATGGAGACGGCGCCGAGTGCCAGCGGATAGAGCACGGCGCTGGTGTTGGCGCCGGAAAGCAGCAGGGCGCCCAGCACCATGGTGGCGATCAGGGTGACGGCGTAGGTTTCGAACAAGTCGGCGGCCATACCGGCGCAGTCGCCGACGTTGTCACCGACGTTGTCGGCGATTACAGCCGGGTTGCGCGGGTCATCTTCCGGAATACCGGCTTCGACCTTACCCACCAGATCGGCGCCGACGTCAGCGCCCTTGGTGAAAATGCCACCGCCGAGACGGGCAAAGATGGAGATCAGTGATGAACCGAAGGCAAAACCGATCAGTGGGTTGAGTTTGGCAACAGTAACGGCACCATCGGGCACCAGGAACCAGTAGAAGCCAGTGACGCCCAGCAGGCCGAGACCGACTACCAGCATGCCGGTGGTGGCGCCGCCGCGGAAGGCGACGTCAAGTGCCGGGCCAATGCCCTTGGTAGCAGCCTGTGCGGTGCGCACATTGGCGCGCACAGAGACATTCATGCCGATGAAACCGCAAGCGCCCGAGAGCACGGCGCCGATGATGAAACCCCCGGCGCTCAGTGGATCGAGAAAGATGCCGATCAGAACGGCCAGTACCACACCGACCATGGCGATGGTTTTGTACTGCCGTGCCAGATAGGCGGCGGCACCGGTCTGGATGGCTGCTGATATTTCCTGCATCCGGGCGTTGCCGGCATCCTGGGAAAGAATCCAGCCCCGGGCCCAAAAGCCATAGGCTACGGCGATGAAGCCACAGATGAGCGCCAGAATCAGCGCTGAGTTGCCTGTCATATAAATCTCCTGTCGTTGGTTCGCTAAGTAGGGGTGCAGCGCAATCGGCACCACCGCTGCGTTGCTTCCTTGCCGCGAAACATCAATGGGAAATTGACATAGGCAATTGGCCAACCGCGCGACTGTACCGTGAAAATAGCCTTTTTCCGCTAGCGGCAAGGGGTCTGTAAGTAAAATCAGGGTTAATCCTTACTGCTTTCTGATCTAACTCAACGCAAGGAACCCACCATGTCCCTCGATAACGTCACCCCCGGCAAGAACGTTCCCGACAGTTTCAACGTGATCATCGAAATTCCGATGAATGCGGATCCCGTCAAGTACGAAGTGGACAAGGAAACCAGTGCCATTTTTGTTGATCGCTTCATGAGTACGGCGATGCACTATCCGACCAATTACGGTTATGTGCCCAAGACGATTTCAGGCGACGGTGATCCCGTCGATGTGTTGGTGATCACGCCGGTGCCCCTGATTCCCGGTGTGGTGGTGACCTGCCGTGCCATCGGCATCCTGAAGATGGAAGACGAAGCCGGGCAGGACGGAAAAGTGCTGGCGGTTCCGATCGACAAAATCCTGTCGCTCTACACGCGCTGGAAGAAACCCGAAGACCTGAGCCCGGTGCGCTTGAAGACGATCGCCCACTTCTTTGAGCACTATAAGGACCTGGAAATCAACAAGTGGGTCAAGATCCTGGGTTGGGAAGGGCCGGAGTCGGCCAAGCAGGAAATCATGGACGGCATTGCCAACTACAACAAGACGTATCCCTGAGTTGGGAAAGCCCCGATTAGCGATTTGGCTCGGAAAATTAGCGCGCCACTGCGTGGTGTTTGATCGGGCTGCGCTGACCCAACTCATCGAGGTAATGTTCAACGCCCTGTGTTTCTTGTTCGAGAAACCGTTCCACTGCATCGGCGAATGCGGGATGGGCCAACCAGTGGGCGCTGCTGGCTTTGACCGGCAGCAGGGCGCGCGCCATTTTGTGTTCGCCCTGGGCGCCACCCTCAAATCGGTGGTAACCGTGCGCGATGCACCATTGCAAGGGCTGGTAGTAACAGGCCTCAAAGTGCAGGCAGTCAACCCGCTCCAGGGCGCCCCAGTAACGACCGTAGGCGACGCGTTCCAGGCCTAACGATGAAAGGGAACTGGCAGACGGCCCGGTTTCTCCCTGAACGGCGATCAGGCTGGCGGCGATCGGTCGCCCTTCTCGCTCTGCCACGAACAGCAACCAGTTTTCTGGCATGGTGCTGGCCATGCGCTGGAAGAAGTCGCGGTTCAGATAGGGTGGGTTGCCGTGTTCAAGGTAGGTGCGCTCGTAGCAGCGGTAGAAGAAATCCCAATCCTGCTCGTTGATCGCCGTCCCCTGCTTACAGCGGAATCTGACCCCGGCGTCAGCTACCTTGCGCCGTTCCTGGCGGATTTTCTTGCGCTTGTCCTGCGACAGCGATGCCAGGAAGTCCTCGAAGTCAACATACGGCCGTGCGGGGAGCGTGGGGGAGAGTTTCGCCGCCGGGCCGCCCCAAGGCGAAACAGCCCCCTTGGGGGGCAGCGTAGCACACGCAGTGACAAGCGTGGGGGCCACATTCTTCCAGTGAAATTGGACTGTGTGGCGCAGCAGCATGCCGGCCTCGGTACAGGCTTGCAGGTCATCGGCGCTGGCAAACAGCAGGTGCAGGGATGACAGTTGTTGCGCTTCGCACCACTGGATGAGTGCCTTGGCCAGCAGGGTGCGGTCTGCCGCGCTGCGTGCCAGCAAACGTGCGCCGGGCACGGGTGTGAAGGGCACGGCGACCAGCGCCTTGGGGTAGTAGTCCAGACCGTTTTGTGCATAGGCGTTGGCCCAGGCCCGATCAAACACATACTCGCCATAGGAGTGGGTCTTGAGGTAGAGCGCGCAAGCCGCCAGCAGAACGCCGCCGCGCGCCATTGTGATGAAGCGCGGCGTCCAGCCGGTCGCGGGAATGGCTGCAGCGCTGGCGTGCAAGGCGCTCAGGTACTCGTGCCGCATGAAAGGCGTCGCCTCGGCCTGCAGCGCCAGTAGTTCGTTCCAGTCGGCGGCATTCACCTCATCGGGCGAGTTGCGCACCTGAATGACATAATCGTTCGACTTGTGTTTCACTGGCTTCATCTTTCATTCATACCTACGGTACATGACACTCAAAATCTGCGTTGCCCAAATCGATTTCGTGGTCGGCGATCTGACCGGAAATTCGAAAAAAATCATTGATCTGGCGCGCTCGGTTTACGCGGACGGGGTCCGTTTGCTGTTGACGCCGGAGCTTGCCATTTGCGGCTATGCCGCCGAAGACCTGTTTCTGCGCCCGGCGTTTATTACAGCCTGTGATGATGCCGTGAAAACAGTGGCCCGTGAACTCGCCGGGTTAAAGAATCTGACGCTGGTGCTGGGGCATCCGAGCGGGGGCGACAGCCGAACCCGCTCCGTGGCAGTGCAAAGCCGCCACAACGCCGCCAGCGTTCTGCGTGAGGGCAAGGTCGTAGCCCACTATGCCAAGCGTGAGTTGCCCAACTACCAGGTGTTTGATGAGCGGCGCTATTTCACACCGGGGCGGGATATCTGCGTGTTCGAAGCCGGTGAGCCGGGCCACACGATCAAGGTCGGGTTGTTGATCTGCGAGGACGCCTGGTTTGAAGAACCGGCGCGCCTGACCAAGGCTGCGGGTGCCGAGTTGCTCGCGGTGATCAATGCCTCGCCGTTTCACATCGGCAAGGGCAACGAGCGTGAGCAGATGATGCGTGAGCGCGTGCGGGACTGTGCTTTGCCGCTGGTGTATGCGCATCTGGTGGGCGGGCAGGACGAGGTGGTTTTCGAAGGGCGCTCGTTTGTGCTGGATGCCGACGGTGCAGTGGTTGGACGTGCCGCCAGCTTTGTCGAAGCCAGTCTGATGGTAGAGACAAAGCGCGAGGGTGGCGTGCTTCGTTTCAGTGCCGAGGTGGCGGCAGAAAACTCGCCGCAGGCTGACCTGTGGCACGCGCTGGTGCTGGGCGTGCGTGATTACATTGGGAAAAACGGCTTTCCCGGTGTGTTGCTGGGCCTGTCCGGCGGCATCGACTCGGCACTGGTTCTGGCGTTGGCGGTCGATGCGTTGGGCAAGGACCGGGTTCGCACCGTGATGATGCCTTCGCCCTATACGGCCGACATCAGTTGGATCGACGCGCGCGAGATGGCGCAGCGGATGGGCGTGCGTTACGACGAGATCTCAATCGTGCCGGAGTTTGAAGCCTTCAAGCTGTCCCTGGCCGCGCAGTTCAAGGGTTTGGCCGAAGACACGACAGAAGAGAACATCCAGGCCCGCATTCGCGGCACCTTGCTGATGGCCTTGTCCAATAAATTTGGCAGCATCGTCTTGACGACTGGCAATAAATCCGAGATGGCAACCGGCTATTGCACGCTGTATGGGGACATGGCCGGTGGCTTTGCCGCGATCAAGGATTTGGCCAAAACGACTGTATTTGAGCTGGCGCGCTGGCGCAACGGCAATGATCCTTATGGCAGTGGAAGCGAGCCGATTCCGCAGCGCATCATCACGCGACCACCGAGTGCGGAGTTGCGTCCGGATCAGACCGATCAGGACAGTTTGCCGGACTACGCCATTCTGGATGCGATTCTGGAGCGTTACATGGAGAACGATCAGAGCATTGATGAGATTGTTGCGGCCGGGTTTGCGCTGGCCGATGTGGAAAAAGTGACGCGGCTGATCAAGATCAATGAATACAAGCGCCGCCAGGCCCCGGTGGGAATTCGTGTGACCCACCGCAGCTTTGGCAAGGATTGGCGTTATCCTATAACCAATCGCTTCCGCGCTTGATCAAAAAGCAGTGTTACGACCCAATCAGGAGAAAAGATGAAACAGATAACCGCCATCGTCAAGCCATTCAAACTTGAAGAGGTACGGGAAGCCCTGGCCGAATGTGGCGTAACCGGCCTCACCGTCACCGAGGTCAAGGGCTTTGGTCGGCAAAAAGGCCATACCGAACTCTACCGCGGTGCTGAGTACGTGGTTGACTTCTTGCCAAAGGTGAAGGTCGAAGTGGTAGTCAAGTCCGAAGACTTGGATCGTTGCGTCGATGCGATCGTGAAGGCGGCGCACACCGGCAAGATTGGTGACGGCAAGATCTTTGTGACCAGCGTCGAGCGGGTCGTGCGCATTCGCACGGGCGAGCAGGACGAATCGGCGGTATAGGCCTGGGCAGTCTGGCTGGCCGCTCATTTCTTCAGACGCGGCGCGAGTACCAGCCGCGTACCGGCCAGGGCGTCGTGCCAGAACTGCCGCTGCGGGTGCAAGCCGCTCAGGATGGCCCATACGGCAACCCAGCCCACGACGATGACGGCAGATTCAGTGCCTGAGAGCTTGAAGGGCGCGACAGCAATCAGGGCCGGCAGGAACCAGAGCCAACTGGCGACATAACGCAACAGGGCGCGCATCTGGGTCAGGGGTTTGCCGCTGCGATCAACCACGGTGATGCCCCAAGTCTTCATGGCCAGAGTCTGCCCCTTGGCCCAGAGCCAGACAAAGTAGATGCCGAAGATCACAAACAGAAAGGCCTGCAGGCCATGGCGGTTGTTCATGGCATTGCGGGTCTGGCCCAAGGTACTGAACAAATAACCGGCAATAAAGACCACACCCGTCAACAATATTCCCTCGTATAGCCAACAGGCCATGCGGCGCATCAAACTGGGTGTTTGCAGCTCGTCAATCATCGGATCAGGACCGATGGCGTTCAGTTCTTGGGCTCCTGTGACGAGAGCTCGGTCACCGGTTTGGATTGCGGCAGCAGGGTGTTACTGTTCAATGAATGTCCCGCCGCCGCCATTTTGGGAGGCTGTTTCGCTGTTTGTTTGGTCAGCGGCACGGTTGCCAGTTGTTGCGACGAGACGGGTTTCACGGCAGCGGCAGCTCCGCTTGTCTTCGGTTGAGCCGCACGTGCCAGCTTTTGCTTTTCTTCTGGGCTGAGTGCCTGATAAGCGTTCCAGGTGGCTGCCTTCTGTGTCGGTGTCAGTTTCTTCGATTCGGCGAAGTTCAGCCTGGCCTGCGCGCGTTGTTGTTGACTCAGTGAGACCCACTCGGTCATGCGGCTGTGCAGTTTTGTCTGCTCGGCTGGCGCCAACTTTGGATAGTTCGCTGCGATGGCGATCCATTTGCGCTTCTGTGTTTCGCCCAGCGTGGTCCACTTCTCAGCCAAGGGCTGGAGTGAGGTTTGCTGGAGTGGTGTCAGGTCTTGCCAGTCGGGCTTGATGGCGTTCTTTGAAACTTTTGCTGTTTTGTTCGGACTGTTGGCAACGGTCACTGATGCCGATGCTGCGGCCAAAGGCGGGGGCTCGGCCGCAGTTTGAGCCCATGCACTGAACATTGGCGCGCCCAAGGTGGCGAGCGTTACCGAGGCAAGGGCATTTGTCAGCGAGCGGGCTGAGAAGAAGTTTTTGTAGTGATCAGGACGGCGCATGGACATTGTCATGTCCGATTTATTGGTCTTGCCCGGAACTGCTCTTGAGGAATTGGGTAAAGGCAGGATCTGCGTACGCCGCTGGCGGCAGGTCGTCGGTCAGTAAGGCCGCATCAATTTCAGCCAGCTCATTGGCGCGATTCTCGGTCTGCACCATGTTGATCGTGATCAGGCCAAAAACCAGGGCCAGCAATGGAACTGCTGCGGCCAGACGATCCCACCAACCGGACTGCCCCAATGTCATGGTTCCATTGGCATCGGATGTGACCAGACGACTCGCGGTACGAACCAGTACCACTTTGCGCTTACCGACAGCCTGGGTTCGGGCGGCACGCAAGCGCTCAGAAATGTCATACGGGAGTTGATCGGCAGCATCTGATAGACGCGCAGCCACCTGTAGACCGAAGCGGTCTTGTGCCAACTGATGTTGATATTGGTACGAATTGCTCATAACGTGATTCCCTTTGCCCTCAAGGCTGTTCCAAGGGCTTGTACTGCTCTTGAGCAGTGTGTTTTGACACTGCCTTCAGAGCAACCCATTGCTGCAGCAGTTTCTGCCACGTCCAGTTCCTCCCAGTAACGCATGAGGAAGGCTTCTCGTTGACGGGCAGGCAGTTCCTGAATTTCAGCTTCTATTGCATGCAAGGTTTGTGCCCGTTGCGTTGTGCTCTCGGCGCTCTCTGTCTGCTCTGAGTGGTTTTGTACATTCAAAGTTTCCAGGATGTCAAATTCTTCTTCTTCTCCAGCGAAGGCAAAATCACTGAAATTTGAAAAAAGCACATTTCGGGTCTTTTGTCGCCGAAACCAGTCCAGTGTGCAGTTTGACAAGATGCGCTGGAACAGCATGGGTAGCTCGGCAGCAGGCTTATGCCCGTAGTGCTCAGCCAGTTTCATCATGCTGTCCTGCACGATATCAAGAGCAGACTCGTCGTTTCTCACGTGATAGACCGAACGTTTGAAGGCGCGCTTTTCGACGCTTTTCAGAAACTCGGAGAGTTCTTGTTCTGTTGCCAAGAGGTGTTTGCCTTGAGACGGTCGTTAAGTTAGCTTGTCCCGTGACCCGCGTCCGATGAAATCGGCGTGCCAATGGCGCGATTATGTCATCGGAATTGGGCGTTCCTGGCGGTCGCGCCCTGTTGCAATGGCTGCGGTGCCATAATCGGCGCTGCAAATCAAAAGGCAAACGGGTCACGGTCTGGCGCAAGAATCAGTGCGCTTATGGCTTTGGCTCTAAGTTCCGACGCGACGCCATGAGTGTTTGCGAAGGGGCACCCAAGGTTTTTCGTTAGAGAAATTCACAAAGGTTGAACATGGAAATATCAAAAGCTGAAATTACTTCGGCCGTTGCGGCTGCGACGGGTTCGAAAAGTCAGGTAGCAGGAAAAACGCCCGCTGCGGCGCCTATGGATCAGGAACTTCGAGGTGCCGAGGTTCTGATCAAGGCATTGCAGGCAGAGGGTGTCAAATATGTATGGGGCTACCCGGGTGGTGCTGTGCTCCACATTTATGACGCCTTATACAAGCAGGACACCATTCAGCACATTTTGGTGCGACACGAACAAGCTGCGGTGCATGCTGCAGATGGGTATGCGCGTGCGACCGGTGACGTAGGCGTCGCCCTCGTCACATCCGGACCAGGTGCCACCAATGCAGTAACCGGTATTGCCACGGCTTACATGGACAGCATCCCGATGGTGATCGTGACCGGGCAAGTGCCGACACAAGCGATCGGTCTCGACGCGTTCCAGGAATGCGACACCGTGGGCATCACACGCCCGGTCGTGAAGCACAATTTTCTGGTCAAGGATGTGCGGGATCTGGCTGAAACCATGAAAAAGGCCTTTCATATCGCTCGCAGTGGTCGTCCCGGCCCCGTTGTGGTGGATATCCCGAAAGATGTGTCTTTCAAGAAGGTGCATTACGCCGGTTATCCAGCGACGGTGGAGATGCGCTCCTACAACCCGGTTCGCAAGGGACATGGCGGGCAGATTCGCAAAGCACTTGCGCTGCTGCTGGCCGCCAAACGCCCCTATATCTACACTGGCGGCGGTGTTGTTTTGAGCAATGCGTCGGCCGAGTTGCGCACCCTGGTGGACATGATGGGCTGCCCATGCACCAACACCTTGATGGGATTGGGTTCCTATCCGGCAAGTGATCGCAAGTTCCTGGGCATGCTGGGCATGCACGGCACGGTGGAAGCCAATAATGCGATGCAGCATTGTGACGTCCTGTTGGCGGTCGGTGCGCGCTTTGATGATCGGGTGATTGGCAACCCGAAACACTTTGCCCAGAATGAACGCAAGATCATTCATATCGATATTGACCCATCGAGTATCTCGAAGCGCGTGAAAGTGGACATTCCGATCGTGGGGGATGTCAAGGATGTGCTCAGCGAGATGATCGCGATGATCAAGGAAGGTTCAACAAAACCGGATGTCCAGTCCTTGGCACCTTGGTGGGACACGATCGAGGGTTGGCGCAAGAGCGATTGTCTCAAGTACGACCATGGCACAAACGATGTGATCAAGCCGCAGTATGTCATTGAGACGCTCGGGAATATGACCAAGGGTGTTGACACCTACATCACGTCGGATGTCGGTCAGCACCAGATGTGGGCGGCCCAGTACTTCCGCTTTGAGGAGCCGCGGCGCTGGATCAATTCCGGTGGCCTCGGAACGATGGGCGTTGGCATTCCCTACGCCATGGGTATCAAGATGGCGCGACCCGAGAGCGAGGTTTTCTGTATCACCGGTGATGGTTCGGTTCAGATGTGTATTCAGGAACTCTCAACCTGCCTGCAGTACAACACGCCAATCAAGATAGTTTCCCTCAACAACCGCTATCTGGGCATGGTCCGTCAGTGGCAGGAAGTGGAATACGAGGGACGCTACAGCCACAGCTACATGGATGCGTTGCCCAATTTCGTGAAACTCGCCGAAGCTTACGGTCACGTGGGCATGCTGATCGAGCGCGCACAGGACGTCGAGCCGGCCTTGCGCGAGGCGCGCAAGTTGAAGGACCGCACCGTGCTCATGGACTTCCGCACCGATCCGACGGAAAACGTGTTCCCGATGGTGCGGGCTGGCAACGGCATTACTGAAATGCTGCTGGGTTCGGAAGATCTTTAATTTACCAATCAATTGTCTGCCAAGCCCTGCGGTTACCGCAACAGGGGGAGGGCAACGAAAGAGGAATCCCATGAAACATATCATTGCCGTATTGCTGGAAAACGAGCCCGGCGCATTGTCGCGCGTGGTTGGCCTTTTCTCGGCCCGTGGTTACAACATCGAATCACTCACGGTCGCGCCGACCGAGGACCCAAGCCTGTCGCGCATGACGATACAGACCGCCGGGTCGGATGAGGTGATCGAACAGATCACCAAGCACCTGAACCGACTGATCGAAGTGGTGAAGGTGGTTGATCTGACAGAGGGCGCCTATACCGAGCGTGAACTGATGATGGTCAAAGTGCGCGCCGTGGGCAAGGAGCGCGAGGAAATGAAGCGCATGGCCGATATCTTTCGGGGCCGTATCATTGATGTCACCGAAAAAAGCTACACCATCGAGTTGACCGGCGATCAATCAAAGAACGATGCCTTCCTAGAGGCCATTGAGCGTGGCGCGATACTGGAAACCGTCCGCACCGGCTCCAGTGGTATCGGTCGTGGTGAACGTATCCTGAGAGTTTGATTTTTTAAAACGGAGAAGAGAATGAAAGTTTTTTACGACAAGGACTGTGACCTCAGCCTGATTAAAGGCAAGACAGTTGCAATCATCGGTTACGGTAGCCAGGGCCATGCCCATGCCCAGAACCTGAACGAGAGTGGCGTCAAGGTTGTCGTCGGTTTGCGCAAGGGCGGCGCTTCCTGGGCCAAGGTGGAAAAAGCTGGCCTTCAGGTTGCCGAAGTGGCGGCCGCTGTCAAGGGTGCTGACGTCGTCATGATCCTGTTGCCAGATGAACAGATCGGCGCGGTGTATGCCAATGACATTGAATCCAATATCAAGCAGGGTGCGTCTCTGGTATTTGCGCACGGTTTCAATGTCCATTACGGGCTGGTCAATCCGCGTGCCGATCTGGATGTCTGGATGGTCGCGCCCAAGGCGCCGGGCCACACGGTGCGTGGCACCTATGTCCAGGGTGGCGGTGTGCCGCACCTGGTTGCGGTCCACCAAGACAAGTCGGGTCGCTCGCTTGATCTGGCTCTGAGCTATGCCATGGCCAACGGTGGTGGCAAGGCCGGCATTATCGAGACCAGTTTCCGTGAAGAAACCGAAACCGACCTGTTCGGCGAGCAGGCCGTCCTGTGCGGTGGCACGGTGGAACTGATCAAGGCCGGTTTCGAGACCCTGGTAGAAGGTGGCTATGCGCCCGAGATGGCCTATTTCGAGTGCCTGCATGAACTCAAACTGATTGTGGACATGATTTATGAAGGCGGCATCGCCAACATGAACTATTCGATCTCCAACAATGCCGAGTATGGCGAGTACGTGACCGGTCCGAAAATCGTCAATGCTGCCAGCAAGGAAGCGATGCGCCAGTGTCTCAAGGATATTCAGACCGGCGAATATGCCAAGAGTTTCATTCTGGAGAACAAGGCCGGTGCACCGACTTTGCTGAGCCGGCGTCGCCTGATGTCCGAGCACCAAATTGAGATCGTTGGAGAATCACTGCGCGGCATGATGCCCTGGATCAAGAAGAACAAACTGGTCGACCAAACCCGCAACTAAGCCGGTCGACTGTCGTAACAAAGGCCACTTCGGTGGCCTTTGTTACTATGCAGCGATGGAGGCTATTTTCTATGCGTGACGGAAATGATTTGGACATTCCTGAGGGCGATGTCGTTGTCGTGAGAAAGCGCCGCAAGGGCATTTATATTTTGCCCAATCTGTTTACGCTGGCAGCGCTTTTTGGCGGGTTTTATTCCGTTGTCATGGCCATCAATGGCCGCTTTGTTCTGGCTGCGTTCGGTGTATTTTGTGCCATGGTGCTCGATAGCTTGGATGGTCGGGTCGCCCGCATGACCAATACGCAAAGTGCTTTTGGCGAGCAGATGGACTCGTTGTCGGACATGGTGTCGTTTGGCGCTGCGCCGGCGCTCATCGCTTACGTCTGGGCGCTGCAGGGCCTGGGGCGTTGGGGTTGGGTTGCTGCCTTTGTTTACTGCGCGTGTGCGGCTTTGCGTCTGGCCCGCTTCAACGTTAATACGGGTGTCGTGGACAAGCGCTATTTTCAGGGCTTGCCTTCACCCGCTGCCGCAGCCATAGTTGCCAGTTTCGTTTGGGTCGTGACCGATCTGGATGTCAAGGGACCGAGTGTCGCCTGGCCCATGTTTGGTGTGGCCTTGTATGCGGGACTGAGCATGGTGACCAATGTGCCGTTCTACAGTTTCAAGGATGTATCGAAGAAAAGCGTGCCTTTTGTCGTTCTGGTTCTGATTGCGCTCGTCATTGCTGCGATCAACATTGATCCGCCGAAAGTGCTGTTTGCCTTGTTCTTGGTGTACGGCCTGAGTGGCTACGTGATTTACGGCTGGCGCAAAACCAAGGGGCTTCAAACCAGTGTCATCAGCACTTCGACCGACGAGCCGGACGAGCGAGGGCTGCACAAGTGAGCGGAAAACTTGTGGTACATTGAAGCCATGAATCAGATTTTGCTAGCGCTACTGCTAACGCCGGACGGGCGGAAACGGTAGCGCACGCGCTGATCGAAACCAAAAGCCCGTATGCGTCCGCAGCGGGCTTTTTGTTTGATACGACGTTTTTTTGCTTGCGGATTTTGAGGACAACAGGAGAACCCGGATGGCTGACAAAGTAATTATTTTCGATACCACGTTGCGTGACGGCGAGCAATCGCCCGGCGCGTCCATGAACAAGGACGAGAAACTGCGCATTGCCCGGCAACTGGAACGATTGAAGGTCGATGTGATCGAAGCTGGTTTTGCCGCAAGTTCGAACGGCGATTTCGAGGCGGTTCAGACGATCGCCAATGCCATCAAGGATTCGACCATCTGTTCCTTATCGCGCGCCAATGACAAGGATATTTCGCGCGCTGCCGAAGCCCTCAAAGGGGCCAACAGCGCCCGCATCCATACCTTCATCGCGACGTCAGCGCTGCACATGGAGAAGAAATTGCGTATGACGCCCGACGAGGTGTTTGAGCAGGCCAAGTTGGCTGTGCGCTTTGCGCGCAATCTGGTTGCCGACGTTGAGTTCAGTCCGGAAGATGGCTATCGCAGCGATCCAGACTTTCTGTGCCGCGTTATTGAAGCCGTGATTGCCGAAGGTGCCACCACCATCAATGTGCCCGACACAGTCGGTTATGCCGTGCCGGAACTGTACGGAAATTTCATCAGGAATTTGCGGGAGCGGATTCCGAATTCGGACATGGCTATCTGGTCGGTCCATTGCCACAATGACCTTGGCATGGCGGTCGCCAATTCATTGGCTGGCGTGAAGATTGGCGGTGCGCGTCAGGTGGAGTGCACCATCAACGGCTTGGGCGAGCGGGCTGGCAATTGCAGCCTGGAAGAAGTGGTCATGGCACTCAAGACCCGGCGTGATTATTTTGGTCTGGATCTGGGTATCGACACCAAACACATTCTGGCGGCCAGTCGCATGGTCAGCCAGACAACCGGCTTTGTTGTGCAGCCGAACAAGGCGGTTGTCGGTGCCAATGCGTTCGCACACGCTTCGGGTATCCATCAGGACGGCGTGCTCAAGGCACGCGACACCTACGAAATCATGCGGGCCGAGGATGTGGGTTGGACCACGAACAAGATCATCCTGGGCAAACTCAGTGGTCGAAACGCCTTCAAGCAGCGTTTGCAGGAACTCGGTGTCCAGATGGAAAGCGAAGCCGACATCAATAGCGCGTTCACCCGGTTCAAGGAACTGGCTGATCTCAAGAGTGAGATTTTTGATGAGGACATTCTTGCGCTGGTGAGTGACGAAGGCGTGACGCATGAGCAGGAGCAATATCGCTTTGTCTCCTTGTCGCAGCGCAGTGAAACGGGTAAACATCCCTATGCCAGCATTGTCTTCACGGACAACGGGGAAGAAGTGAAGATCAGTTCGGATGGTAACGGGCCGGTCGATGCATCCCTAAAGGCGATTGAAGCACACGTTAATAGTGGCGCCGAGATGGTGCTGTATTCGGTCAATGCCATCAGTGGTTCGACCGAAAGCCAGGGCGAGGTGACTGTACGTCTGCAAAACAGTGGGCGGGTTGTCAATGGCATCGGCGCTGACCCGGATATCATCGTCGCATCGGCCAAAGCCTACCTTAGTGCACTGAATAAATTGCAGAGTAAGGCGGACCGGGTTGCCGCACAGGGCTAGTCAATGTCCTGTTTGTATGTTATGGATTAAGAAAAAACCGCAAGTATTTGATATCTTGCGGTTTTTCTGTTTAAACTTCCCCGTTCGGGAAATTAATCAGGAGAAAGATGCATGTCTTGCTTTCGTCAGTCAGCGCTCGGAAGTATCGTTTGCAAACTGCTCTTTCTCTTCGGTTTGACGCTGTTCGCCTTTGTCGCGTCGTCAGCTCAGGCTGAAGCGGCTCACAGCAAGCGTCACCATGTCAAAGCAGCCAAGAGCAGCAGCGTGGCCAAGGCCAAAGTCACCAAGAAAGTTGTTTCTACAAAACACAGGGCTGTCATCGCGACCGATATCGTTCCACTGAAGGCCTCGTTTGGACGGTTGGCAGGCTTGCATGGCGCGCGCGACTCACTGGCGTTGAAGTCCAGTGTGGCGCTGGTGATCGACCAGGATACCAGTGAAGTCTTGTATAGCAAAAATGACAAGGCTATTTTGCCGATTGCTTCATTGACGAAATTGATGACCGGCCTGGTCCTCAGCGAAGCCCGCTTGCCCATGAACGAGATGATCACGATTTCGCAGGCTGATGTGGACACCGAAAAGGGCAGTTCATCACGTCTGCGGGTCGGGACCGAACTGAGCCGCGGCGAACTGCTGCATTTGGCGTTGATGTCAAGTGAAAATCGGGCTGCGCATGCCCTTGGCCGCAGCTATCCAGGCGGACTGCCGGTCTTTGTCGGTTTAATGAATGCCAAGGCGCACCTGATTGGCATGCAGGACACGCATTATGAGGAGCCCACCGGTCTCTCCAGCAAGAATCAATCGAGCGCGCGCGATCTGGCCAAACTGGTCAATTTCGCCTATGGCGATCCAACCTTGCGCGAGTTGTCCACGTCGCCCGGTTACCAGGTGGCCGTGGGAAAGCGCACGCTTCAATACAACAATACCAACCGCCTAGTGAAGAACCCGTCCTGGGATATTGGCTTGCAAAAGACTGGCTATATCGCGGAAGCGGGCCAGTGTCTCGTCATGCAGGCCAAGGTTGCCGGTCGTAAGATCATCATGGTTTTTCTCGATTCCGCTGGAAAACTCAGTCGCATAGGGGATGCCGAGCGGGTTCGACGCTGGGTTGAATCCAAGCCAACGGCAACTGCCGAATCCGTACCTTTGACCGGGACGGCAGCGGGTCAGTTATTCACGAGCAAAGTTTGACAGATGATCGGCCGTCAGCGGCTGGGCTCGGGTCGATAGCCCAAGGTCGTTGAAATTTCGTGCGCAGTCGCTTGGAGTTTGGGCAGCCAGGCATCTTCCAGTCGCTCGGCCGGCGCTGAAATCGACAAGCCCGCCACCAGGGTGCCCTGGTCGTCATAGATGCCTGCTGCCATGCAGCGCACGCCCAGTTCAAGTTCTTCGTTGTCATGCGCATTGCCATACTGGCGGACCTTTGAGAGTTCGCGCTCCAGCGCCGGCAACTGGGTCAGACTGTTCTTGGTATGGCCGCTCAACCCGGTGCGGGTCGCATAGGCGCGGACCCGTTGCGGGTCGTCTGCAGCCAGAAACAGTTTGCCGACCGAGGTGAGGTGCAATGGCGCGCGGCCACCGATGGCGCGTACCACTTGCATGCCAGAGCGTTCACTGTAGGCGCGCTCCACATACACAATTTCATCGCCCTGGCGCACACTCAGGTTGACGGGTTGCTGGATCAATTTATGCAGTTCCCGCATCGGCAGCAGCGCTGCATCGCGCACGTTGAGGCGGCTTTTGACCAGGTTACCCAGTTCCAGCAGGCGCATGCCGAGCCGATAACTGCCGGGTTGCGGATGATCGACAAAGCGTCCAGTTGCCAAATCGTTTAGCAGGCGGTGGGTAGTGGACAGGTGCAGCCCCGACTTTTCGCTGATTTCTTTCAGGGAAATTGCCTCCTCTTTCGAGGCCAGAACGTCCATCAGGGTAAACATGCGCTCGATGACTTGGACGGTAGGAGTGGTGGGGATACTGGGATCTGTTTTTCGCATCGCGGGTCCTGAACGGTGACGTCGCCATTTTATCTGGTGAAATGTTTTATCGCGTTCGTGGTGATGTTCAATTGGGCTTTTCGATTACCCATTGCCCTGCCAGCAAGAACTCGGCAGGCGCAAATCTGGCCTTGTAGTTCATCTTTTGACTTTCCTTGACCCAGTAGCCGAGGTAAACATGGGGCAACCCGAGGGTGCTTGCCTCAGCGATCTGCCAGAGAATGTTGTAGATACCGAAGCTGTCGCTGTTCAGGCGCGTTTCGTAAAAGGTATAGACCGACGATATGCCGTCGTCGAGCAGATCAATGATCGATACCATTTGCAGCCGGCCCGGCGTGCCGTCGGCGTGCGTCTCGCGAAACTCGACCAAGCGCGAGTTGACCCGGCTTTGCAGCAGGAACTGCTGGTATTGGTCGACGCTGTCTTGGTCCATTCCGCCGCCTGCGTGGCGATCAATCTGGTAACGCTGGTACAGGTCGTAGTGCTCCTGCTGGAAACTCAGTTCCAGCACCCGGGTTTGCAGGCCTACATGGCGCAACCAGGCGCGCCGCTGACTTCGGTCAGGCCGGAAGGTGCTCACCGGAATCCGTATTGGTATGCAGGCCCGACAGGCATCGCAGTGGGGGCGATAGGTGAACAAGCCGCTGCGCCTGAAACCCCGGTTGACGAGTTCAGAATAGGTATGGGTGTTGATCAGATGGCTGGGTGTTGCCACTTCGGACCGGGCCTGTTCTCCTGGCAGATAACTGCAGGCATAGGTCGCGGTGGCATAAAACTGCAGGGTCTGCAGTGGCAGGTCGTTGAGATTTGTCACCCTGGCGTCCTCGTTTCCGGCACGACCTGATTCCAGTACCGGGTTTCAAATTGCCATGCGGGCGCAGCCTGGGCCAGTCCCTGGCGCACATGCCTGAGAAACAGCTCACGCGCTATTTCATGCGCGCCCAGAGAGGCCAGGTGGCGTGTGTTTTGCTGGCAATCAATGTGCTTGACGCCATACTCGCGACAAAATCCGATCAGGGCTGCGAGTGCAATTTTCGAGGCGTCGCTGGCATGGCTGAACATCGACTCACCGAATACGAACCCGCCCAGTGCGACGCAATACAGGCCCCCGGTAAGTTTCCCGTTGACCCATGTTTCGACGCTGTGCGCAAGGCCAGCCCGGTGCAAGGCGCGGTAGGCCGCAATCATGTCCGGCGAAATCCAGGTGCGGCTTTGTCCGTCGCGCCGGCTGTTGGCGCAGGCATTGATCACCTGGTCGAAGACTGAGTCAATGCGAATTTCACAGCCGCTGGTTCGTTGAAAGCGGACAAGTGTCTTGCGCAATGACGGATGAATCCGGAATTTTGAAACATGAAGCACCATTCTCGGGTTCGGGCTCCACCACAGGATGGGTTGCCCTTCGTTGTACCAGGGGAAGATCCCTTGAGCATAGGCCGCGCGCAAACTATCGACATCCAGTGCGCCACCCGCAGCGAGTAAGCCCGGCGCGGCTGAGCCTTCATCCCAGGCCAGATCAACCGGCGGGAAATCCTGACCCGGCGCAAGCCATGTGAGCGGTGGCGTTGGTGCTGGCATGCCCAGACTGTATCCGATGATTTGGCTTGAAAAGTCACATGCTTCAGAGGGAAAGCTGTTGTCACCCGTTACAATAGGCGCATGTCGGGGCGTAGCGCAGCCTGGTAGCGCATCTGGTTTGGGACCAGAGGGTCGAAGGTTCGAATCCTTTCGCCCCGACCATGTCTTTTAGGTTGAAATATGCAGCACGGGTTTTGGGATTTATCCTGAAGCCCGTTTTGTTTGGTGCCTGCATACGGGTCGAGATCGGTTGACTGGGGTTGACCCAGGTCTGAGTAGACTAAATCCCGAGACTTTCCAGCATGACGACACCTTTGGGTGTGTGCAGCGTTGCCCGGATGTTGGCCGCGCCTGTGTCCACAGCAATGCCGATGAGTCCTATTGACGCGTAGGCAGCGAGCAGCTTGTCGGCAGTCGGATGCGTGACGGCAATGCTTTGCAGTGTGACGCCAGAACGTGGCAGGCTGTTGCGAGGGTGCAGTCGTAGCGGCTCCGCTTCATCCGGTTTGCCCCATTGAATCAGGCTTGGCAGCGCGCCATTGAACAGGCGCTGGCCATCGTCACGCACGGTGATTTGCCATTGCAACAGGCCACGGCGTGAATGGCGGCTGGCATGCACCGCTGGTCCGCGATCAATGCCTTGCGCTTTCAAAGCAGTCCGGGCGGCCTGAATGTCATCCGTGTTGGCAACGAAGTGAACCAGCCTTGGTTCGATGGTGACGGCCGCCTGCAGTGCCGCATCGTCCATGTCGAACCAGCGTCGCGCTGGCGCATTGGCCGGCCGCACGGCTGCGGAATTGATGGCGATGATTTCCAGATAGGCCAGCGGGTTCGCTGGTGTGGCGATCTTGAACAAGCGGTTATGGGTTCCATACTGCGCATGTTCGCCGCCCGGCCCGGGGGTGATGCCGAATGTGGCTTCACACCACTGCACGCCAAGCTCGAGTGTTTTTGCCACGACAACCAGATGATCAATTTGTGTTTTCATGGTCGAACCATAACATCCGGGCGCGCGGTCTGCGTCCGGCTTTGCGTCCCGGCGGTTTGTCAGCCGCGCACAAACAAGGTGATCAGGGCGTCAGGGCCCACTTGGCGGCTCCAGTGCCCATGCCGAGTTGGGTCAAAGGTCTGCCCTACGGGTAGAAGATCGGCCGAATAGAAATGCTCGCCGGGCTTGAAGACGCGCGACACGCTGCCTTGAATGCCAATCTCCATTTGGCCCTGCAGAATGAACACCCACTGGGTGTAGTCGGAGCAGTGGAACTGGCTGCGAAACCCGACCGGGCTGGTCCGCAACTGATAACCGCCCGACGCAAACAACTCGGACAAGCGCGACTGCGGCGAGCCCTGTTCCAGGGCGAGCGTCTCTTCGCGAAACCGGGCGCGACCATTGGCATCGGTGAACAGAACTACTTTGGTGAATTGGGACATGGCACACTTCGCTATCAATGATGATGTGCATTATCGCCACCCGGTATGCGCAAATCAGCCGCTTATACTTGGACCCGCGTCCGTTGCAGGATTCAAACTTCTGCGGCCTTGCGCAAAGACATGAAGAAACCAGGGCAAGCAGGCCTGTGTTCAAGCACCTGCCCGTAGCTCAGTTGGATAGAGCAACAGCCTTCTAAGCTGTGGGTCGGGGGTTCGATCCCCTCCGGGCAGACCAATTTGGTATTTCAGTTCATGCAGCACGCCTCTTTGCGCCACAGCGCCGCGTTGTTAGCGCGTATTTGACTACACTCGGCTGATGGCAGTTAAAGCGCTGATGCATCAAATGGACAAGCGAAGTTGGCGGTTGAGAGCCGATCGACCGGGGTTGCCGCGTGCCAGTGGCGTTCGCGCGCTGCTGCTTGCCTTGCTGCTGGGGGGCGGTACCGATGCGGTATTCGCGGCGCTTGGGCAAGCGCCTTCCGCCGCGCCGACTTTGGCAATGACCAGTTCCGTGCCCGGCGCAAGACGCCTGGCGGCCACATCAGCGCCTCGCTCCGATCTGTACACGGTGCATGAGACGCTGCTGGAAACCGGCACCAGCGTTCTTGAGTACGCCAGCGCGGCTGGGGTCGTGTTTGCCGTGCGCTGGCGCGGGCCGGTACTGCCCGACCTGACTGCGCTGCTGGGCAACTATTTTGATACCTTCAAGATCGAAACCGATCAGGCCCGCGCGCTCGGGAAACGGGGTTCTCCTGTCAGTGTGCTGCGTGACACACTGGTGCTGCGCTCCAGTGGGCGCATGCGGAATTTTTCGGGCTACGCTTACTCACCTGAGTTGATTCCTGCGGGGGTCAATATCAAAGATGTACTGCAATAGTTTTTCACGTGGTGCAGCGGCACTGGTGTTGCTCGCCGGTTTGCTCACAGCCTGTGGCGGTGGTGGTGGTTCGGGATCGACGCCTACACCGATACCGATACCGACACCGACCGCCGACAACGTACTGAGCGTCTTGGTTGACGTCGGCCCGTCCAGTTCGGGTTACAACGTCAATCGGCTGTACGCGACGGTGACGGTCTGCCAGCCCGGCAGCCGTACGCTGTGTCAGACCATTGACCATGTTTTGCTTGATACCGGCTCCACCGGGCTGCGGCTGCTGTCCAGTCTTGTGCCTTCTGCACTGAATTTGACGCGTCTTACCGGCAGTGCCGGTTTTCCGCTCCTCAGTTGTGTGCAGTTTGTTGACAACACCTATGCCTGGGGTCCGGTGGTCAGCGCCGATATTGTGCTCGGCGGCAAGACCGCTGCCAGTGTGCCGATTCAGATCATTGCCGATCCTGCGTTTGGCAGTCCAGCGGCGGCCTGTTCAATTGGCGCAACGCCCATGACCACGGCTCAAGCGCTGGGCGCCAACGGCATTCTGGGGATTGGTTTGTTCAAGGAAGATTGTGGCGCTGACTGTACGGCGACGAGCCATAACGGTTCCTATTTCACCTGCACCGACGCCAGTTGCCGACGCACCGTTGGTGCCACGGTCAGCCCTGCAAAGCAACTGAAAAATCCGGTGCCGCTGTTTGCGCAGGATAACAACGGTATTTTGATTGACCTGCCCGCAGTTGCAGCCGCTGGCGCTAGCAGTTTGAACGGCTCGCTCATTTTCGGCATCGGAACGCAGTCAAATAACCAGATCACCTCGGGCCGGTTGTTGAGTACCAATGCCCTCGGTGATTTCAACACCGAACTTCTCGGAAAAAGCTACACGACGAGTTTCCTGGACACCGGCTCCAACGGCCTGTACTTTGATTCAGCGGCAATCACGAGCTGCGCCGACAGCAGCGTCGGTTTTTATTGCCCAGCCTCATTGACCTTGTTGTCGGCCACGCTGGTGGGTGCGAACGCGGCAAGGAGTATGGTGTCATTTGCGATTGACAATGCCACGGCCTTGTTTGCCGATAGCAGCAAGGTCGTGTTGCCGACTTTGGCAGGGCCGCTCGGTGATGCCACCAGCTTTGATTGGGGGCTCCCTTTCTTCTATGGGCGCCGCGTCTTCATCGGCATCGAGGGGCAGTCGTCCTCACTCGGGACCGGTCCCTTGTACGCCTTTTGAAGCGCTGCTCAGTTGGCCGCTTCCAGCCCGTTCTTGAAGTGCTCCCGCATCCGTTGCATGGCGAGCGCTGCATCCCTGGCTGAAATGGCGGCCATCAGGGCCCGGTGTTCCTTCAGTGATTCGTCAATGCGACCGGTCTTGAGCAGCGAGTTGTGGCGGTTGAGCTTCATGACCTTGCGCAGGTCGGCCACCATTTGATCGCGCCAGCGATTGTTCGCAATTTCCAGCAGCAGCATGTGAAAGCGCTCGTTGACGTTGAAGAAACGTTCACGGTCCTGTGCCTTCGGTTTGGCACAGTCTTCGAGTTCCTGGTGCACGGCTTGCAAGGCCTTGAGTTGCGCTGCTGTGGCTGTGCTGGCCACAACGCCGGCCGCGTCGGATTCGAGCAGGCTCAGCAGGTGGTAGACGTCGGTCAGGTCGCGTTCCGAAACTTCGGTCACGTAGGCGCCACGGCGCACCTTCATGGTAATCAGGCCTTCGGCTGCCAGTACTTTGAGTGCTTCGCGCAGCGGCGTGCGGCTGATGCCGTAGGCTTCGGCAATCTTGAGTTCATCAATCCAGCTGCCGGGTTCGAGTTCGCGCTGAAAAATGCGCTGGCGCAGCAACTCTGCCACCTCTTCATAGAGTGCGCGCGGAGACAAGGAACGTGCTGGCATGTCGGAAATTGTAAGCTTTAAACAATTTTCTGAATCAATAATTATAAATAACGTAAACTCGTGATTAGCCGAACCATGCCCGCCGCCGACGCTGCCGCGGGCTGTTCGGTTGCAGATCATTTGGATAAACTCACTTCGAACGACCGCCGACATGACAAACAAACAACCTGAATTCGAAATTGGCAACCTTGCAGCTTGGACCAGGGCGGCCGCCAAATCGGCGCCGGGTGGTAATTTGGATGCGCTGAACTGGCATACGCCCGATGGCATTTCGGTCAAGCCGCTTTACACCGCCGCCGATACCCGTGATCTTCCCTACGCCGATACGCTGCCGGGCTTTGAGCCCTATCTGCGCGGCCCGCAGGCCACCATGTACGCGGTGCGGCCCTGGACCATCCGGCAGTACGCCGGTTTCTCCACCGCCGAGGAGTCGAATGCTTTTTACCGCAAGGCATTGGCAGCGGGCGGGCAGGGCGTCAGCGTTGCGTTTGACCTGGCGACCCACCGCGGTTACGACTCGGATCATCCGCGCGTGACCGGCGATGTCGGCAAGGCCGGCGTCGCCATCGACAGCGTCGAGGACATGAAGATTCTCTTCAACGAAATTCCGCTCGACAAGGTCTCCGTATCCATGACCATGAACGGCGCCGTGCTGCCGGTGCTCGCCGGCTATGTGGTCGCAGCAGAAGAGCAGGGCGTGAGCCAGGACAAACTCTCGGGAACGATTCAGAACGACATTCTGAAAGAGTTCATGGTGCGCAACACCTACATCTATCCGCCACAACCGTCGATGCGCATCATTGGCGACATCATCGAGTACACGGCGCGCAACATGCCGAAGTTCAACTCGATCTCGATCAGCGGCTACCACATGCAGGAAGCGGGCGCGAACCAGGCGCTGGAACTGGCCTTCACGCTGGCCGATGGCAAGGAGTATGTGAAGACCGCCATCGCCAAGGGCATGGACGTCGATGAGTTCGCCGGGCGATTGTCCTTCTTCTGGGCCATCGGCATGAACTTCTATCTGGAAGTGGCCAAGATGCGCGCCGCGCGCCTGCTCTGGTGCCGCATCATGAAGGGCTTCGATGCCAAGTCGCCCAAGAGCCTGATGCTGCGCACGCATTGCCAGACCAGCGGCTGGAGTCTGACCGAGCAGGACCCCTACAACAACGTGGTGCGCACCACCATCGAGGCCATGGCCGCAGTGTTTGGTGGTACGCAAAGCCTGCACACCAACAGCTTTGATGAAGCGATTGCGCTGCCCACCGAGTTCTCATCGCGCATTGCGCGCAACACGCAACTCATCATTCAGGAAGAAACCCACATCACTAACGTGATCGATCCCTGGGCCGGCTCCTACATGATGGAGAAGCTGACGCAGGACATGGCGGATGCGGCCTGGAAGATCATCGAGGAGGTCGAGGCCATGGGCGGCATGACCAAGGCTGTTGACAGCGGCTGGGCCAAGCTCAAGATCGAAGCCGCCGCCGCCGAGAAGCAGGCGCGCATCGACAGTGGCAAGGATGTCATCGTTGGCGTCAACAAATACAAACTCAAGACTGAAGACGCGATCGACGCGCGCGATATTGACAACGTGGCGGTGCGCGACGGGCAAATCGAACGCCTCAACGCGATCAAGGCCAAGCGCGATGACGCAGCGGTGAAGGCAGCGCTGGCGGTCATCACCGAAGCGGCCAAGGCCGGCAGCGGCAATCTGCTTGACTTGACGATCAAGGCCGTGCGTCTGCGTGCCACCGTGGGCGAGGTCAGCGATGCGCTGGAACAGGTCTACGGCCGGCACCGCGCCGATACGCAAAAGGTCAGCGGCGTCTATGCCGCGGCCTATGACTCGGAAGGGGACAGCATGGACTTCTGGGAAAGCCTCAAGGCCGAAATCAGTGCCTTTGCGCAGGAGTACGGGCGCCGCCCGCGTGTGATGATTTCGAAACTTGGCCAGGACGGCCATGACCGTGGCGCGAAAGTAGTGGCGACCGCATTTGCTGACCTCGGCTTTGACGTCGACATTGGACCCTTGTTTCAGACACCCGAGGAGTGCGCGCGCCAGGCCATCGAGAACGATGTGCATGCGGTCGGCGTCTCGACGCTCGCCGCCGGGCACAAGACCCTGGTGCCGGCCATCATTGCCGAGCTCAAGAAGCAGGGTGCCGATGACATCGTTGTGTTTGTCGGCGGCGTCGTGCCGCGGCAGGACTATGAATTCCTGTATGCCGCCGGCGTCAAGGGCATCTACGGCCCCGGCACGCCGATCCCGGTCAGCGCCAAGGACGTGCTGGCTCAGATCAAGAAGTCCTTGCAGGCCTGAGCCATCCCATGCCCGGCATGAGTCTGTTCGAATCCATTGTGCATGGATCGGCGCTGACGCAGCGCCGATCCATCGCCAAGGCCATCACTTTGCTGGAATCGACGCGCGCCGAGCACCGGACCGAGGCCGATGCCCTGCTGACGGCACTGTTGCCGCACACCGGTCGATCGTTCCGGATCGGTATCAGCGGTGTACCGGGGGTTGGCAAATCAACCTTTGTCGAGACACTGGGCCTGTACCTGATTGGACAGGGACACCGGGTGGCGGTGCTGGCGGTTGATCCCTCGTCTTCGCTCTCGGGCGGCTCGATTCTGGGCGACAAGACGCGCATGGAAAAATTGTCGGTGCAGGAGAATGCTTATATTCGACCCAGTCCGAGCAGCGGCACGTTAGGCGGTGTGGCCGAGAAAACGCGCGAGGCCATGCTGGTGTGCGAGGCGGCGGGCTATGACATCGTGCTGGTCGAGACCGTCGGGGTCGGCCAGTCGGAGACTGCCGTGGCCGACATGACCGACATGTTTGTGCTGATGCAACTGCCCAATGCCGGTGACGACCTGCAGGCGATCAAGAAGGGTGTCATGGAACTGGCCGATCTGGTGTTGATCAACAAGGCCGACATCGACGCGATTGCCGCCAGCCGGGCGCAGGCGCAGATTGCCTCCTCGCTGCGTTTGCTGGGCATGCATGGCAGTCCGGATGCCGTGCAGCAGCGAGAGACAAATTGGCAGCCGCAGGTGATGCAACTCAGCGCCTTGCTCGGGCACGGTGTCGATGCATTCTGGACTGCGGTGCAGCGCTTCAAATCGCGGCAGGAGCAGAGCGGGCGCCTGGCGGTACGCCGCCAGCAGCAGGCGCTGGCCTGGATGTGGGAGCGCATCGACGCCGGGCTCAAGCAGGCATTCCGGCAGCACCCTGCGGTGCAACGCCTGCTGCCCCGGCTCACGCAGGAAGTACAGCAGGGTCGTATGCCGGCCTCGACTGCCGCCAGGACGATGCTGCAGGCACAAATGGATCAGGCCTGAGCAGCCCAGAAGATGCGAAAACCAAGCTAGCTGAGCAAGAACCGAGACAACAGAACTTTTCAAAGAGAAACACCATGCACGACATACTTGAACAACTCGAAGCCAAGCGCGAACTGGCCCGCCTTGGCGGTGGCCAGAAGCGCATCGACCTGCAGCACAAGAAGGGCAAACTCAGCGCCCGCGAACGCATCGAGTTGCTGCTCGACGAAGGCACGTTCGAAGAATGGGACATGTTCGTCGAACACCGCTGTGTCGACTTCGGCATGGAGGAGCAGAAGATTCCGGGCGACGGCGTCGTCACCGGCTACGGCATGATCAACGGCCGTCTGGTGTTTGTCTTCAGCCAGGATTTCACGGTCTTTGGTGGGGCCCTGAGTGAAGCCCATGCCGAAAAGATCTGCAAGGTGATGGACCAGGCCATGAAGGTCGGC
>CAIXNB010000128.1 GCA_903920695.1 uncultured beta proteobacterium
CCAACTGGATTGATCGCCGCCTCCGCCACCAAGACTGCACCGGGGACCGCCTTTGGGAATGCGCCGGTCAGCACCCTGACGCACACCGGGATCACCAGTAATTGCAACCAATGTCATGAAACCGGCATGTTCTGGATGGGCATGAGCAAATATCCGATGAACCCGGCGACGCTGACCGCAGGCGCGTCATATAAGGGCTTCCACAGCCGGCCCGTGGCAACCGCCAGTACCTATAGCGTGGCCGACCCGGCACACCCGACCACGGGCGATTGTTCGCAGTGTCATAGCGGCACCGTGTCTTTCACCGGCTCGGCCAAGCCGACCGGTCACATGCCGACCAACGGTGCTTGCGCCACCTGCCACATTGTGGCAGGCAACTACTCGGTCGCCGGTCTTGCAAGCAACGCGGTATTGCATACCGGCATCACAAGCGGCTGCGTCACCTGCCACACGGCTGGAACCGGTGCCGGTCCGTTTGCCGGCTGCACGACGCAGGCTGCCTGTGCCTCGCCGCCGCCACTCACGTACCAACCCAAAATCATGCCTTTGCTGGCCGGCGGCTCGCCGACCGCGCCATCGACATCGACCCACGTACCGGCGGTCGGGGTTGCCTGCGAGAAATGCCACTCCGCCACCGTATTTACTTCATTTGTAGGCATGGCCATGAAGGGCAATACCAATGCGCACGTTGCGGCTGCTGCTGCATACCCAACCTGCATCGCTTGTCATGAGGGTGGCTACAAGTGGTACGGCGTCACCAATCTGGTGACCGCGTCGGTCGGCCACCATAGTCGCAAGGCGGGACAAGACTGCATTTCATGCCACACCAAGAGCTACAGCAAGTTCAGCGGCGCTGCGGCCCGAGTACGCCCGGTGATGCGCGGTGCGCTCAACACGATCAACCAGCGTCTCACGCCCGATAGCTTTGGGCTGTCCGTGTTGACAGGTGATGAGGCGGTATTCAGCCACTCGGGCGTCTTGCCCGGCCAGTGCCAGACCTGCCATAACGGCCAGGCGGCCAATGCAGCGCCAGTCAAGCATTCGCAAACGCGCCTGTCTTGCGATAGCTGTCACCGTACCACGTCCTGGAAACCGGCACAGTTCAGCCACTTCGGTGTCGTGCCAAGCCAGTGCCAGACTTGTCACAACAGTGCGGTCGTCGCCGGCAAACCGGGCGGGCATTTCGTCACCGTCAGATCCTGTGACAGTTGCCACCGCACTGTGGCGTGGTTGCCTGTTTCCTATGCGCATTTTTCGCCCTTGTACCAGCCGCAGGCTGACAAGAACACATGCGTGAGTTGTCATGTCATCAATGGTGAAATCATTCCAAGGCAGATGCGGGGCAACAACCGACCCAAGCCGATTCCAGTGCGCCCAGGGTCGTGAAGCGCAGAGTTGGTTCGGAGCTTCAGTTGATGTGGCGTTCATCCAAAGCACAAGTCAGTAACAAAGTCGGGGCCAACCGCTCGCGGTGGCTCTAAGAGGAGGCAGGTAATCATGCAAAGTCGAAACGCGATCGGACGCTGGCTGCTGGCCACCGCAATGCTTGTGCTGAGCCTTCAAGCCGGTGCGCAAACCCTGAGTGAGGTCCGCGCCGTCGCCCAGGGCGACGATGGTGTGGCTCAGGTCAGCTTTTCGGGGTCGGTGCGGCTGGTGCAGCAGACGCCCTTGGGCGCATCGGATTTTTTTCAAATTCAGATTGAATTGTTGGGGCCAGACGAGGCCTCGCTGACACAGCGCACGGGAGACTCCCGCCATGTGGCGGGCAGCGCTGCGACGCCTGAGTTCACTTTGATGCTCAATACCACCTCGAACCGGATGGTGCGGCAAATGAGCGTGCAACTCAAGCAGCCGGCACAGATGCGAGCGCGCCAAGGCCAGAGCCCCGATGCCATCGACCTTGTGTTTGTTGGCCAAGCGCGTCAGGTTCCAGCACCGACGCCAGTGACAACAGAGGGCTCCGCGGAAGTGGAAACCCGCGCTGCTGAATTGATGGTGTCGGCTAAAGATGCTCTGAGCAAGGGGAGCACCGAAACCGCGATTGCCCAGTTCAATCAGTTGCTGCTGTTGCCCCCCAATTCAACGACGCAGGATGCGCAGGAATTGATTGGCCTGGCTTGGGAGCGCTCGGGTGACCTCGGTCGCGCCAAGATGGAGTACGAGCTTTACCTGAAGCTGTTCAAGACGGGTGAAGGTGCGCAGCGTGTGGCGCAGCGACTGGCGTCAATGGGTGTGGCCCCGAGCAAACCTGGGGTTGAAACCCATGCGGCTGAGCTTGAAAAGGCCAAGCAGGGGGGGATCAAATACAACGGCAGCATCTCGCAGTACTACTTTGGCGGCAAGGCGCGTAGCGAGTCACTCGTGAACCTGGATTCTGGCATTGATCAATCGACACTGACCAAGACGACGGAGTCGGCACTGGTGACCAGTCTCGATCTGGGTGCGCGCTATATTACAGAAGAATCCGACGTGCGGGCGGTGCTGCGCGGCACCGGGTCTGCCAATCTGACGACGACCTCGAGGAATGAAAGTTCCGTGAGTGCAGCCTACGTGGATTACCGGCAGATTTCTAGCGGACTCGCGTTGCGGGTGGGTCGGCAGTCGGCCATCAACGGTGGATTGCTAGGCCTGTTTGACGGCCTTTCGGCGACTTATCCGGTGCGCCCGGGTTTGCGCGTCAATCTGATGGGTGGCGTGCCAGCCAACCCGGTGGTGTCGGCACCGTCCGAGCGACTTTACGCTGGCATGGTCGAGCTCGACGCAATCATTCCCAACCTGAATGGCGACATATACATCGTGAACCAAACCACCGAAGGCATCACCAATCGGCGCGCCCTCGGAACCGAGTTGCGTTACTCGGACGAGCGCGGCTCTTTATACACCATGCTGGATTACGACCAAATGCTCAGTGCCGTGAATGCGTTTTCGGTGCAGGGATCGATGCAGGGGCCGGGGCAGACCACTTACACCCTGTTGCTGGATTCACGTCGTGCCCCTTCCTTGCTCATGACCAACGCCTTGATCAGTACCGGTGATGCTTCGATAAGCAGCCTGATGCAAAGATTGACCATTAGCCTGGACGAGGTCGCCTTGCTGGCGAAGTCGACCTCGGCGCAGGCACGCCAAGTCTTGTTCAGCGCTTCCCGGCCGGTTGCGGAAAAGTGGCAGGCCACGGGCGATATTCGCTACAGTGACGTCGGTGAATTGCCAGCCGTTGGCAATTTCGAAGCGCAGCCCGCAACCGGCGCGCAGTATGGTCTTTCACTGCAATTGACGGGTTCGAATCTCTATTCCAAGCGTGACATCAATAATTTCAATTTGAGTGTGTTGTCGACGCCGACTTTCCGCGGCACCCAGCTGTCCTATAACAATCTCACAGGTTTTTATGACAACAAGATGACGCTTGAGCCTTCGCTGCGCTACTACGTGCAGAACGACACACTGGGAACAAGAACGACGCGTGTAGCGCCGGGCATACGCAGTTCTTACACTATCTCCAAGCGAACCAGTGTCATGGGTGAATTGATGCTTGAGCGTTCGTCCAACGACGGTCTTGCGAATCAAAACACAACGACCTCGGTGTTCTTCTATTTTGGTGTGCGCTATGAGTTGTTCTAAGCGCCTGTCACGGGTCGGCGCACCGCCTGATGCTGCCCCCCAGTTCGTATGGCTTTTGAGGAATAGAGATTGATTGCACAGCCTGGAGACGAGGAACGGGACCTCAAAATCGATGTCGCGTCAACAAGTCGGGGCAGTGCTACTGCGCCCGGCGCGACACGAAGTCGAGCATCTGGAATCTGGCTGACCCTCGCGGCGCTGAGTCTGGTCTTGTTGGTGGGGGGCGCCTATCTGCTGAAGTTTGCAGGGCCGATTTCCGGTGTGCCAAAGACAGCCAAAGAGCGCGCGTCGCCGGCAGAAACTGGCGTCAGCCAGACCCGCAAAGCGCTGACACATGAGCAATTGGAGCGCATGGTGACACTGGCTTTGGGTCAGACGCAAACGGAACCCACGAATGCATCCGCCTGGGTCATGCTGGCGCATTCTTACGAAATGTTGGGTAAATTTTCCGAGTCAGCCAAGGCCTATACGACCTTGGCTCAGCTCTTGCCAAAGGATGCGCAAGTGCTGGCCGATTATGCGGATGTGTTGGCGGTCATTAATGGTCGGTCGTTCAAGGGCGAGCCCAACGCGCTATTGAAACGCGCCTTGTCCATCGACCCGAAAAACGCCAAAGCACTTCTATTGGCCGGCTCGGCCCGCTTTGAAGAGCAGGACTATGCGCAGTCGATATCGCTTTTGGAGCGTGCGCGGGCGGCATTGACCGATCCGGCATTGCAGCAGGAAATCGACCTCAGCATCGTGCAAGCGAAGGCTGCGGCCGGTGCCGCATCTGCGGCGTCAGCGCCGTCAGCGCTTGCGGCTCAGGCCAAAACCAGTAGCAATACCGTCGGCGCGGGCGCATCGGCACAAGTGTCAGGCCGCGTTGTGTTGGCGGATGCTTTGCGTGCCAAGGCGCCGGCGCAGGCCACGCTCTTTCTGTATGCGCGCCCGGTGGATGGATCACGCATGCCGGTTGCCCTGTTGCGCAAAAAAATCAGCGACCTGCCGCTCAACTTCACCCTTGATGATTCGATGGGGATGGTCCCCAATGTGAGTCTGTCGAAGCTGTCGCAGGTGGTTGTGGTGGCCCGCATTTCTGCGCGCGGCGACATCACGCCGGCACCGGGGGATCTGGAGGGCGTGTCGGCGCCGGTTTCGGTCGGAGCCAAGAACTTGAAGCTGGAAATTGCCGAGGTGCTGAAGTGATCGCCGCAGCGCGGTGGGGCGGCGCTTGGAGGCCCCGGCTCGGGTGGCTGCTGGTATCTGGCAGTGCGTTGTTTTGCGCGAGCGAGGCGCAAGCCGTATTGGGCGAAACCGTTGATACGGTCAAAGCCGATCAGGTTCGCTTTGGCGGTGCGCGCCGCCAAAGCGCGGTTCAGCGCATGACTACCCATGAAATCAGTTTGGCCGATGGTTCGATCATCAAGGAATATGTGAATGCCGCCGGGGTGGTATTTGCGGTTTCCTGGCGGAGCCGATTGAAGCCCGATCTGGCGAAGTTGCTGGGGTCGAATTTCACGCTGCTCGCGGCAGGTAACACAGTAAGCAGCGGCGTTGCCAGCAGCAAGATGCAACGGTCCGTGCGCCAGACCAACCTGGTTCTTCATCAGGGTGGACGGATGAACGCGTTTGCTGGGTTGGCGTATGTGCCCAATCTGGTGCCGAAAGGGTTGGATGCAGATACGCTGCGCTAAGCTTGGCTTGTGGCTGGCTGCTCTGTGGGTCCTCGCGGTTTGTGTTGCCTGTGGGGGTGGTGATTCGTCGGTCACGACTTATTCCGGAGGCCTGATTCCGGCGACCACCGTCAGCCTCGATACGCCGACGGGTTCGAATACCACCGAAGTGATCGTTGATGGCGGTCCAGCCAGCTTTTCTTTCGGCGCAATGAACACGCCCTACGTTACGGTCACCGTCTGCGCACCCAACTCGACCAAGTGCGTCACGATTGACCACGTCTTTCTTGATACCGGTTCCTACGGTCTGCGCGTGCTCAAGAGCAGCGTCGGCAACTTGTCACTGCCCGCGCTGACGCTGGCGGCCGACGCGCAACGCCAGACACCGGCAGGAACGGCAGTTGAGTGCTATCCGTTTGTGCTTGGTGGCGTGTGGGGACCGCTGGCCAGTGCCGACGTGCACATGGCTGGCGAGACCGCCACGGCGATTCCGATTCAGGTCATAGACGACACGGGCAGCGCAAACCTCACGGTACCGACTGACTGCGTTGTGGCGGCCGGTGGCCTCTCGTCGACTGGCCAGTCGCCCATCTTCAACTCGGCCGCAGCGTTACAGGCGAATGGCATCCTGGGCATCGGCATGATGGGATTCGACTGTGGTGTAACTTGCGCAAACGGCGACTATTCAGGATTCCATATTCAGTATTACGTGTGTCCCGATCAAGTAACGGCCAACTGCCAAGCGGCTGCGATTCCCAACGAGCAGCAGACGCAAAATCCCGTGGTGCACTTTGTTCCCGATGATGGCAATCCGCAGCCCGACAACAACGGAACGATCATCAGCCTGCCGGCGCTGCCACCCCTGGGCGCTGGTGTCGCCAGGGGCCGGCTCGTGTTCGGTATCGGCACGCGCAGCAATAATCAAATTTCACCTAGCGCGAAGATGCTTTCGGTTGATGCTAACCAGACAAGTCCAAGCTATCTCTTCTTCACAACTACCATTGGCTCGACAGTCTACCCCTATAGCTACATTGACAGCGGCTCCAACGCCTACTTTTTCACTGACGACAGCATTACGCAAAGTTGCAAAAGTTCGGGTGCTTCAACGGATCAGAGTGGCGGCTGGTATTGCCCAACCGGGTTTACATCGGCCCTGCGTAGCGCGAGTCTGAGCGACACATTTGGCAATACGGCGTTGGTTGATTTTTCAATAGCCAATGCCGATGTGCTTTTCAGTGGATCGAGCACCGCGTTTGGCAATCTGGGCGGCTCCCTCGGCCAGGCCTCAAAGGATTATTTTGCCTGGGGATTATCCTTTTTCTTCGGACGCAGCGTTTACACCTCAATCTGGGGACAGAGGCTTTCAGAGCATGGTGCCTGGAATGCATTCTGAGAATGTGACGATCCCTGAGCCAGGCCGTTTTCGGCTGCGCCTTGAACATACCTTGCTGGTCTCGTTTCTGATTCATGCGCTGATTCTGAGCATCAAGTTTGCGCTGCCTGACATGGCTATGCCGAGCAGCCTGTCGAACAAGAGCCGCGAGCCTGTTGCCTTGAGCGTGAAGCTTGTTGCGCGGCCACGTGAAGCGACCGCTACCGCAAAGCCTGCTCCCTTGCCTGATTCTCAAAAGGTACTGACAGTGAATGCACCTGCGGTCGCGGCCGGCGTGGCCGTCGCGGCGTTCGTGGTTCCCGCTCCGAGCGTGCCGGTTCCCAACTCAGCAGCCAAGCCGGTCAAACCCGTTGTGCGTCGGCGTAAACCGGAAGCGCTTAGGAAGAAGACGCTCAAACCGATACCGATGACGATACCGGTTACGCCGGTACCGGTGCCAATAACACTGCCTGACATTGCGATAGCCAGTAAGCCCACCATGGTCTCGCCGCCGCGCCCAGAATCTGCCGTCGTGATGGCGCAGACGCCAGTACCCGAAGTGGAGTTTTCGGTTCCGCCTGCTCCGGCAGTGAACGCGCCCACCGTGCAGGAAGTGCAGCGCATTGAGGATTTGCGCCAGGCCGAGTTGCGCCAGGAAGAGATGCGGCTGGAAACGCAGCGGGCCGAAGCCGCAGCGCAAGCGGCAGCCCAGCAGGCGGCGGCACAGCGTGAGGCACAACGACAGGAGGCTCTGCAACAGGAAGCCGAGCGTACCCAAGCCGCTGCGCAAGCGGCAGCCAAACAGGCGGCGGCACAGCGTGAGGCACAACGACAGGAGGCTCTGCAACAGGAAGCCGAGCGTGCACAAGCCGCTGCGCAAGCGGCAGCCCAGCAGGCGGCACAGCGCCAGGACGCGCTGCAACAGGAAGTCGAGCGGGCCCAAGCCGCAGTGCAAGCGGCAGCCCAACAGGCGGCGGCACAGCGTGAGGCACAACGCCAGGACGCGCTGCAGCAGGAAGCCGAGCGTGCTCAAGCCGCAGCGCAAGCGGCAGCCCAACAGGCGGCGGCACAGCTTGACGCGCAGCGTCAGGATGCCCAGCGCGCCGCAGCCGCCGCTCAGGCAGCAGCGCGACAGGCAGCAGCGGATCGTGAGGCGCAGCGTCTGGAAGCGCAACGGCAAGCGGCTTTGCGGCAGGAGGCTCAGCGCAAGGCCGAGGTGGCGCTGGCGGCGCGAGCGGCTGAAAAACCAGCCCAACTGCCAATGGAAAGTGCGAAGCGTCAAACTGTGATCGGGCGCGCCGAGCAGGACCTGCGCCTGCGCATGATGGCTGAAGGGTGGCGTCAAAAAATTGAGCAGAATGCCCCGTTCGACGTGTTCCGGGCGGCCAAGAACGGTGCTCCATATGAAAACCCGGTGGTGACGGTATCCTTGCGCCGTGATGGCAGTCTGGAGAGTGTTGTGATTGACCGTTCCAGCGGTGTGCCGGCCATTGACAATGCCGTGCGGCGCGTGATTTTGATGCTGTCGCCGTTTGCGCCGTTCACGTCGGATGTGGCAATGGAATACGACGTTGTTGAAATTCGCCGCGTGTGGACCTTTGATACGGCCGTTCGCCTGCTTTATGGTGGCCGCTGAAGCGGGTGTTCAGGCCCAATTCATGATCAAGTGCAATCCAATCTTAGGGTGACAACCAGGAGTACTCCGCATATGCCAGATTTTCCGCTTTACCTCTATCTCTATCCGGCCGTATTCCTGATTGTCATCGTGCTTTACATGACGCGGCAACGCAAAAAAAACGAGTCCCATTCTGCGCAATTGCAGGAATCCATTGAGGCTGGCCTGACCGAGCCGCCTTCGCTTCATCCCATCGTTGATCTGGCACGCTGCATGGGGTCTGGGGCTTGCGTCAAGGCTTGTCCGGAAAAGGCGCTGGGCGTGGTCAACGGCAAGGCTGTACTGATTAACGCCTCACACTGCATCGGTCACGGTGCTTGTGCTACGGCCTGCCCGCTAGAAGCGATCAAACTTGTCTTTGGCACCGCGCGCCGTGGTATTGATATTCCGAACGTGACGCCGAAATTCGAGTCCAATGTTCCCGGTATTTTCATCGCTGGAGAACTCGGCGGCATGGGCTTGGTGCGCAAGGCGGCCGAGCAGGGCCGCCAGGCCATTGATGCGCTGCGCCACAAAACGGGTGGCAAGGCCGACTATGACGTGGTCATCGTGGGTTGTGGGCCCGCTGGTGTGTCAGCGGGTCTGGCCGCGCTTGAACACAAGTTGCGTTATAAAATCGTGGAACAGGAAGACAACCTGGGTGGTGCTGTTTACCACTATCCACGGCGTAAGCTGGTCATGAATGTGGAGCTCAAGTTGGCGTTGGTACCGCCAGTCAAGTTTGGTGAAATTCAAAAGGAAGATCTGCTGAAGTTCTGGTTGAACATTGTCGACAAGACGGGTTTGCAGATTTCTTTTCGTGAGCGCATGGAAGGTATCGATCGGGAGAAGGGTTATTTTGTCGTGCGTACCGACCGTGGTCGTTACACAACGCGTAACGTCTTGCTGGCGCTGGGTCGGCGCGGTACGCCGCGCAAACTGGAGGTGCCTGGCGAAGAGTCCCCCAAGGTGGTGTACCGGCTCATTGATCCAGTCCAATATGCTGGGCAGGCGATACTGGTTGTCGGCGGCGGTGACAGTGCTCTGGAAGCTGCGATCACCCTGTCGGAGCAAGCGGGAACGGATGTGACCTTGTCTTATCGCAGCGCGGCATTCTCCAGGGTGAAACCGAAGAATCGTACCCTGCTGGAACAACACCAACAGGCGGGTCGCTTGCGTGTCTTGCTCAATTCGCAAGTCCTGTCGATTGCCAAAGACCATGTCGAGATTGACAACAACGGTGTGCGTGAGCGCCTGCGCAACGATGACGTGATTGTGTGTGCCGGTGGCCTGCTCCCGATACCGCTGCTCAAGGATATCGGGCTGGAGTTCGAGACCAAGTACGGAACCGCCTGAGGCCATTCCATATTTCTGAGCGTGGAAATTATTAAGTCGATCCGGGCATTGCCGCACGACAAACTATTTTTGAAGAGAGTCCTATGCTATCGATCATACAAGCCGCAGGCTGGCCGATTTGGCCCCTGATTTTTGCTTCCATCCTGGCGCTGGCGCTGGTGATTGAGCGCATGGTCAGTCTAAAGACCAGTCGCATTGCCCCGCCCGGGCTGCTCGGTGAGGCGCTGCGCGTCACGCGTCAGGCGGTCCCGAGCCGTGATGTGGTCGATCGAATGGCGCAAAGTTCTGCGCTGGGTGAAGTGTTGGCCAGTGGCCTGCGGGCTTTAAGTGCCAACCCGCGCTGTTCGGAAGAGGACCTGCGCGCCACGATGGAGGCGTCAGGACGTGAAGTGGCGCATCGCATGGAGCGCTATTTGAGCGCCCTGGCCACCATTGCTTCGGCTGCGCCCTTGTTGGGCTTGCTGGGTACTGTTATCGGCATGATCGAAATTTTCGGTTCACAGACGCCTAGCGGCGTCAGCGCAGGGGCCAATCCGGCGCAGTTGGCGCATGGCATTTCAGTGGCTTTGTACAACACCGCGTTCGGCTTGATGGTGGCGATTCCGTCACTGATCTTTTGGCGCTACTTTCGGGCAACGGTTGATGCCCATTTGCTGACCTTGGAACTGTCGGCCGAACAGTTTGCCAGGCACCTGCAAACCTTGCGTGTGAAAGCATGAAGTTTCGTAGCCGTGGGCGTGAAGAGCCCGAAATCAACCTGATTCCCTTCATCGACGTTTTGCTCGTGGTGGTGATCTTCCTGATGCTGTCCACCACCTACACCAAGTTCTCGGAGTTGCAGATCACACTGCCGACTGCCGAAGCACAGGCAAAGCACGACTTTCCCAAGGAAGTGTTGGTAGCGGTCAGTGTTGACGGTCGCTATTCGATCAACGGGGTGGCCATTCCCGGCAAAAGCGTCGAGGACGTCGCGCAGGCTTTGGTCAAGGCGGCCAAAGCTGGTACTGAGTCTGTCGTCATCATTCATGCCGATGCCAATGCCGTGCACCAGTCGGTGGTCATCGTGATGGAAGCCGCGAGCCGCGCCGGTTTGAGTCAACTCACGTTTGCAACTCAGGCCAGCGGCGCGTCGGCTACACGCTGACGCGCGTAGGCGCTCGGCAAAGCAGCGGCTCTAGCTGCGCGGCTGATCGCTTTGCGTAGTTCAAGCTTTGCGGGCGCGTGTCTTGATCAATGCGAGGTGCTAATGCCGCCCCATATTCACTTCCACGGTGTGAACCAGTTCCACCAGGCGCGGTCCCAGATCAGTCATCAAGGTCTCACGCGGCAACAGGAAGGCCGGACCGCCGCAATTGAAGGCCATCGTCTCTTCTCCATTCGGGTCAATTAACGGTACACCAACGGAATTGATGTTGGACTCCCACTCGCCAACCGTGATGCAAAAGCCGTGATCTTGGTAGTCTTTCAATGCCTGTTCCAGAGTGGCTTTGATCTGCGGCCATTTTTCTTCGTTGTTCAGGCGGATGTGGTCCATCAGAAAGTCGCGCTCGGTCTGCGGTAGCGCGCACAACAGGGCTTTGCCCATCGCCGTCGTGGCGATTGGGATGCGCGAGCCGACATCGCGGCGCAACGTGACGGCCGAAGTGCTTCTGCAGGTTTCGATGTACACCATGTCCAGTCGGTCCCGTATGCCGATGGCGACGCTGGCTTGTGAATGCTCTGCCAGTTCCCGCATCGCGGGGCGGGCCAGTTTGCGCACGTCCAGATTGGAGAGCAGGGAGTTGCCGAGCGAAAGCACGCCTGACCCGAGGTAATACTGCCCCCGATCGCTTGAAAATCCGAGGTATCCGAGCTTGGTTAGCGTGTAGCTAAGGCGCGAGATCGTCGGTTTGGGCATGCCGGTTCGCTTGGCCATCTCCGTGTTGCTCAAGTACTTCTCGCCCGGCCGGAAACAACGCAGTATTTCGAGACCGCGCGCCAAAGCGTTGACGAATTGCCGGTCATTGTTGGGCGCTTCATCGCCCAATGTCTGCTTTTGATATCCCATGTGCTGGCTCCATTTGTTTTTCGTCTCAAGCGATCGCACTCTCGAGGGCCTCGAGTACGAGGGCTGCATCGTTACACAGTTACAGCTGGATTGTCAATATTTTGCGAACAATAGTTCCGCACAGCGGTCCTGTAATCCAAACTCAACTTATCAGTGGATTGTGCGAACCGACCCGCATCGCATGCCGCTTTGATTCAATTCATCAAGGCGGCAGTCAAGTATTGTTGTCTGTTTTTCGACAAAAAAATCGCAAATTGTTGACGCCGTCGGCAAAAAATCGGTTATCGTTCGTGCCAATAATTTTGCAAACCAATGTTTCGCTATGCGAACCATCTTCGATTTGGAAATATCCGCCATGAGCCAAAATTTATCAACCGAAGTCGTCGCGCGCGAACTGCATGGCAACGTTTTTCTCGTCACCATCAATAATCCGCCCGTCAACGCGCTCGGTGTGGATGTGCGGCGCGGTATCGCCGCGGCGATCGACGCAGCCGAGGCAGACGTCGCTGTCCACGCTGTGATCATCATGGGGTCGGGGCGCAACTTCATCGCGGGCGCCGATATCCGCGAGTTCGGCAAGCCACCCATGCCGCCCGCGCTGCCGGATGTCTGCCAGCAGATTGAAGCCTGCCGCAAACCCGTGGTCGCAGCGATCCATGGCGCGGCCTTGGGCGGCGGGCTGGAGATCGCCCTGGCGGCCCACTACCGGTTGGCGGCGACGGATGTCAAGTTCGGACTGCCCGAAGTTCTGCTCGGGCTGATGCCGGGTGCGGGTGGCACACAACGCACACCGCGTCTCATCGGTGCCAAAGCCGCCCTGGACCTGATGCTCAGCGGCCGTCACATCGGCGCCGGCGAAGCGCACAAGCTTGGTCTGGTGGATCGGCTCGGCGCCGGTACAGACATTGGCGCCGATGGCTTGGCCTATGCCGAGGAATTGCTGGCCATGCAGGCCCCGGTACGGCGCAGCTGCGATGCGGCCGGACTTTCGGACCGGACGGCGAACCAGGCTGCGATCGAGGCCGCGCGCGAGCAGACCGCGAAAACGTCGCGCGGCTTGTTCTCGCCTCTGAAGATCATTGAAGCGGTCGAGGTCGCACTGGATCAGCCTTTCGACGAGGGCATGCGCACGGAGCGCAAACTTTTCCTGCAGTGCCTGGAAAGCCCGCAGCGCGCCGGACTGATTCATGCTTTTTTTGCCGAGCGCGAAGTGCTCAAGGCGCCCGAGACTCGCAACACACAGCCGCGCGCCATCACGCATGTCGGCATCGTTGGCGGTGGCACCATGGGCGCTGGCATCGCCGTGGCCGTGCTCGACGCCGGCCTGCCGGTCACGATGATTGATCGGGACGCGGCGGCGCTCGCACGCGGCCGCGCCCATGTCGAAAAGGTTTACAGCGCCATGGTCGCCAAGGGCCGCATGACAGCCGCCGCCATGGCCACCACCATGGCACGCTTTGCCGGCAGCACCACGTACGACGCACTGGCCGCAGCTGATATGGTGATCGAGGCCGTGTTCGAGGACATGGCGGTGAAGAAAGTAGTCTTCGCTGAACTGGACCGCGTCTGTAAACCGGGCGCGGTGCTGGCCACCAACACCTCGTATCTTGACATCGACGCCATCGCGGCCAGTATTTCGCGACCCGCTGACGTGGTCGGCTTGCACTTCTTCTCGCCGGCCAACATCATGAAGTTGCTGGAGATCGTGGTCCCGGCCAAAGTCTCGGCCGACGTCGTCGCCACCGCGTTCGAACTGGCGAAGAAGCTGCGCAAAGTGCCGGTGCGGGCCGGTGTCTGCGATGGTTTCATCGGCAACCGGATTCTCGCGGCTTATCGCCAGGCGGCCGACCACATGATGGAAGACGGCGCCTCGCCCTATCATATCGACCGCGCCGTGCGCAACTTCGGCTACCCCATGGGACCGTTTCAGGTGTCGGATCTGGCCGGCGGTGACATCGGCTGGGCGACCCGCAAACGCAAGGCGGCGACGCGCAATCCCGAGGCGCGCTACGTGCAGATTGCCGACCGCATCTGCGAGCGCGGCTGGTTCGGGCAGAAGACCGGACGCGGCTACTACCTGTACCCGGGCGGCGCTCGCACCGGTGTGCCTGATCCTGAAGTGGAGGCCATCATCGATGCCGAGCGCGTGCGCGCCGGCATCACGCCACGCAGTTTTACCGACGACGAGATCATGCGCCGCTACATGGCTGCCATGATCAACGAAGGTGCCAATGTGGTGCAGCAACGCATCGCGCTGCGGCCGCTCGACGTCGACGTCACCTTCCTCTACGGCTATGGCTTTCCGCGGCATCGCGGCGGCCCGATGAAATACGCCGACACGGTTGGCCTGGCCAATGTGCTGGCCGACATCCGCGAATTTGCCAAGCAGGACCCGCTGTTCTGGCAGGCCTCGCCCTTGCTGGTTGATCTGGTCGAGCAGGGCAAGGATTTCGCCAGTCTGAATCAATCCGAATAAGCCGTTCAAACCATCCATCAGGAAAGCAACCATGCGCGAAGCCGTCATCGTTTCCACCGCCCGCACGCCATTGACCAAGTCACATCGCGGCGAATTCAACATCACGCCCGGTTCCACGCTCGCGGCTTTTGCCGTGCGCGCCGCCGTCGAGCGCTCCGGTATTGACCCCGCGATGATCGAGGACGCCATTCTGGGTTGCGGCTATCCGGAAGGGACCAACGGCCGCAACGTGGCGCGTCAGGCCGTGATCCGTGCTGGCCTGCCGATCACGATCGCCGGTGCCGTGGCGAGCCGCTTTTGCGCCTCCGGGCTGCAGGCCATTGCGATGGCGGCGGGGCGCATCGTCGTCGAAGGTGCACCGGCCATGATTGCCGGCGGCATTGAAAGCATCTCGCAGATCCGCACCCGCCAGGACGGTGACACCGGCATCAACCCGTGGATTCTCGAGCGCAAGCCCGAGCTCTACCTGTCGATGATCGAGACCGCTGACATTGTGGCGGCGCGCTACGGCATCAGCCGCGAAGCGCAGGATCGGTTCTCGGCCGAGAGCCAGCGCAAGACGGAAGAGGCACAGCTGGCCGGTCGTTATCGCGACGAAATCGTCGCCTGCACGACCGAGATGGCCGTCACCGACAAAGAGACAAAACTCGTCAGCCGCAAAGAAGTGACGGTGGACGCCGATAACTGCAACCGGCGCGGAACCACCTACGAAGCCTTGGCCAAGCTGGCGCCGGTGAACGGCGCCGACAAGTTCATCACCGCCGGCAATTCGTCGCAACTCTCCGACGGCGCCTCGGCCTGCGTCATGATGGAAGCCAAGGAAGCCGAACGCGCCAACCTGCAGCCACTGGGCGTCTTTCGCGGCCTGGCGCTGGCCGGTTGCGAACCTGACGAGATGGGTATCGGACCGGTGTTTGCCGTTCCCAAGCTGCTGGCACGCCACGGCCTCACCGTTGACGACATTGGCCTGTGGGAACTCAACGAGGCCTTCGCTTCGCAATCCATCTACTGCCAGCAGCGTCTGGGCATCCCCGATGAGCGGCTCAACGTCAACGGCGGTGCGATTTCCATCGGCCATCCATTCGGCATGACGGGCGCGCGCCTGACCGGCCACCTGCTGATCGAAGGCAAGCGTCGCGGTGCGAAATACGGCGTCGTCACCATGTGCATCGCCGGTGGCATGGGCGCGGCCGGCCTGTTCGAAATCTACTGAGGAGCGTTGACATGGATTTGAATTTCACGACTGACGAAGAAAATTTCCGCAGCGAAGTGCGCACCTTTCTGGCCGACAAGCTGCCGCCGCGCCTGTCCGAGAAGGTCGCCACCGGCAAGCACCTGAGCAAGGCCGACATGCAGGAATGGCATGCCATCCTCAACGCGCGCGGCTGGCTCGCCAATCACTGGCCCGAGCAGTACGGCGGCCCGGGCTGGAGCGCGGTCGAAAAATTTATCTTCGAGCACGAGTGCTGCCTGGCGCACGCGCCGCGCGTTGTTCCGTTCGGCGTCAACATGCTCGGTCCGGTCCTGATCAAGTTCGGCAACGAAACACAAAAGCGCCACTGGCTGCCACGCATTCTCGATGGTTCCGACTGGTGGTGTCAGGGTTACTCGGAAACTGGTGCCGGCTCGGACCTGGCGGCGGTCAGCACCACCGCCGCGCGCGGCCAGGATGCGCAGGGCGAGCACTACATCGTGAACGGTCAGAAGGCTTGGACCACGCTGGGCCAGCACGCCAACATGATCTTCTGCCTGGTTCGCACCAACCGCGAGTCGAAGAAGCAGGAGGGCATCAGTTTCCTGCTGATCGACATGACGACCCCCGGCGTCGAGGTGCGCCCGGTCATCACGCTCGACGGTGTGCACGAAGTCAACGAGGTGTTCTTCACCGATGTGCGCGTGCCGGCTGAAAACCTGGTGGGCGAGGAAAACAAGGGCTGGACTTGCGCCAAGTACCTGCTGACCTACGAACGCACCAACATCGCCGGCGTCGGCCTCTCGGTCGCGGCCCTGGAACGGCTCAAGCGCGTCGCCGCGCAGCAGACGCGCAAGGGCCGGCCCTTGACCGAGGACGCGTCGTTTGCCGCGCGCCTGGCGCGCGTCGAGATTGACCTTGAAAACATGAAGACCACCAACCTGCGCATGATTGCCGCCGTGGTCGGCGGCGGCGTGCCGGGGGCGGAAAGCTCGATGCTGAAGATCCGTGGCACCCAGATTCGGCAGGAGATTTCGTCCTTGAACCGGCGTGCCATGGGCCCTTATGCGCGGCCCTTCATCAAAGAAGCACTCGAAGACGGCTATAGCGCGAGCCCGGTCGGCCCGAAGGCGGCGGCCGGTGCGGCGGCGGCCTACTTCAACAACCGCAAGCTGTCCATCTTCGGCGGCTCCAACGAAATCCAGAAGAACATTGTCTCCAAGATGATTCTTGGACTGTGAGGGTATCAACATGAACTTTGAACACACGCAAGAACGCCGCATGCTGGCCGACAGCCTGAACCGCTTTGTCGCCGAGCAGTACAGCTTTGAGAAACGTGATCGCATCGCCGCCTCGGCGCATGGCTTCAGCACGGAGATCTGGCAGCAGTTCGCCGAACTGGGCGTGATCGGCGCCCTGTTTCGCGAGACCGACGGCGGCTTCGGCGGCGCCGGTTTCGATATCGCCGTGGTCTTTGAAGCACTGGGTCGCGGCCTGGTGGTCGAGCCGCTGCTCGGCAGCGCGGTGCTGGCGGGCGAAGCGATCGCGACAGCGGGCAATGCGGCACAAAAGACCGTGTTGGACGAACTGATCGCCGGCAGCACCATTGCGGCCCTGGCGCACGATGAGCCCGACTCGTATTACGAACTGGCCCGCGTGCAAAGCCGCGCCGAACGCAGCGCAAGCGGCTGGGTGCTGAGCGGCGCCAAGGCCGTCGTCGCGCAGGGTGAGCAGAGCGACCTGTTCGTGGTTTCAGCCCGCAGCGCGGGTGCGGTGGATGACGAGGCCGGCATCTCGCTGTTCCTGGTGCCGGCGACGACGCCCGGCCTGGTCGTGCGCGGCTACCCGGCCATCGATGGCGGTCGCGCCGCTGAACTGACCTTCAACGAAATGGCCCTCGGCGCCGATGCGCTGCTGGGCGTCGAGGGGCAAGGCTACGCCACGCTGGAGCGCGCCATCGGTCGTGGCGTGCTGGCCTTGTGCGCCGAGGCGCTCGGCGCCATGGAAGCGGCCCGCGCAGCGACGCTTGAGTACTTGCGCACGCGCAAGCAGTTTGGCGTTTTCATCGGCAGCTTCCAGGCACTGCAGCACCGCATGGCCGACTTGCTGCTCGAAATCGAACAGGCCCGCTCCGCCGTGATCAACGCTGCTGCGGCGCTGGATGCGGACCGGTTGACGCGCGAGCGCGCGCTGTCGGCGGCAAAGTTCAGCATCGGGCGCATTGGCGCACTGGTGGCCGAGGAAAGCATCCAGTTGCACGGCGGCATCGGCATGACCTGGGAGCTGCCCCTGGCCCACTATGCCAAGCGCCTGGTCATGATCGACCACCAGCTCGGCGATGAAGACCACCATCTGCAGCGCTACATCGCGCTTGGAAAGCAGCTCGCTGCATGAATAGCGCCGTCTTGAGTCGGCAGGAAGGCGCGGTGCGCATCCTGAGCCTCAACAACCCAGCCAAGCGCAATGCGCTGTCAGTGCAACTGTATTCGGAGCTGTCGGCGGCGCTGGTCGATGCGCAAAGTGATGCTGTAGTGGGCGCAATTGTCCTGACCGGCAGCGGCGACTTCTTCTGCTCGGGTGGTGACCTCGGCCAGTTGGCCCTGCGCCGCGCCATGGCACCGGCGCAGCGGCGCGCGCGCCTGAACGGCTTGCATGATCTGATCCGCGCCATCCGCCATTGCGCCAAGCCCGTGATCGCCGCCGTCGAGGGTGGTGCGGTCGGTGCCGGGATGTCGATCATGCTGGCCTGCGACATGCTGGTCGTGGCGCGCGACGCATTCTTCTCCGTCGCCTACGCCAAGGTCGGGCTCACGCCCGATGGCGGCGCCACGGCTTTTCTGGCGGAGTTCGTCTCGCGCCAGGTGCTGAGTGAACTGTGCCTGACCGGCGAGCGCATCAGCAGCGAACGCCTGCACGCGCTGGGCGCGGTGAACCGGCTGGTTGAAAAGGACGCAGCGCTGCAGGAAGCCTTGGTCCTGGCGGCGCGCATCGCGGCTGGGCCGACGCGCGCCAACGCACGCATCAAGGCCTTGTGCTGGAACGCTTTCGGCGCCGACGCTGCCGCCCAGATGGAACTCGAAGCGCAGTTCATGGTCGAGTCGCAAGGCGATGACGAAGCGGCCGAAGGCATAGGCGCCTTTCTTGCCAAGCGGCCAGCGGACTTTGTCGCGCTGCGGAGCAAGCCGCATGCGCCTTGATGCGAGCCCCGCCTGTCTTTGCGCTCGCGCACCGCGAATTATTGAGTCATTGGAATCTTGATGTCAGATACAAAATCGTCGTTGCCGCTCTCAGGTGTGCGCGTTCTCGACCTCTCCCGCATCCTGGCCGGCCCCTGGTGCGCCATGGTGCTGGCCGATCTCGGCGCCGAAGTGATCAAGGTCGAGCACCCGCAGCGCGGTGACGATACGCGCGACTGGGGCTTGCGCATCGGCTCCACCGAGACCGCCTACTTCAACAGCGTCAACCGCAACAAGAGCTCGATCACGCTGGACCTGCAGACACCGCAAGCGCAGGAGATCGCGCGCGAGCTGGCGGGCAAAAGCGACGTCATCATCCAGAACTTCAAGTTTGGCGGCATCGAAAAAATGGGGCTCGGTTACGAGCAACTCAGTGCCCAGCATCCGGAGTTGATCTACTGTTCCATCACCGGCTATGACCGCACCGGCCCGGAAGCGGCACGCCCCGGCTATGACCTCGTGATCCAGGGCGAAGCCGGTCTGATGGCGCTCAATGGCGAGGCCAGTCAGCCGCCCTTGAAGTTCGGCGTTGCGGTGGTCGACATGGTCACCGGCATGTATGCGGCGCAAGCGGTTCTCGCGGCGCTGTATGAGCGGGAAAAGACCGGCAAGGGGCGGCACATCGGGATGGCGCTGTTTGAATGCGGCCTGATGATCACCGCTTACTATGGGCTCGAAGCGCTGCTCCAAGGACAGGATCCGCCCCGCTTTGGCAATTCGCATCCCTCCATTACACCCTACGGCGTCTACGAGGCACAGGACGGCCCGGTGGTGATCGCCTGTGGCAACAACGCCCAGTTCGAGCGCTTTTGCGCCGATGTGATCGAACGCCCCGATCTGGCAGCCGATGAACGCTTCAAGACCAACCTCAATCGCACGACGAATCGGGAACTGCTGGTACCCGAGATCCAGCGCGAGATCCTGAGTCGCAAACGCCGGGACTTGCTCGATCGATTGACGCAGGCCGGCATTCCCTGTGGCGAGGTCGCCGGTCTGCACGAGGCGCTCACGTCAAAGCGCGCCGTCGATGCCGGACTGGTCAAGACGATGCCGCACCCTGAGGCCGGCAGTGTGCACGTGTTGGCCCCGCCTTACCGTTTCGACGGTGTGCGCTTGCCGATACGCAGTGCACCACCGCGCTTGGGCGAGGATACGAAGCAGGTGCTGCAGTCGCTGCTGTCGATGTCTGATGAGAAAGTAGCCGAGTTGGTGGCCAAAGGCATCGTCTGATGGCATGCGACTGCATTGAAAGGAGTACGAGATACCCATACCCATCAACACATCACAGATAGGCCGGCGTGCGCGCTGCAGCTTGGTTGCGGCGCACGCCCCAGGTTCCAAATGGGTCCCTTAGAGGGCTCGATCGAAATAACTAGCGAGACGGAAAAATGAATACCCCTTTTAAACGCATAGGACTGGCAGCTTTGGTGGCATGTGGACTCGGACTGTCCACGGCCCAGGCAGAGGAATTATTGGTGGGTGTGGATCTGCCCATGACGGGCGCCCTGGCCCGCGTCGGCGCCGGGATGCAGGAAGGCATCCTGGTTGCTGTCGACGTCTTTAACAAGACCAACAGCAAGCACAAGATCAAGGCCATCACGGTCGACAACGAATCGGCACCGGCCAAGGCCATAGCCGCCGTTGAAAAACTGGCAAGCCAAGGCGTGCTGGCGATTGATGGTGGCTACGGCTCCAACAATATTGCGCCGGCATCGGACGCTGCCGGCAAACTCGGCCTCGTTTACGTCACATCAGGCGGCGTTGATGACAGCCTGGTCAACAGTGGGCGCAAGAATTTCTTTCGCATCAACAATTCCGCCGGCTACCAGAAGGCCATGGTTGGACTGCTCAGCGATTTGAAGGTCAAGTCCGTCTCCATTGTGTATTCGACCAAGGAAGCGACCTCGGGCATGGCGCATGATCTCGAGAAGACCCTCGCACCCAAAGGCGTCACCGTGGTGACGCATGCTTTCGATCCCGCCATGACCGATTTCAAACCGATCATCAACAAGATCAAATTGCAGGATAAATCGGAAGTCATCGCGATGGTGGGGTATGAGAATGACTACGTCGGCATTCTTCGTGCGGCGCGGGTTTTGAAGCCCAGTGTCAAGGCGATGGTTGGTGTCTGGTCTTTGGCGACGCCGAAAATGGCGGCCGACTTTCCGGACCTGATGCCCAATGTCTACGGTACGGCGGTGTTGTCGTATCCGGCAGAGTTCAAGACGGCTGAAGGCAAATCCTTCAATGAAGCCTATCAGCGCCTGTACAAGAAGGAGCCTGACTATCTGGGTCAGTTCGGCTATGTCCAGTCGATGCTGTTGTTCAATGCCATGGCGCGCGCCGCTGACAAGGGCACGCTGAAAAAAGACGGTGTCGCCGAAGAGATGCGAAAGACCGATGCAGAGACCCTGATCGGTCGCGTCCAGTTCAGCAGCAATGGTGACAACCTGAATTTCAGCCATCGCATGGGCCAGCACCAAGGGAACAAGATCGTCATCGTCTGGCCGCACACAGACGCAACGGGCAAAGCCAACTTCCCGGGCGTGCCCTGGTAGACAACGGGTCAGGGAGTCCAAGCGTCGGCAGCGGTGACGGTGCCAACGCTTGCACGCTGCAAGCAATCAAGGGGATGATGATATGACGGAACTGATACTTCAAGCGCTCTACTCGGGGGTGTTACAGGGTGGCTCGTATGCTTTGATCGCGCTCGGCCTGGCGTTGGTTTTTGGCGCGATGAAAGTGATCAACCTGGCACACGGGGAACTGGTGCTGTTGTCAGCCTACATCGCCTACTCGGTGGAGTCGGGCTTGGGCTGGAATCCGATTTTTGCCATACCGATTGCCTTGGTTCTGGTGTGCCTGACATCGGTTACGGTCTATTTCGTGGTCGGTCGCATCAAGAAGGATCGGGAGATCAATTCACTGATCCTGACCTACGGCATTGGCGTGATCCTGACCAACCTCATCTTGCTGATCTGGAAGGCCGATGTGCGTTCCACCGGTTCCACCTGGATGCAGGAGGCCATTGTGGTAGGCCCGTTCTACAGCATGCGCAGCGAGGTTCTGTTCTTCGTCGTCAGTCTGGTCATGATGGTTGGCCTTTGGTGGTGGCTATCGCGCAGCTGGTATGGCCGCGCGGTGCGCGCGGTGTCGAGCAACCGTGACGCCGCCAAATTGATGGGGATCGATCCCGGCTACACCGAGCTGGTCTCGTTCGTCGTCGCCGGTATTCTGGCCGCCGTTGCCGGGGTGGCGCTCTACAGCTATGGCGTTGTCAGCCCAGCTTATGGCAGTGTCCTGACGGTCAAGGCCTTCATCATCACGGTGCTGGCCGGCATCGGCTCGATACCCGGTGTGCTGATCGGCGCCTTGTTGCTCGGCGTTGCGGAAGCACTGACCGTCACGCTGGCCAGTTCGGCCTTGCAGGAGCTCGTTGGTATGGCTTTGTTTCTGCTGGTGCTGTTCGTCATGCCGAACGGTTTGTTCGGTGCAAAAGGGAGACGAGGATGAAATTCAACAAGACGATTGCCGTCATGCTGTTGACGGTCTATGTCGCCGTGCCGCTGGTATTCGGCAGTGACAATTATGTGATGAGCCTGGTGGTTGCCGCCATGGTCATTGGTGGCGTCGCGCTGTCGTGGGCCTTGCTTGGCAACCTCGGTGGCATGGTCAGCTTTGGACACGCCGCGTTTTTCGGTGTTGGTGCTTATGTGTCATCGATTCTGAGCTTGAAGTTGGGCGTTCCGGTATTGATTTCAATCATGCTCGGTGGCGTCGGCGCTGTGCTTGCATCGCTGGCCATGCTGCCGGTGTTGCGCTTGCGCGGACCCTATTTTGCGTTGGCTATCCTGGCCTACGCCCATATCTTCCGGATTCTTTCGACCCAGTGGACTGCCGTGACCGGCGGCGCTGGCGGACTCGCCAACATTCCGCGTTTGCCCGAAATATTGGGCTACGACCTGAGCAGCAAGACCGGCGGTTACCTGGTTATCCTGACCATCGTTCTGGCGTTCGCTGCGGTCTATCAATACATTCGTGGCAGTCATTACGGGCTGGCATTACGCGCCATGCACGAAAGCGAAGATGCAACCCGCGTCGTTGGTGTCAACAGCACGCTGCTCAAAGGCCTCATGCTGCTGGTGTCGGCCTTCATGTGCGGTGTGGTGGGAGCCTTCAACGCGCATTACATCAACTTCCTTGAGCCCGATTACGCGTTCAGCGGCATCTGGGTGACCTTGCCCATCGTGGCGGCGATTTTTGGCGGATATCGCACCATCACCGGCCCGATTGTCGGTGCGGTGGTCGTGTACTTGATTGACCAGTTGATCTTCAAGAACATCATCCCATCGGGTCACCAGTTGGTGCTCGGCGTGCTGCTGGTCGCGATGATTGTCTTCAGCCCGGATGGCCTGCTGTCGCTGTTGCGCAAGTTGACAAGGAGAACCCATGCTGCAGCTTAAGAACATCTCGGTACGGTTCGGCGGCCTCACCGCGCTGGACAATGTGACGATCGCCGTTGGAACGAACGACGTCGTCGGTCTGGTCGGTCCGAATGGCGCGGGAAAGACCACGCTATTCAATGCCATCTCGGGCCTGGTGCGCCCGACCAGCGGCGAGATCACATTTGACGGCGTCGATGTGATTCACTCGCCGCTGTACCGGCGCGCGCGCATGGGAATCGGCCGGACCTTTCAGGTTCCGCAACCGATGCATGAGCTGACCGTGATGCAGAACCTGATGGTTGCCCAGCGCTTCGGAACCGGAAAAGTCGATCAAAACAAGATTGACGAAATTCTTGCCTTCACAAGTCTGACCGAAAAGAGCGAGCGCAATGCCGCAACCGAACTCGCGTTGACCGAGCTAAAAGCGCTTGAAGTCGCCAAGGCCTTGGCGACCAACCCGAAATTGCTGTTGCTTGACGAGGTGTTTGCAGGTCTCGAAACAACCGGCAAGCGTCACTTCATGACCATGCTCAAGGAACTGCACCGCAAGTTCTCGGTGGGCATCGTCATCATCGAGCACGATATCGAAACCATCAGCAATCTTTGCCAACGGGTCGCCGTACTCAACTTTGGTGAATTGATCGCCGAGGGCACACCGGACCAAGTCTTCAGCGATCCGGCCGTCATCAAGAGCTACACAGGAGGCGCCCATGCTTGAGATCTGCAATGTTCGCGCCGGCTATGGCGCCATCAATGTCCTGTGGGACGTGTCACTGACCGTTGCGCGCGGCCAGTTGACCACGATCATCGGTCCCAATGGCGCAGGAAAGACGACGCTGCTGCGGGCCATCATGGGCCTCATTCCGGTGTCGCAGGGTGAAGTGAAACTCAATGGCAAGACCTTGAACGGCACGCCGACATGGAAGATGGCCGACGTCTCGATGGCCATGATTCCGGAAGGCCGTATGACTTTTCGTGACATGAGTGTCGAGGAAAACCTGATCATGGGCGCGTTTCCGAAGCAGCATCGGGCGCTCGTCAGGGAAAACCTCGACAAGTCCTATCAAATGTTTCCGCGGCTCAATGAGCGACGCAAGCAACTGGCCGGTTCACTCTCGGGTGGTGAGGCACAGATGCTGGCGATGGCGCGTGGCCTCATGGCGGACCCGAAGTTGTTGATCATTGACGAGCCATCACTGGGCTTGGCACCGGTCATGGTGAACGAGCTGTTCGAGATTCTGGGGCGGCTCAAGGAGGGTGGTCGAACCATCATTCTGGTGGAACAAAACACCCATAAAGCGGTCAGTGTGGCGGATCACGTTTACCTGATGCAGAGTGGCAAGGTGATCTTGTCCCAGGCCGCTGCCGAGGTCAGTCTCGATCACCTGCACGATCTGTATTTCGCCCGCTGAAGCGGCTTTTTGCGCTCGCATCTGTTCACGTTCATTTTTTGAAAAAGTAACAACACCATGACGATACTTGTAGCCTATGTGCCGCGCCCCGAGGGCCAGACTGCTTTGGACAAGGGCATTGAAATTGCGCAACGTCGCAACGAACGCCTGGTGGTTGTCAACGCCACCCCCGGTGGCAGGAATGTAGACCCGGCGTTTGCCGATGCGCATGACTTTGAACGTGTGCAAAAGATCCTGGCAAACACCGGTCTCGACGCGGAAGTCAAACAATTCGTTCGCGGCCACAATGCCGTCGAGGAGATCGACGCCCTGGTCGAGTCACTGCAGGTATCGGTGCTCATCATTGGGCTCAGAAAACGTTCTGCGGTGGGCAAACTTCTGCTGGGCAGTGTCGCCCAGGAGCTTCTTCTTTCCGTTTCCTGTCCGGTACTGGCCGTCAAGTATTTGGGCTGAGTTGCAATGGACTTTGCCGCTTGAGCGACAGCTTGCGCTAACCTGATCTGTAGCGTCTTCTGAACTTCGCAAGCTGCCACCCGGCAATCAGCCCTGCGCCATTGGCCGCGCCGGGTCGCTGCACCATTCGCTCCAACTGCCGGCGTAGAGTGACGTGCGGCCCAGGCCGGCCACTTCCATGGCGATGATGTTGGGCACGGCGCTGACGCCGCTGCCGCAGTGGTGCACAACGGTGGCGGGGTCGCGCCCGGCCAGCAGGGTCTCGAACTCGGCCTTGAGTTGGGTTGCCGGTTTGAATTTTCCGTCAGCATCGAAGTTAAGCCCAAAGGCCCGATTGAGTGCGCCCGGAATATGACCGGCCACCGGGTCCAGCGGCTCGACTTCACCGCGAAAGCGGGGTGCGCCACGGGCGTCGATCAGGTTTTGCAGCGGCCGGCCCAGGTTCTTCGCAACCGTATCGGTGGTGCTGAGAACGGCCTTGGGCGTTGTCAATGCAAAGCCGGAACCGGAGCTTTGCGCAGTGGTGTCAGACTCCACGCCGCTGCGGCTTGCACCGCCACCGGTCTGCCAGGCCTGCAGGCCGCCATCCAGCACCGCGACGGCTTCATGGCCGGCCCATTTGAGCATCCACCACAGGCGGCCGCAGTAGTTGCAGCCCTGGCGGTCGTAGACCACGGCCTGCATGCCGTTATCGAACCCAATGCTGCGGAGCCAGGCCGCAAAGCGCTCGCGGGAGGGCAGCGGATGCCGTCCGCCTGAGGCCGCATCGCTCGCCGTTTTGGCGGCGCTCAGGTGCCGGCCCAGGTCAGCGCGCACGGCGCCCACGATGTGCAACTGCTGGTACTGCTGATCGCCGGCAGAGGGCTCCATCAGCTCGAAACTGCAGTCAAACACCATGCAGGGCTGGGCGCTGCTCAGCAGGGCCTGCAACTGCGTAACGGAAATAAGGGTGGTGTACATGGCAGCCTTTCTTTGAGGTTGATGTTTCGGAATAAGTGTTAATGTTCTTCTGCCGGCGTGCCGGGCAGGGCGCGCATGCGCAGCACAGTGGCGGCCAGGCCACTCGTCACAATCAGGCCCATGCCAGCCCAGCCCATGACCGGAATCTGGTCGCCAAACAGCAGCAGGCTGTAGAACGCGCCAAACACGATACCGGCGTATTGCAAGTTGGCCACCAGCAGGGTCGAGCCGCGGCTGTAGGCGCGCGTCATGCACCATTGGCCGAGCGAGGCCAGCACGCCAATCGGCAGCAGCCAGGCAGCGGCCTGCCAGCTCACCGATTGCCAGGTGGTCAGACCGGTGAACAGCATCCCGATGGCACCGACCAGGGCCGAGCCGACCGAGAAATAGAACACGGTACGACCCTCAGGTTCCCCAATCTTGCCCAGCGCTGTGACCTGCAGGTAGGCCAGCGCCGCGCCCATTCCCGACAGCAGTCCGATCAGTCCGGCGAACAACTGATCCTGTGCCAGTGTCGGATGCAAGAGCATGACAACGCCGGCAAAGCTGGCCAGCACGGTGGCGATCAGCGGGCCCTGGCCCTGGGTCTTTCCGTACATGACGGCGCCGCCGACGATGAAGGCCGCGACCCAGACGCTGCTCATGTAATTGAGCGTCATGGCCGTGGCCAGCGGCAAATGGGCAATCGCATAAAACCAGGAACCCATGGAAAGCACGCCAATCACAGTGCGCCAAGTGTGCATCATTGGTACCGTTGTCCTGAGGCTGGTGCCGCGCGAGCGCAGTACCAGGGCGATAAAGATCATGCTGACCACACCGCGGTAAAACACCAGCTCAGAGGTGCTGAAACTCCCGCCCGCCACCTTGATGCCCACCGCCATGGTGGCAAAAAAGAAAGAACCCAGAACCATCCATAGCGCCTGCATGGCGCTTACAGTTGGATCTGGCCGCGGTACCAGTAATGGAAGTGCTGCATGCCGTTTTCCATCGGATTCTGGTAGGGGCCGACCTCGTTGTCGCCACGCAGGAGCAGGGCACGCCGTCCGGCGTCCATGCGCTCGCCGATCTCGTCGTCCTCGATGCAGGTTTCCATGTAGGCGGCCTGCTGGGCTTCGACAAATTCGCGATCGAAGGCCTGGATTTCTTCCGGGTAATAGAACTCGACCCGATTCAGGGTCTTGTTGACGCCCACCGGATGCAGGGTTGAGACCGTCAGCACATGCGGGTACCACTCGACCATGATGTGCGGGTAGTAGGTGAGCCAGATCGCGCCGTACTTCGGCGCCGCGCCCTTGTCGTAGGCGCGCAGCGCATCCTGCCAGCGCTGGTAGACCGGTGTGCCGGCCTTGCCGCCCGCTCGCGCCAGGCCCACCGTCTGTACCGAGTAGTGTTCCTTGAATTCCCAGCGCAGGTCGTCACAGGTGACGACACTGCCAAGACCCGGATGGAAGGGGCCGACGTGGTAGTCCTCCAGATAGACCTCGATGAAGGTCTTCCAGTTGTAATTGCACTCGTGCAGTTCGACCCGGTCGAGCACAAAGCCACTGAAGTCGAGATCGGCGCGCGGACCCATATTGGCCAGATCGGCTTCGATGTCGCGGCCGTTGTCTTCAAACAGCAGCCCATTCCACTCGCGCAATTTGTAGTTGTTCAGGTGCAGGCAGGGGTCGCTGGCGAAATGCGGCGCGCCCAGCAGCGTCCCGGCGGGCTCCTTGCCGCCGCCACTGTAGGTCCAACGGTGTAGTGGACAGACGATGTTGCCGGCCGCGGCTCCCGCATGGTTGGTGTTGAGCGAACCCCGCCCTTGCAGCATGACAGCCTGGCGATGGCGGCAGACGTTGGAGATCAATTCGATACCATTGGCCTGGCGCACCAAGGCGCGGCCATGCGCCTCTTGTGGCAGGGTCGCGTAGTCACCGACATTGGGTACGCTCAAGGCATGGCCGACGTAGCGCGGCCCTTTGGCAAAGATGGTTTCCAGTTCTCGCTGGTACAGTGCTTCGTCGAAATAGCTTGAAACCGGCAGTTGACCGCCGGCCTGCAGCAGCGGAAGACTTGAGTCAGACATACATACTGGGGGCAAAACTTCAGGGAAGGTTCTTGTGAAAAAACAACGAGCGAGGATAACAGCAATGGCCACGCCCGACGCCACGACGACGGTTCGCTCCCAATTGTCGGCCTCGTTCCAGCGTTTTTTTGATTCGGAAAAAGCCAGCGGCCTGGTGTTGATCGCCTGCACCGTGTGCTCACTGCTGCTGACCAATACGGCATATGGTGCCGACTATCTGGCGCTGTGGCAGACCCATGTGGCGGGCCTCAGTCTGGCGCACTGGATCAACGATGCCTTGATGGCGATCTTCTTCCTGCTGATCGGCCTCGAACTGGAACGCGAACTCTACAGCGGTGAATTGTCGCAATTGCAGAATGCGCTGCTGCCCTTGGTCGCCGCGCTTGGCGGCATTGTCACACCGGCGCTGATCCACTATGCGCTCAATGCCGGCACGCCGGGTCAGGCCGGCATCGGCATTCCGATGGCGACCGACATCGCCTTTGCCCTGGGCGCACTGGCGCTGCTGGGCGCGCGCGTGCCGGCCTCGCTCAAGGTGTTTGTGGTGGCCTTCGCCGTCATTGACGACCTGTGCGCCATCGTCATCATTGCCGTCTTCTACAGCACGGGCCTGTCGTTTGCCTACCTGGGCGCGGCGCTCGCGGTCTGGCTGCTGCTCGTTACCATGAACCGCTGGCTGCGCTGGATGTCATTGCTGCCTTACCTGATCGGTGGCGCATTGATGTGGTTTTTGTTGCTCAAATCGGGTGTCCATGCGACGCTGGCCGGCGTCATGCTGGCGTTTGCGATTCCCTACTCAGCCAAGGACGCGGACCAGGCCTCGCCCTCGCACCGGCTCGAAGAATTCCTGCACAAGCCTGTCGCCTTCATCATCCTGCCGCTGTTCGCGCTGGCCAATACCGCGATTCCGGTTGGCGGCAACTGGTTGCAGGAACTGGCCAGCAGTAACAGCCTGGGCATCATGCTGGGCCTGTTGTTGGGCAAACCCTTGGGTGTGACCCTGATCTGTTTTGTGGCAGTGGCCGTCGGCTTGTGCCGCCTGCCGCCGGACCTGAACTGGCGTCACATTGCCGGCGCCGGCCTGCTCGGCGGCATCGGCTTCACGATGTCGATCTTCATCAGCAACCTGGCTTTTGCTGGCGCTGTGCCGCTTATCGATGCCTCGAAGATCGCCGTGTTGCTGGCTTCGTCATTGGCCGGATTGCTGGGCTTCCTCTGGCTGCGGGCGATGCCTCTGACCATAGGCCAGGTGTCGTCATTGCGGGCTTGACCCGCAATCCATGGTCTGCGTCGCACTGGATCCCGGATCGGTGTCCGGGATGACAACTTTGACTGCGAGACCCTCAGCGCCCGCGCAAAAACAGGGTGTCGAGTTCACGCAGGCTGATCTGGCGCCAGGTCGGGCGGCCGTGGTTGCACTGGTCAGATCGGTCTGTGGCTTCCATCTGGCGCAGCAGGCCGTTCATCTCTTCCAGACTCAGGCGCCGATTTGCGCGCACGGCGCCGTGGCAGGCCATGGTGGCGAGCAATTCATTCTGGGCGCGCTCGATCACGCCGCCAGCATCGGTCTGCGCCAGTTCGGCCAACACGCTGCGCGCCAGCTCAGTCACGTCGCCTTGCGCCAGCGCGGTCGGCACGGCGCGCACCGCCAGCGTTCGGGGTGAGAAAGCGCTGATGTCCAGCCCGAGCGTGTTCAGGGTTTCGGCCTGCGCCTGCGCCGTTGCGACTTCGGCCGGCGTGGCGGCGAAGGTGACCGGAATCAGCAGTGGCTGGCTCGCCGGGCCGACGCCGCCCTGGCTCGCGAGCTGGTTTTTCAGCCGCTCGTAGACGATGCGCTCATGCGCCGCATGCATGTCCACAATGACCAGACCCTGCGCGTTTTCCGCCAGGATGTAGACGCCCTGCAACTGCGCCAGGGCGCGGCCCAGCGGCCAGATGGTCAGTGCTGCTTCAATCGGCTCGCTGTGAGGCGGCTGGGCGTTCCAGAGTAGACCGACGTCGCTGACGCGGTGTCCGACCTCGGCCTCGAAATGCATCGCCGGTTGGCTGGCATAGAAAGGGCTTACTGGCGCCTGTACGAGGCGGCTGTCGGGTGCCGTGAGGTCCGCCATGGGTGAGGTGGCCTGACCGGCCCGCGGCGCTCCCAGCGCGTCCTGCACCGCATGGCGCACCGCCTGGTGCACTTCGCGGCTGTCGCGAAAACGCACCTCGATCTTGGTCGGGTGCACGTTGACGTCAACACGGGCCGGGTCAATCTCGATGTAGAGCACGTAGACCGGTTGGCGCTGGCCGTGCAGCACGTCCTCGTAGGCGCTGCGCGCGGCGTGCGTCACCACCTTGTCGCGCACGAAGCGGCCGTTGACGTAACAGAACTGCTGGTCACCGCGCGCGCGCGCCGCATCCGGAATGCCGGCACGGCCCCAGACCCGGATCTGCGGCGTGTTGTCTGGGCGGCTCGTGCTGGTTTGGTAATCGACCCAGACCGAGCGCTCGATGAGGTCGGCACCCAGCACGTCGGCAAGACGCTGCTCGAGCGCGGCCAGCGCGTGGCCGTGGCTCTCGCAGCGGCGCCACTGTTCGACCAGCTTGCCCTCGTGCCAGATGGCAAAACCGACGTCGGGCCGCGCCAGCGCGTGCCGCCGCACGGCTTCGACGCAATGCGCCAACTCGGTCGCGTCGGTCTTGAGAAACTTGCGCCGCGCCGGCGTGCTGAAAAACAGCTCCTTGACCTCGACCGTGGTGCCGGTGCTGCGCGCCACCGGCCTGAGTTCGCCGCTGCGGCCGTCGAGCCAGTAGGCATGGTCGGCAGCGGCGACGCGCGACAGGATGGCGCAGTCGGCAATTGAATTGATGGCGGCCAGCGCCTCGCCGCGAAAGCCCATGGTGGCGACCGATTCCAGGTCGAGCAGGCTGGCGATCTTGCTGGTGGCATGGCGTTTGAGCGCGATCGGCAACTCCTCGCGCAGGATGCCGACACCGTCGTCCTCGACTGCGATCAGGCGCACACCACCGGCGAGCAGGCGCACCGTGACCTGGGTCGCGCCGGCGTCCAGGGCGTTGTCGACCAGTTCGCGCACGACGGAAGCGGGCCGCTCGACGACCTCGCCAGCGGCGATCTGGCTGATCAGTTCATCGGGGAGTTCGCGGATCGGACGGCGCGGGGCGGGGGATGGAAGGGCATTCACCGCGCCATTCTAGATTTTTCCTGGTCCTGCAAGGCGCGCCACAACAGTTTGCCGGTGGCTGACTTCGGCAGCGCCTCGACAAACTCGACAATGCGCGGTGCCTTGTAGGCTGCCATGTTGGCATGCGCCCAGTCGATGATCTCCTGTTCGCTGACATGGTTGCGTAGGGATTCGCGCAAGACGATCACAGCCTTCACGGTTTCGCCGCGTTTGGCGTCGCTGGCCGCGATCACGCAGGCTTCCTGAATCGCCGGATGCTGGTAGAGCAGGGCTTCGACTTCGGCCGGCCAGACCTTGAAGCCTGAGGCGTTGATCATGCGCTTGAGGCGATCCACCATGAAGAAGTAGCCGTCCTCATCGGTCTGCGCCAGGTCACCGGTGCGCAGGAAGCGCTTGCCGTCGATCTCGACAAACACCTCTTGCGTTGCCTGCGGATTGTTCCAGTAGCCCTGCATCACATTGGGTGCGTTGACGATGATTTCGCCGACTTCGCCTGGCGCCAGTTCGTGGAAATCGGCCGGGTCGACAACGCGCGCATCGACGCCGTAGATCGGGATGCCCAGGCATTGTTTCTTTGGACGCTGCGGCGGATTGATGTGGGTGGCGGCAATCGTTTCCGACATGCCGTAGCCTTCGACGTAGGGCACGCCGAGCAGGTCCTTGAGCCGTTGCACCACTGCTTCCGGCATGGCGGCACCGCCGCCACGCAGGCCGCGCAGGCTCGACAGGTCGTAGTCGCCGATCTTCGGATTGGCCAGCAAGTCCACCACCATGGTTGAAATCAGCTGCATCGTCGTGATCCGGTAGCGCTCGACGCAGCGCGCCGCGACGTCGCGGTCCCAGCGCGGCAGCACCACCATCGTGCTGCCCTGGTAGAGCGGGCCGCTCATGCTGCCTTGCATGCCGGTCACATGGAAGAAGGGCAGGACTGAGAGCGTGGTCGAATCATGGTGCGAGTCGAACCACTGCATGCTGGCGACGACGCTGGCCATCGCGCCGCGATGCGTGTGCATGCAGCCTTTCGGGTGCCCGGTGGTGCCCGAGGTATAGGGCATGACGCACAGGTCGTCCGGCCCGACCGTCAAGGGACCGGGGCGCAACTGGCGCGCGAGCATGTCGCTCCACAGCGTCAGGCCAGGGCCGGCCAGCGCCAGGCGCGGCGCTCGGACGAAGTCGGGCATCTTGAAATCGGTCGGGCGCTTGAGGTAGTCGGAGTACGCAGCCACCAGAATCTGCTCCAGCCCTTCGCTCAATAAAGGTGACATCTGGGCAAAAATGTCCTGCGCCACGATCGCGACCTTGGCGCCGGTGTCCTTGACGTAATGGCGCAACTCGTTGCTCAGGTTCATCGGGTTGACCGGCACCACCACCGCGTTGGCGCGCAGGATGCCGTAATAGGCCAGCACGAACTGCGGGCTGTTTTGCATGAACAGCAGCACGCGGTCGCCCTTCTTGACGCTGCAGACCTGCTCCAGGTAGCCGGCGATGCGCTCGGCTTCGTCCTTGAACTCGGCAAAGCTGATCGGCGTCTCATAGAACAGGATGTAAGGCTTGTCGGGATAGCGCGTCGCCGAGACCTCCGCGTTGTAGAACAGGTTGGTTTGCGGCACGGTCAGATGCAGCGGCTGACTCTCAGGCCAGAAAGCGAGGTGGCGGTTGGACATGAGTGAACGGTTGATTTTTTCGGGAAGTCAAGACTTCATTTTTCGTCAGCATGAGCGCAGCGTAGCAATCCAGATATTCAGAGGATTGCCGCGTCGCTGCGATCCTCTCCATGCCCCGGTTTGTCATGCCGTCCCCGGAGCAGGTCCGGGGCGATCCAGCATCCACTGCCACGCGGACCATGAATTGCAGATCAGGTCCGCAACGACGAGTACCGGGGCTCATGGTTCCTATGCAGTTTCGGCTGCCCGAAACTGGGCCTCGCGATGGCAAAAAGTTGTGACGATCTCGCGATGACGAAGCGGCGGCACAGCATCCGGGCTGCGCCGCCTGGCCTTTTACTTCATCAGGTCGCTCAGGCTGACTGGCTTGATTTTGCCGCCTTCAACCGTGGCAACGACCGGGTCAACCAGCGTGCCGCCATTGGCTTCGATGCCATGGAAACTGCCGGAGTTCTGTTCTTTGGACAGTTTGCCGATGGCTTCGTTGAGCTTGGCGCGGATCGCAGTGGCGTCGCTGGTGCTGCCGGCGAGTTTCATCGCCACCGCCAGCGCGTGCGTCAGCGCGTAGTTGTAGGAGGACTCGCTGGTCGGGTCGCGGTCGGCGCCGTACATCTTGCGATAGGCGGTACTGAAGGCCTTGGCGCCCGGGCTTTCGTCAAAGGACACGGGCAGCACGCCGATCGAGCCTTCGAGCATCGCCAGACCGTTGGTGACCTTGGCCATTTCGTCGAGCTTGGCCTGGTCCATGATCAGGAAGCCGCCCTTGAAGCCGAGTTCACGCGCCTGCTTGACCACCAGGCCCGTCGGCTCGGACGGTCCGCCAATGAACATGACATCAGGCTTGCCGGTCAGCACGCGGCTCACGCCGCTGTAGAAGTCAGCCGAGCGGTTGTACGACATCGGATTGTTCGAGACGATGGTGCCGCCGGCCTTTTCCCAGGCCGGTGCGAACAGCACGCTCCAGTTCTTCGCGTACTCGTGGTCCCCCGGCAGCATGCTGACCTTCTTGCCGAACTTCTTCATCTCGTAACGGATGAAGGGTTCGATGTAGGAGTTGAAGGTCGGCGGAATGCGGATGGTGAGCTTGTTGCCGGTTTCCGTGATCTTGGGCGTGCTGGAGTAGGCCATCACGATGAACTTTTCTTGTTCATTGAAAGCCTGCATGGCGTAGATGCCGCCGGAATGGGGCACGAATACGGCTGTCGTTTGGTACTGCTGCACCAGGCGGCGCGCGTTGATGGCGGCGTCGGCCGGCGAGTACTTGTCGTCCAGTGCCACCAGTTCGAGCTTGACCTTCTTGCCCGCCACTTCGAGACCGGCCGCGTTGATCTCCTTGACCGCCATTTCGATGCCGCTGACGACATTCTTGCCGTACAGCGCCGCGCCGCCGCTGAGCGGTCCGGTGTAGCCGATCTTGACGCTCTCCTGGGCCAGCGTGCCGCCGGCAGCAAAGGCGGCCAGCAGTGCCGCAGTGAGCGGCAGGGCGCTGAAGCGGCGGCGAGAGAAAGCGGTTTTCATGGGTGAGTCTCCTGGAGTTGGGGAAGGGAAAAAGTAACGAGGCAGGGCGCTGGTCGCGGTGAAACGGTTCAGGCACCGATGTAGGCCGCACGAATGGCCTCGTTGTTGAGCAACGAATCGCGGTCGCCTTCGAGCGTGATGCAGCCGCGCTCGATGACGTAGGCGCGGTTCGCGATGGCCAGCGCCGAATAGGCGTTCTGTTCGGCCAGCAACACCGTGGTGCCAGCCTGGTTGATGCGCTTGATGACTTCGAACACCTGTTTGACGATCAGCGGCGCCAGGCCGAGCGAGGGTTCATCGAGTAGCAGCAGCTTGGGCCTTCCGAGCAGGGCGCGCCCGATTGCCACCATCTGTTGCTGTCCGCCTGACAGCGAGCCGGCCGGGTCGTCCTGCTTCTTTTCCAGGATCGGGAACAGTCCGAATACTTCTTCGAGCGAGCGTGCAATGCCAGCCTTGTCGCGCCGGTGAACGTAGGCGCCCAGTGTCAGATTCTTTTTCACTGACATCATCGGAAACAGCTTGCGCCCTTCAGGGCAATGCACCAGGCCGGACTGCACGATCTGTGCCGGGCGCATGCCCACCAGTTCCTGCCCGGCAAAACGGATGCTGCCGCCGCTCGGGCGTTGGATGCCGCTGGCAGCCATGAAGATCGAGGTCTTGCCGGCGCCATTGGCGCCGAGCAGCACCACCAGTTCACCCGGTTCGGCATGCAGCGTGACGCCATTGAGGGCGCGAAAGCTGCCGTAGTGCAGGTTGACACCATCAAATCGCAGCATGGTCGACTCCGAGGTAAGCGTCGATCACCTGCGGGTCGCGCCGGATCTCGGCCGGCGTCCCTTCGGCAATCTTGCCGCCGTTGTTGAGCACAACGATCTTGTCTGCCAGTCGCATGATCATGTCCATCTTGTGCTCGATCAGGCAGACCGTCTTGCCGTGGTCGACCAGTTTGCGAATCAAGGTGGCCAGACCGACGGTTTCATCTGGATTGACGCCACCAGCGGGCTCGTCGAGCAGCAGCAGTTCCGGGTCGGTCGCCAGCGCCAGCGCCAGGGCCACGCGCTTGCGCTCCTCCTGCGTGATGTCGCCGGCCATGCGGTGTGAGATGTGCGCCAGGCCAACGAAGTCGAGCGCCTCCATCGCCTTCTCGCGGCAGACCTTTTCCTCCTGCTGCAGGCGCTTGCTGTTGACCAGTACGTCCCACAGGCCGGAGTGCGTGCGCAGCCGGTGGCCGACGATCAGGTTGTCGATGATCGTGGCGTTGTCGAACAGGTGCGTGGTCTGGAAGGTGCGCGCAATGCCAAGCTTTGCCACGTGATCGGGCCGCAGACCCGTCACGTCTTGGCCGTTGAACAGAATCTGGCCCGAAGTCGGCCGGTGCGTGCCAGCGATCAGGTTGAAGAAGGTGGTCTTGCCAGCGCCGTTGGGGCCGATGATGGCGCTGACCTGGCCGCGCTCGAAACGCGTGCTCACATGATCGACCGCCGTCAGGCCGAAGAACAGTTTGGTCAGATCGGTGATTTCAAGCATGGGGTTTGCCTCGCGTCGTGTCGGCGCGCCGGGCACGGCGGTTGAGCCAGGTGCCGACGATGCCGTCGGGCAGGAAGATGATCAGGGCGATCAGCACCGGCCCGAACACCACCATGCGGTAGTCCTGCAGGAACTGCAGGCCCTGCGTCATCCAAGTCACCAGGGCCGTGCCCACCAGTGGCCCGAGCAAGGTGCCGATGCCGCCGACCAGAACGAACATGACGAGATCAAAGGTCACGACTTCGCTCGCCAGATCGGGACCGAGAAAGCGCACCTGCCCGGCGTACAGCGCACCGGCAAAGCCGGCGTAGACGACCGAGAGCACGAAGGACAGGGTCTTGGTGCGCATCAGGTCAATGCCCAGCGCTTCGGCCAGTTCGTCGCTGTTGCGCACCGCCATAAAGCTGCGCCCGAGCAGCGAGTTCACGATGCGCGCCATGACCCAGATGCCCAGTGCCAGAAACGCCAGCACCAGGTAGTACTGCGACAGTGGCGTGCCGAACTGCACAGGACCGATGCCGGTGGGCACCGGTATGCCCATGATGCCGACCGTGCCGTGGGTCAGGCTTTCCCACTTCTCGATCAACAGGAACATGATGTAGCTCACGCACAGTGTGAAGATGGAGAAGTAGTGCCCTTTCAGGCGCAGCGACAGCAGGCCGACGAAGAGTCCGATCAGCGCGGTGACGACGCCGGCCAGCGTAAAGGCGATCCAGAACGGCACCTGGTAATCGACCGTCAGGATGCCCACCGTGTAGGCGCCGACCGCCATGAAAGCGCCGTGTGCCAGATTGAACTGTCCGGTGTAGCCGGTGATCAGGTTCAGACCGATGGCGGCCAGCGCCATGATGAAGGCCTGCGTTGCAACCGAGATCAGGTAGTTGTTATGGGCGAACAGCGGAAACAGCAGCGCCGCCAGTGCCAGTAGAGTCCAGCCGGTCTTTCCTTGCAGCAGTTTCATCAGCGTGCTCCCCGCGGCGTGAACAGACCCTGCGGGCGGAATGACAGGATCACCACCAGTAGCACGAAGGCGATGATGTCCTTGTAGTCGGTCGAAAAGTAGAAGCCGCCGAAACTCTCGGCCATGCCGATGATCAGGCCACCCACAATGGCGCCCGGGAAGCTGCCCATGCCGCCCAGGATGATGATGACGAAGGCCTTGGTGATCACGAGGTTGCCCATGCTCGGATAGACCAGGTTGATCGGCGCGTAGAGCACCGCCGCCACCGCAGCTAGCGCGCCCGAGATCGCGAACACCAGCAGCGTCACGCGTGTGGCATCGATGCCCACCAGCGCCGCGCCGTCGCGGTTTTGCGCCATGGCGACGATGGTCGAGCCCAGCACCGTGTGGTTCAGGAACAGATGCAGGGCCACCATCAGGCCGAAGGCGCCGGCAATGATCAAGAGGCGCTGCAGCGGCGCCGTCAGCCCGAATATTTCAACAATCTGGCCATAGGGCGTTGGCATGCGGTGGAACTCGGCGCCGAACATGGCCTGCGCACCGGCTTCGAGAAACAGCATGATGCCGATGGCCGCGATCATGTCGTGCAGTTCCGGCGCGTGGCGCAGCGGGTGAAACACCAGACGCTCGGCCAGCATGGCGATGCCGGCCACGATGGCGCCGGCGCCGAGCATCGCGATCCAGTAATTGAGGCCGAGCACCGCCATCAGGTAATAGCCGGCGAAGGCGCCCGTCATGTAGAAGGCGCCGTGGGCAAAATTGGGCACCTGCAAAATGCCGTAGACCAGCGTCAGACCGAGCGCCACCAGGCTGTAGACGCCGCCGACGGTCAGACCATTGAGCAGTTGCTGGAAAAACTGTTCCACATCAATCCTTGAAGTACCCGGTCGCGTGCCGCGATGTCGGCAGGCCTGAGCTTGCGGCTGATTTTAGGTAGACCAGTCCTTGATCTCTGCCGCTTGCCGTCGCATCGGCGACTAGGAGGCCGATGGCAAACCATCGCGCAATTGGCGTTTGAGTACCTTGCCAATCGCGCTGCGCGGCAGGGCGTCTATCAATTGCAGTTGGCCTAGACGCTGCGTGCGGCCAACCTGGGCATTGACCCAGTTCAACAGTTCTTCGGCGCTCGGTGCCGCGCCCGGCTGTAGCACGACGAATGCCGCCGGTGTCTCGCCCCATTGCAGCGACGGCACACCGACGACTGCCGCTTCCAGCACCGCCGGGTGTTGCCGCAGCACGGCTTCCAGATCGCTCGGGTAGACGTTGAAGCCGCCCGAGATCAGCATGTCCTTCTTGCGGTCGATCAGGGTCAGGAAACCGTCGGCATCGAAGCGCCCGACGTCGCCAGTGCGGATGAAGCGCTTGCCCTGCGGGTCGAACCATTCGGCCTCGCGCGTCTTCTCGCTCTGGCCGTGGTAGCCGGTCATCATGCCGGCCGAGTGGCCCACCACTTCGCCGATTTCGCCGGCAGCAACTTCCCGGTCCTGCTCGTCAATCAGCCGGATGTCGTGGCCCTCGGCCGGGCGGCCAACCGTGTGCAGCTTGTCGGGTGTGGCGGCGGCATCGAGGATGCAGGTGCCGCCGCCTTCGGTCATGCCGTAGAACTCAACCAGGGCGCCGGGCCAGCGCTTGAGCGCATCGGCCTTGAGCGTTGCCGCAAACGGGGCGCTGGTGGAGAACTTGACCTGGTAGCTGGCGAGGTCGAAGCGGTCGAACTCCGGATGCGCGAGCAGGCGCTGGTATTGCACCGGCACCAGCATGGTGTGCGTGACGCGATGCTGCTGCGCGAGTTTCAGGTAGCCCAGTGCGTCGAACTTGGGCATCAGCACCACGCTGCCGCCGAAGCTCAGCGTCGGGAAGAAGACCACCAGCGTGGTGTTGGAGTAGAGCGGCGTTGACAGCAGCGTGACGGTGTCGGCGCCGTAGCCGTAGGCGGCGCCGCGGCGCACGTGCGACCAGCGCATGCCGTGCGATTGCACGATGCCCTTGGGCTCACCCGTGGTGCCCGAGGAATAGATGATGTTGAACGGCCAGTCCGGCTGCACGTCAACTGGCACCGGTTGCTGTCCGGCAGCGCCCAGCCAGTGGTCCAGGGCGCGGCCGACAGTCGAGCCATCGAGTGCGATGCGCGCTGCTTCGTCCACGGGCCTTGGCCCCAGCGATTCGGCGCCGTGCGCATCGGTGAACAGCAGCCGGGCCTGTGCGTCCTGCACCATGCGCTGCAGACTCGCCGCCCCGGAGCCCGGTGCCAGCGGTGCCACCGCCACACCGGCGCGCAGTGCGCCGAGGAAAACGGCCGCGTATTCAATCGACATGTCGGCGCAGATGGCAATGGCTTCGCCCGCTTGAACGCCGTCGCGTTGCAGCGCGCAGGCCGTGCGGTCCATCAGCGCATCGAGCGCCGCATAGTCGATGCTGCGCTCTGCCTGCACCAGCGCGTGCCGGCGTGGTGAATGCAGCGCTTGCTGGTGGATCAGGTCGGCGATGGTGCCGAAATCGGTGTCGATACAAAGTGTCATGGGATGGATGGAATAAGTTTGAGTCGCATCTTATAGTGACTGCCGGCGCTCGCGGTGTGGGCAGGGATAATCGGACCCTATGGAAATAGTGACTTCACTTTTTGACTTCGTCCTGCACGTTGACCGCTACCTCGAAACCTTCGTCAGCAGTTACGGCCTGTGGGTTTATGCGCTGTTGTTCCTGGTGATCTTTATTGAGACCGGTGTCGTTGTCATGCCCTTTCTGCCCGGCGACTCTCTGTTGTTCGTGGTGGGTGCCATGTGCGGCGTCGGCTTGATGAGCTACCCGCTGTCAGTTGGCTTGCTGTTGGCGGCTGCCGTGCTGGGCAATCAGTCCAATTACGCGCTCGGACGCTACTTCGGGCCACGCGTCTTTCAGTGGGAGAACTCGCGCTTTTTCAATAAGGACGCATTCAACAGCGCACACAATTTTTACGAACGCTATGGGGGCGTCACCATTGTGGTGGCGCGCTTCATGCCCTTTTTGCGTACCTTCGCGCCCTTTGTCGCTGGTGTGGCCCGCATGAGCCGTTCGCGCTTTAGCTTCTTTGATGTCACCGGCGGTAGCCTGTGGGTGGTCGGCATCATCACCATCGGCTATTTCTTTGGCAACTTCCCGTTCGTGAAAGCCCATCTGGACAAGATCATCTGGGCCATGATTCTCATCCCCGGCCTCGTGATCCTGTTGGGCTCCTGGCGCGCGCGGCGCAAGGGCTGAGTTGAAATTGTCATGCCGGACTCAATCCGGCATCCAGTGACATGCGCAGCATGGATTGCGGATCAAGATGCTATGACAAATCGGGGTGCAATGACGAAAGAGTGTCGCGCTGATCACGTATTGCGTTTGCACGCCAGCGGCGGGTTCTTGGCGAAGTAGGCTTCGATGCCGCGCATCAGGGCATTGGCCACCTGGTCCTGGTAGGTATCGCTATTGAGCTTGGCTTCTTCCTCGGGGTTGCTGATGAAAGCGGCCTCGACCAGCACACTGGGAATATCCGGGGCCTTGAGCACAGCAAAGCCGGCCTGTTCAACGCGCCCCTTGTGCAGCTTGCCAACGCGGCCAATTTCACCGAGCATGGCACCGCCGAGTTTCAGGCTGTCGTTGATCTGCGCCGTGGTGCTCATGTCGAACAGTGCGTGCTTGAGCTGCGCGTCCTTGGTCTCGATGTTCAGGCCGCCGATCTGGTCGGCCTTGTTTTCGCGTTCCGCCATCCAGCGCGCGGCGCTGCTGGAGGCGCCGCCCTGGCTCAGTGCAAAGACGCTGGCGCCCTGCGGGTGCGGCGTGTAGAAGGCGTCGGCGTGCAGGCTGATGAACAGGTCGGCCTGCACCTGCCTGGCCTTTTGCACGCGTACGTGCAGCGGCACGAAGAAATCGGCGTCGCGTGTCAGATAGGCACGCATCGGGTTGCCGTTGACGCTGCTGTCGTTGATGCGTTCGCGCAAGCGGTGCGCCAGGCGCAGCACCACGTCCTTCTCGCGCGTGCCGCCAGGGCCGATGGCGCCCGGGTCTTCGCCGCCGTGTCCCGGGTCGAGCGCGATGATGATCAGGCGGTCCGTCGCCGCCGGTGCCGGCGCCGACATATAGGTTTGCTTGTCGCGCTCGGGGGCTATCACGGCGCTGGCCGCTGCGCCGGGAGGTGTTGCCTTTTGCCCCTGGCGTGCGATCAGTTCGCCCAGCGGGTCGGCAGTGGGCCTGGCCGGCGCGCTGTCCTTGAGGCGCTCGGCAATCAGCGCCTCCAGCGGGTCGGCCAGTTGCGTCGGGTACAGGTCGAAGACCAGGCGGTGCCGGTAGGCGGCAACCGGCGGCAACGTGAAGACTTGCGGTAGCGCGGCCTGTTTCAGGTCCAGCACCAAGCGCACCAGCCCCGGTGCGCTTTGTCCGACGCGGATGCCGGCGATGGTCGGGTCGTCGGCGCCGACCTTGGCCACCAGGGCTTTGAGCGCCGGATTGAGCTCGATGCCTTCGATGTCCACCGCCAGCCGCGGCGGATTCGGAACAAAGACCTGCTTGAATTGGAGCGCGCTGTCGGATTCGATGGTGACGCGCGAATAGTCGGGCGCTGGCCAGACCCGCACCGCCAGGATGGTGGCAGCACCGGCCAGGTCGCGCACAGCGAGCAAGAGCGCCAGCGTGCCCGATTGCAGTAGGCGGCGGCGCTTCATGGCACGGCCCCGGCCTGCGTGGCGGCCCGCAGCAACTCACGCCCGGTGGCGCTTTGCGCGCACAGCGTGACGTGTCGGGAGGTCTCGTCGACCAGTTCGAGTTCAATCACCAGATCGGCGCGTGGCAGGAACCCGACGGCTTTTTGCGGCCACTCCGCGAGCTTGAGGCCAAGGCTCGCAAAGATGTCGCGAAAGCCGGCGTCGCGCCATTCGCTTGGGTCATGAAAGCGGTAGAAATCAAAGTGCCAGATGGCCAGATCGGGCAGTTCATAGGCTTCGACCACGGCGTAGGTCGGGCTTTTGACGCGGCCGCTGACACCGAGGGCGCGCAGCAGGTGGCGCACCAGCGTGGTCTTGCCGGCACCGAGCTCGCCGCGCAGTTCGATGAAGGCGTGACGCAGCGCCGGCGCGGCGGCCAGCGCCAAGGCGAAGGCTTGCGTCGCCTGTTCGTCGGCCCAGAGCAGAGTTTTTACAATCGACTCGTGTCCAAACTCATCGAACATGTCAGTGCCAGCCAATGGGTCTCCAGAATTCAGGTGTGGGGGAAGGAGTTGGGATTTTCCCAAATTGGCGTCGCGGGTGTGGATTTGTCTTCATCTGAGGCCGGATTATCGGCCTGGCTGGCCCACGGCTTTCACGGCGACATGGCCTATATGGCGGCGCACGGTCTTAAGCGCGCGCGCCCGGCCGAGTTGCTGCCCGGCACGGTCAGCGTGATCACGGCGCGCATGGACTACCTGAGTGCCGCCACGCCGAGCGACTGGCAGGCCATCGAGTTCGAGCGCCTGCAGCGGCCCGGCGAGGCCATCGTGTCCCTGTACGCCCGTGGGCGCGACTACCACAAGGTGCTGCGCAGCCGCCTGCAAACTCTGAGTTCGCGCATCAGCGCCGAGCTCGGCCCGCTCGGCTACCGTGTCTTCACCGACTCCGCGCCGGTGCTGGAAGCCGAACTGGCGGCACGCAGCGGCCAGGGCTGGCGCGGCAAGCACACGCTGCTGCTGAGCCGCGAGGCCGGTTCGATGTTCTTCCTGGGAGAGATTTTTGTCGATCTGGCGTTGCCGGCGACTGATCCGGTGGCGGGGCACTGCGGCAGTTGCAGCGCCTGCATGGCCATCTGTCCAACAAAAGCCATCATCGCGCCGCAGCAGCTCGACGCACGGCGCTGCATCTCCTACCTGACGATCGAGCACGCCGGTTCAATTCCGCTGGAACTGCGCCCGCTGATCGGCAACCGGATCTACGGCTGCGATGATTGCCAGTTGATTTGTCCCTGGAACAAGTTTGCCCAGCGCAGTGCCTTGCCGGATTTCGACGCGCGGGCGGGCCTGGTTGGCAGCACGCTGGCGACCCTGTTTGCCTGGAGCGAAGCAGCGTTTTTGCACTACACCGAAGGCAGCCCAATCCGGCGTATCGGCCATGAGCGCTGGTTGCGCAATATCGCGGTGGCGCTAGGCAATGCGCTGCGCGTGGCTGCCGATCCTGAACTGGTCCAGGCGCTGCATCTGCGCGCCCAGCACCCAAGCGCACTGGTGCGCGAACACGTGGCCTGGGCCTTGCGCTACGCTGCCGACTGAACAACTTTCTGGATGCAGTCCTGCAGCGCATCGAGCCGTAGCGGCTTGTAGAGCACCTGGATGCCGCGCTTGGCCATGCTGCGCATCAGGGCTGGGTCGGTGTCGCCCGTGATCAGCACAGCTGGCAGATCCTGGTCAAAAATCTGGCGACAGGCTTGGATCACATCAAAGCCGGTTTCCTTGTCGGCCAGGCGGTAGTCCGAAACGATGACGTCGGGGGCACGCTGCCCAAGACGCTGCATCAGTGCTTTGCCGCTCGCGGCCGCGATCAATTCATGGCCCAGACCTTCGAGCGCCAGCGCCAGGGCGTCGAGCACCCGGCTGTCGTCGTCCATCAGGGCAATGCGCAGGGGGCGCAGCGATGGCGCCGCATGCTGGGCTTGCATTGGTGTGACCGGCTGCCCCAAAGGCAGCTCGATGGCAAACATGGAACCGCGGCCTACTCGCGAGCGCAGGCGGATTTGCAGGCCCAGCAGTGCGGCCGTCTTCTCGGCAATGGCCAGGCCCAGACCGCTGCCGCGGATCAGCGCTGCCTCTTCGAGCCGCCGAAAGGGCTCAAAAATGAGCTTGACCTTGTCGTCTGGAATGCCGACGCCGGTATCCCAGACCTCGATCCAGTGCCGTCCCGCGTGGCGCCGGCAGGCGATCAGCACGCCGCCCTGGCGCGTGTGGTGAATGGCGTTGTCAAGAAAGTTGCCGACGATGCGACTGAGCAAGACCGGGTCGCTGTGGCCGGTCAGCTTGCAGTCGCGCCAGCGCAGGCGCAGGCCGGCGCTGTTGGCATGTGGTTCATGGGTTGCCAGCAGTTTGACCAGCATCTTGGCGACGGAAAAATCACATGGATCGGGGACGAGGATGCCTGCTTCGAGTTTGCTCACATCGAGCAGGTCGTTGAGCAATTCGCTCAGGCTCTCGATGCAACTCGTCACTCTTGCAACCAGTTCGCTATGCTCGGGGGCAAGCTTGTCCTTCAAGACGCCAAAGAACAGTTGCAGGGCAAAAATCGGTTGGCGCAGGTCATGGCTGGCCGCGGCCAGAAAGTGCGACTTGGCCAGGTTCGCCTTGACCGCTTCGTTTCTGGCCGACTGCAAATCGATTTCAATCTGCTTGCGCTTGCTGATGTCGCGTGAAAAGCCGACGGTGCCGACCAGTTGCCCGTTTAGCCGCATCGGCGCTTTGTAGGTTTCAAACCAGCGTTGCTCGCCTTGGATTTGCAACAGGATTTCGATCACCTGGCTTGTGCCGCTGGCCATGACTTCTTGCTCCTGTTTTAACGTTTGCGCAGCGGTTGTCGGATCAGCGAGGTCGTTGAAACGCTTGCCCACCAGTAAATGCACGGAGGGAAAGCCGTGGCTGCTGGCAAAGGAGTGATTCACCGTCAGGTAGCGGCCTTCGAGGTCCTTGAGCCAGACCTGGAACGGAAAGTTGTCAAGCAGCGCGCGCAGGTATTGTTCGCGCTGGCGCAGTTCGTCCTCCAGCTTGCGTTTGTCGGTAATGTCGGTGCCAACACCGACCATCGCCATCGGTTTGCCATCGTCGTCTCTTATCAGTGCCGCGCGCACGTCGTATAGCAGCACAGAGCCGTCGTTTCGTGCGTGGCCTAGCGTGCCGCGCCAGTGCCCGTGCTCCAGTGTTATCGCAATAACTTCTTCGTGGCTGGCATCGGCTTGTGCGCTGTTGCCGTAGGCACTGACATGGTGGCCTGCTTCCTTGATGGCAAGGTCTGGCTTCTCGATGCCAGCCCGGTTGATATAGGTGACGATGCCATTGAGGTCTGTGATGTTGACGGTGTCCTGAATCTGGTCGAGCACCATGGCCTGCAGGCGCAACTGTTGGCTTTGTTTACGCTGTTGGCTGATGTCGCTGAGCACCAGGCGCAACTGCTGCGCGTCGGCGCCATCCGGTGCCGCCACGGCCTGTACTGAAACCCAAAGGCAGGGGCCCTCGCGTGGCAGCAGGCGCAACTCGCAGGACGGCGCTGTGCCGCTGCCCAGAAGCTGCTGGCGCATCCGGTAGTAGATGGCCTGATCCTCAGGCTGGATAAAGTGCGTGAAGTGCTGGTCGATCAGTTCGCTACGCTGGTAGCCGAGTAGGCGCGCGCTGGTCAGGTTGGCATGCTCAATCAGGTTGTATTCATTGAGCGTGCAATAGCCAACCGGTGCCATGTCATAGAAATCACGATGGCTTGCCCGCGTGCGGTCGAGTTCGGCCAG
>CAIXNB010000129.1 GCA_903920695.1 uncultured beta proteobacterium
GCTATGGCGAGGATTTGCAACGACGGCATGGGTGCGAAGGCGCGCTTTCATGTTTCGATATTTCTGTGTCAGAGTACTAAACTAGGCAAATCAGTATCAGTCCGGCAATCAGGCTGCACATTCCGAAGAAACGCAACTGGCCATCCTTCAGTTGCAGGACTTGGGTGAACATGCGGCGCCAGCCGCCCGGCGACAGAAACGGAAACAAGCCCTCGAACAGCAGGACCAGTCCCAGGGCCAGCCAGAACGTATCGCTGTTCAAACGCTACTTTCTGGCTGCCTTGGCCGGTACCGACGCAGCCGCCGAATTGCCACGGAAGATTTTAAAGAATTCGGACGAGGCCGGATCCAGCACCATGACGTCGCTCTTCTTGGCAAAACTGGCCTTGTAGGCATCCAAACTGCGGTAGAACTGGGCGAACTGCGGGTCGCGGCCAAAGGCCTCGGCGTAGATATGGGCCGCTTCGGCATCACCTTCACCCTTGATCTTCTGCGCATCACGGTAGGCATTGGCAACCGCCACCTCGCGTTGGCGGTCGGCGTCGGCCCGGATTTTTTCACCTTCAGCCGCGCCGGTAGAACGCAGTTCGTTGGCAACGCGCTTGCGCTCAGCCTCCATGCGCCGGTACACCGACTCGGTAATGGCATCGACGTAATCAGCACGCGTGATGCGCACATCGACCACATCAACGCCCCAGGGCTTGTCGCCCTTGACCTTGCTCAGCACTTCGGCCTTGACGTCGGCCATGATCGCTTCACGCTTGGTCGACAGCAATTCGCGCACGGTGCGCTTGTTGACTTCTTCCTGGAACGCATTGCGCACCACACGGTTGAGTTGGTTCGCACCCTCGGTCTCGCTCAGGCCCACGTTGCGGATGTACTGCGACGGCACCGAGATGCGCCAGCGCACGTACCAGTCGATCACCACGCGCTGCTTCTCGGCCGTCAGCATCGGTTCGGTGTCACTGGTCTCAAGCGTCAGCAGGCGCTTGTCGATGTAGGACACGTTCTGAAATGGTGGCGGCAGCTTGAAGTTCAGGCCAGGCTCGGTGATCACTTCCTTGATCTGACCAAGGGCATAGACGACGCCGAACTGGCGCTGATCAACCACAAACAGCATCGAACTGGCAAGTAGCAGAAGCACCAGCAGCGACGAAAAAATAAGACCTAGTCGGTTCATTGCTGGCTCCTAACGGGTTTCGCGATCACGCGTGCGGGCCGCGTCGCGGGCTCGCGCATCAGGGGCCAGTGCCGCAGCTGCGGCCCCAGGGGACGGAACCGGCGCCGCAGCAGCGGGTGTTGCCGCGTCAGCGCCCGACCCGGTCATCTGGACAATCTTGTCGAGCGGCAGGTAAAGCAGATTCGAGCCCTGCTTGGAATCGACCAGCACCTTGGTCACATTGCTGTAAATCTGTTGCATGGCGTCGAGGTACATGCGATCCCGCGTGACCTGCGGCGCCTTCTGGTATTCGGTCAAGACCGACTTGAAACGCTGCGAATCCCCCTGCGCCTGCGCCACGATTCTCGACTTGTAGGCGTCGGCTTCGGCCTTCAGCCTTGACGCCGAACCGACCGCGCGCGGCACCACATCGTTGGCATAAGCCTGTGCCTCATTTTTGGCACGTTCACGTTCTTGACCCGCCTTGAGCACATCGTCAAAAGCGGCCTGAACCTGCTCAGGCGGACGCACACCGCCCTGCTGCAGATTGATACCGACGACTTCGATGCCAACCTTGTAGCGATCCAGAATGCTCTGCATCAGGGCGCGTACACGCGGCGCGATCTGGTCGCGTTCTTCGGACAGCGCGCTATCCATGCGCATCTTGCCGACCACCTCGCGCACCGCCGTCTCGGCCGCCTGCACCACGGCATCGGCCGGATTCTTGCTCTCGAACAGGAAGGCGCGCGCGTCGCTGAGCCGGTACTGCACGGCGAACTTGATTTCAACGATGTTTTCATCTTCGGTCAGCATGGCGGATTCGCGCAAGCCGGTGGCCTTGATAATGGTGTCGCGTCCGACATCGACGGACCGGATCTGGGTCACAAAAATCAGTTCATGGCGCTGAATCGGATACGGCAGACGCCAGTTGAAACCGGCGCCAACCGACGACCGATACTTGCCGAA
>CAIXNB010000130.1 GCA_903920695.1 uncultured beta proteobacterium
CTGCGCGGCAAGCATGCCGTGGTCATCGGGCGCAGCAACACCGTGGGCAAGCCCATGGCGCTGCTGCTGCTGCAGGCCAATGCCACGGTCACCATCTGCCACAGCGCCACGGCCGACATCGGCTACCACACGCGCCAGGCCGACCTGATCGTCGCCGCTGTGGGCAAACGCAATGTGCTGACCGCCGACATGGTCAAGCCCGGCGCCATCGTGATTGACGTCGGCATGAACCGCACACCCGAGGGCAAACTCTGCGGCGACGTTGACTTCGCCGGGGTCAGCCAACTGGCCAGCCACATCACGCCGGTGCCCGGCGGTGTCGGCCCCATGACCATCACCATGCTGCTGGTCAACACGCTTGAAGCGGCCGAACGCTTCGCTAACTAGGGATCTGGCGGGAACCCCCGCCAACATGCGTGAACCCGTTCTGTCACCTAGGAATCCTGCTCCATGAACAACCCTTTGCTTTCTTTTGACGAGCTGCCGCGCTTTGACCTGATCAGTCCCGAGCATGTGGCCCCGGCCATTGAGGCCTTGCTGGCCGACAGCAATGCCGCGCTCGATACCGTGACGGCAGGCAGCTTTCCCGCGCAGTGGCTTGAGATCGCGCGCGTGCTTGACGTTTCGCTGGAGAAGCTCGGCCGTTCCTGGGGCGTCGTCAGCCACCTCAACAGCGTTGCCGACACGCCTGAACTGCGCGCCGCCTATAACGCGGCACTGCCGAAAGTGACCGAGTTTTTCACGCGCCTGGGTGCCGATGAACGGCTCTATGCCAAGTACAAGGCGATCAACCCGGCCACGTTGAACACCGAGCAGCGCCAGGCGCACAAGAACGCCGTGCGCAATTTCGTGCTCGGCGGCGCTGAACTCGTGGGCGCGGCCCGCGAGCGCTTCGCCGCGATCCAGGAACGCCAGGCCGAACTGAGCCAGAAGTTCAGCGAAAACGCGCTTGACGCCACCGACGCCTTCGCCTACTACGCCATTGAGGAAGAACTCGCCGGCGTACCGGAAGACGTCAAGCAGACGGCATTGGCGACGGCAAAAGCCGAGGGCAAGTCCGGCTACAAGCTCACGCTCAAGATGCCGTGCTACCTGCCGGTCATGCAGTTTGCCGACAGCAGCACGCTGCGCGAGACGCTTTACCGCAGCTATGTGACACGGGCCTCGGATCAGGGCACGGTTGAAACCCGGCAATACGACAACTCGGCGCTGATTGCCGAGATGCTGGCGCTGCGACTCGAAGAAGCCAAGTTGCTCGGCTACGCCAATTTTGGTGAACTCTCGGTGGTGCCGAAGATGGCCGATTCACCGCAGCAGGTGATCACGTTCTTGCGCGACCTCGCAGGGCGCGCCCGTCCCTTCGCGGAACGCGATCTGGCCGACCTGCGCGAATTTGCCGCGCAGCAGTTGCAATTGAGCAATCCGCAGGCCTGGGACTGGGCCTATATCAGCGAGAAGCTCAAGGAAGCGCGCTACGCCTTCGCCGAACAGGAAGTCAAACAATACTTCCCGGCGCCCAAGGTGCTCAGTGGCCTGTTCAAAATCGTCGAAACCCTGTTCGAGGTACACATCCGCCTCGACAGCGCACCGGTCTGGCACAGCGATGCCGCGTTCTACCGCATCGAGCGCGGCAGCAACCTGGTCGGGCAGTTCTACCTCGATCCGTCGGCGCGCACCGGCAAACGCGGCGGCGCCTGGATGGACGACATGCGCAGCCGCTGGCTGCGCCCGGACAACGGACAGTTGCAGACCCCGATCGCATACCTGGTGTGTAACTTTGCGCGCGGACTGGGCGACAAGCCAGCCCTGCTCACGCATGACGACGTCACCACCCTGTTCC
>CAIXNB010000131.1 GCA_903920695.1 uncultured beta proteobacterium
GCAGGGCGCGGTCTACCAGGCCGGCACCCTGTCGGGCAACCCAGTGGCCACCGCCTGCGGCCTGGCCACGCTGCACGAGATCAGCAAGCCCGGTTTCTTTGAAGCGCTCTCACGCAAGACGCGCTCACTGGTCGAAGGTCTCAAGGGCGCCGCGGCGGCCGAAGGCGTGCCATTCAGTGCCGACAGCGAAGGCGGCATGTTCGGCTTCTTCCTGCTGGCCGAGTTGCCGCAGAACTACCCGCAGGTCATGAAGACCGACAGCAAGCGCTTCAACCAGTTGTTCCACGGCCTGCTGGATCGCGGCATCTACATCGCCCCCGCGCTGTACGAAGCCGGGTTCGTGAGCGCGGCGCACAGTGAGGAAGACATCGCCGCCACGGTGGCCGTGGCGCGCGAGGTCTTCAAGACGCTGTAAGAATCGAGCCGGCCGTCAATGCCGGAAATGCCGCACACCGGAGAACACCATGGCGACACCGCGCTCATCGGCGGCGGCTATCACTTCGGCGTCACGCATTGAGCCGCCCGGTTGAATGACACAGGTCGCACCAGCATCGACGACCACGTCCAGACCGTCGCGGAACGGGAAGAAGGCATCACTGGCCACCACGGTCCCGACCAGCGACAGACCGGCATGCTCGGCCTTGATGCTGGCGATGCGAGCCGAATCAAGGCGGCTCATCTGACCGGCACCAACGCCCATCGTCATGCCGCCCTTGCAGAAAACGATGGCATTGCTCTTCACATACTTGGCCACTTTCCAGGCGAACAGCAAGTCCTGCAACTGTTCCGGTGTGGGCTGCTTTTTCGTGACAACCTTGAGATCAGCCAGCGCCAGTTCATGGTTGTCGGCGCTCTGCATCAGCAGACCCGAACTGACGCGCTTGATCTCCATCGCGTTGCGACCCAGGCTGCCGTCAGCCGGCAGACTGATCTTCAGGATGCGCACATTGACCTTGCTCTTGAAGACCTCCAATGCGGCCGGTGTGTAGTCAACCGCCATCAAGACCTCGACAAACTGCTTGGAGACCTGGAGCGCGGCGCGCTCGTCGAGCGTGCTATTGAAAGCGATGATGCCGCCAAAGGCCGAGGTCGGATCGGTCTGAAACGCCTTGCTATAGGCTTCCAGTGCGTCCGCGCCAACGGCGACACCACAGGGGTTGGCATGCTTGACGATGACACAGGCCGTGGTGCTGCTGCCACCGGCGCCAAAACTCTTGACACATTCCCAGGCCGCGTCAGCGTCGGCAATGTTGTTGTAAGACAGCTCCTTGCCCTGCAACTGTTGCGCCGTCACCAGTGAGCCCGCCGCTGGGTGAATGTCGCGATAGAAAGCCGCCTGCTGGTGTGGGTTCTCGCCGTAACGCAGGTCCTGCAGTTTGATGAACTGGCTGTTCGTCTGAGCCGGGAACGGTTGGCGCACTGGTGTGCTGTTGCCGGCTTCGAAATTGACCGACGACAGGTAGTCACTGATCGCGCCGTCGTACTGGCTGACGCGGTTGAAGGCCGCCACCGACAGCGCAAACTTGGTCTGGTCAGTGAGCTTGCCATCGGCCTTCAGTTGGGCCAGCACCGGCGCGTACTGGGAAGCGTCGGTCAGCACACCGACGTCCTTCCAGTTCTTGGCCGCACTTCTGACCATGGCCGGGCCGCCGATGTCGATGTTCTCGATTGCATCCTCCAAAGTACAACCGGCTTTCGCCACCGTGGCTTCAAACGGGTAGAGGTTGACCACCAGCAGGTCGATGGTGTCGATCTCGTGCGCCTTCAGGGCCGCCATGTGTTCAGGCAGATCGCGCCGTGCCAGCAGGCCGCCATGCACCTTGGGATGCAGGGTCTTGACGCGCCCGTCGAGCATTTCCGGAAAACCGGTCAGCGCCGCGACCTCGGTCACCGGCAGGCCGCTCTCTGTCAACAGTTTGGCGGTACCACCGGTCGAAATCAGCTTGATGCCCAGCGCATTGAGCGCACGCGCGAATTCAAGGATGCCGGTTTTATCGGAGACGGAAAGAAGAGCGTTCATGGATTTTGAAAATGTGAAAGTCCTGCCAGCAAGGACGGCATTTCTGGCTATTTGACGAGTTTGTGTTCGAGTAGTTTCTTGCGCAGTGTGTTGCGGTTCAGTCCCAGCCATTGCGCCGCTTTGGACTGGTTGTTGTCGGCGTGGCGCATAACCACTTCCAGCAAGGGTTTTTCGACAACGGTGACCAGCATGTTGTACATGCCGTCAGGCTCGGTGCCGCGCAAGTCCCTGAGGTAGCCTTCAAGGCTGGCCTGCACGCATTCCTGAATCTGTTTCTTGCTCATGCTGTCGTTTCCCTGTGTTTTTTTTTGCGTCCGGCAAATCATACGGGACGCCGTCTCCAATCCGGTCCATGCGCTGGTTCAGTTGATCGAAGAAATCCGCCACCGCTGCCACCTGCTGGTCGCAGTCTTCGATCAAATTCATGCGCTGGCGAAATTCCTCGCCACCCGGCAGCGAGGCCACGTACCAACCGATGTGCTTGCGTGCACTGCGCACGCCAAGAAATTCGCCATACAGCGTGTAGTGGTCCTGCAGATGTGCCAGCGCCAGTTGCCTGACCTCGGCCACCAGCGGTGGCGCCAGATGGACGCCAGTTGACATGAAGTGCGCAATCTCGCGAAATAGCCAAGGCCGGCCCTGGGCCGCGCGTCCGATCATCACGGCATCGGCGCCAGTCAAAGCCAACACCTGACGCGCCTTTTCGGGTGAGTTGATATCACCGTTGGCCACCACCGGCACGCTCACTGCCGCCTTGACCGCCGCAATGGTGTCGTACTCGGCCTGCCCGCGATAAGCCTGCTCGCGCGTGCGCCCATGCACCGTGATCATCTGCACGCCAGCGCGCTCGGCCGCACGCGCCAGTGACACCGCGTTCTTATGCGACTGGCACCAGCCGGTGCGCATCTTGAGCGTGACCGGGACTCCGCGCGGCGCGCACGCCGACACCACCGCTTCGATGATGGACAAGGCCAGCGCCTCGTCCTGCATGATGGCCGACCCGGCCCACTTGTTGCACACCTTCTTGGCCGGGCAGCCCATATTGATGTCAATGATCTGGGCGCCGCGATCGATGTTGTAGGCCGCAGCCTGCGCCATCATCTGCGGCTCAGCGCCTGCGATCTGCACGGCGATCGGGCCCGGTTCACCCGCGTGGTCGGCGCGGCGCGAGGTCTTGGGCGTATGCCATAAATCGGGCCGGCTGCTGACCATCTCGCTGACCGCATAGCCGGCGCCCAGTCGTCTGCAAAGCTGACGAAAAGGCCGATCGGTCACCCCCGCCATGGGAGCGACAAAATAGCGATTAGCCAAAACAAAAGGACCGATGTTCATGGGAGCGACTGATTCTAACTGCCTGATTATTCAGCACTCCAAAAAGCACTGCCCGGTCTTGTGCCGCACTGCCTATACTCGGTGCACCCATGCAAGCCTGGCTCGAACACCTTCTCGTACTTCTGGCATTGCCCGAGTTCGGACTGAGCACGGTATTTGTTGTGTCCTTCATTTCCGCCACGCTGCTGCCGCTGGGGTCCGAGCCGGTGGTATTCGGGCTGGTCAAACTCAATCCGGAACTATTCTGGCCGGCGATCCTGGTCGCCACCATCGGCAATACGCTGGGTGGCGCGCTGACCTGGGCCATGGGCTTTGGCTCGCACAAGGTGGTCGACCGCTATCAGCACTCCAAGCATCATCTGCGCGCGCTGGACTGGCTCAATCGCCTGGGCCCGAAAGCCTGCCTGTTATCCTGGTTGCCAGTCGTTGGCGATCCCCTGTGTGCCGTCGCTGGCTGGCTCAAGCTGCCATTCTGGCCCAGTGTGGCCTACATGGCCGTTGGCAAGTTCGGCCGCTACCTGGTGATGACGACGGCACTGAGCGGACTGTTTTAGCGCCGCGCCGCAAGCGTTGGGGGCGCAGCGCGCATGGATGCTACATTTCTGCAAGTTGCGCTTCAGGAACTGAACAGGAAGTTCATCACGTCGCCATCCTTGACCACGTACTCCTTGCCTTCGCTGCGCATCTTGCCGGCATCCTTGGCACCCTGCTCGCCCTTGTAGGCAATGAAATCCTCATAGGCAAAGGTCTGGGCGCGGATGTAGCCCTTCTCGAAATCGGTGTGAATGACACCAGCCGCCTGCGGGCCGGTGTCGCCAACATGAATCGTCCAGGCGCGCACTTCCTTGACGCCGGCTGTGAAGTAGGTTTGCAGACCCAACAGTTTGTAGGCGGCGACGATCAGTCGGTTCAGGCCAGGCTCTTCCTGACCGATCTCGGCCAAAAACATTTTCTTGTCCTCATCCGACATGTCGGCCATTTCGGCTTCCATCTTGGCGCAGATGGCAACCACCGGCGCGTTCTGAGCTGCCGCGTAGGCCTTCAGCCGGTCCAGGAACGGGTTGTTCTCGAAACCATCTTCGGCTACGTTGGCCACGAACATGGCGGGCTTGGCTGTGATCAGGAAGAACTGCTTGAGCAGCGGTAACTCCTCCTTGCTGAAGTCGAGCGTGCGCACCGGCTGCGCCAGATTCAGAGCGGCCTGGCATTTTTCCAGGATGGCAACCAGCTTGATCGACTCCTTGTCACCCGAGCGCGCGGTCTTGGTGACGCGGTGCAATGCCTTCTCAACCGCGGTCAGATCAGCCAGACAGAGTTCGGTCTGGATCACTTCAATATCGGAAATCGGATCGATCTTGCCGGCCACGTGGATCACGTTGTCGTCTTCGAAACAGCGCACCACATTGACAGTGGCATCGGTCTCGCGGATATGCGCCAAGAACTTATTGCCCAGCCCCTCGCCGGTGCTAGCACCGGCGACCAGTCCCGCGATGTCAACAAACTCAACGATGGCACGCTGAACCTTCTGCGGCTTCACGATGGCCGAGAGCGCATCAAGCCGCGCGTCAGGCACCTCCACGATGCCCACATTGGGCTCGATCGTGCAAAAGGGATAGTTTTCTGCCGGGATGCCAGCCTTGGTCAGCGCGTTGAACAGGGTCGATTTACCGACGTTGGGCAAGCCCACAATGCCACATTTCATGAAAATCCTTAAATATCAATACCCCGACTGCACCATTGACGCCAATGCCAGCATCGTGGCGGTGCCCGATTGGCCTCGGAGCGTCGGGCGGCGAGGAATCCGCCGAAGCGGCGCAAACGCTGCATTGCTGCAGGGTTTTGTCCTCGTTTTGTCCTGGGAAGTTAGCCGTGATTGTACTAATCAGTGAATCCCTGCTCCAAAGGGCGTCAGCTTGCGATGGTCGCATCCTGCGCGATCGGGTCTTGCATGAAAGTGAACTCCCGGCGTGGAAGCTTGCGGTTAATTGGCTCGGGGAGCGTCAACGGGACTTCCTGTACCTGTCGCTCTACGCGGGCTTGAGACGCAATAAGGGCAGAGAGCTACAGCGCAAGCAGATTGACCTCGCCCGTGGCGTTCTGGTCGTTCCTATGACCAAGAACGGGAAGGCCCACAGCTTGCAACATGCGAAGGCTGTGCCATACTGAGATTTCCTCAGTATGGTTTCCTCCCCTTGATTTGTTTTGACCATGATTTTCGGTAGCCGCTCGGCGGCAATCTGTACGCAGCGTCATTTAATGCGTCAATTGCACACCTCTTTCTATTGCTTTGTGCTTTGCTGGTTTTTCCTTGGATTGGGCAAGGCTCATGCGGCGCAAGTAGACGTCTCGCACTGGGTAGATGCGGGTCAGGTTAGCCAGACAGCGCTGTCTCTGTCCCCTTACATCGCCATCCTTGAAGATCCAGGTCTGAAATTAACGCTGGCAGACGTGCAACGGCAGGACGTAGCCACCCGCTTTAAGTCAGACTTCGCGTCCGTAGCTGCGCTCAATTTCGGGTACAGCAAGTCGGCCTACTGGCTGCGAGTGGCTGTTCGCAACACAGCCAACACGCCCGTTGAACGACTGTTGGAAATCAATTCACCTCCGCTGGGTCTGGTTGATCTACATCAGCCGCTACCAGACGGCACCTATGGCACCTTTGCCACAGGTATGACACGGCCTTTTGCGACGCGACCTTACGCCAACCGGAACTTTGTTTTTCCAGTGTCGCTTCGCGCTGGCGCTGAACACATCATTTACATGCGGATTCAGTCCACCAACCCAACCATCATTCCACTCAAGTTGTGGACACCTGCGGCGTTTCACCGCTACGAGCGTGATGACTACGCAGTGCAAGCCTGGTATTTTGGTATGGCAGCCACGATGATCTTGTTCAACCTGCTTCTTTTTGTCGGTTTGCGTGATCTCACCTACCTGCTCTACATCAACTTTGTGACTTGTTTTGCCCTCAGCATGGCGGCACAAAACGGGCTGGGCAAGGAATATCTGTGGCCTGACTCGAGCCAATGGTCCAATATCGCCGCCACTGCGCTCTATTCTCTGGCCGCCCTGGCTTTGGGAATGTTCATGCGCCGCATGATCAATACGCGGCGCGTCATTCCCAAAATTGACTTGTTTCTCCAACTGTTCATGCTCGTTGTGCTTCTGAGTCCGATCGGGTTTTACCTGAACTACCCAGTGTTCATCCGGTTCGCGGCGTTGATGTTTGCCGCGTTCGCGCTCACCATTCTTGCGACCAGCATTCTTTGCGCGTTCAAACGCCAACGCAGCGCATTGTTTTTTGTAGCGGCCTATGCCGTGTTGCTGTTATGCGTTGTCATTACCGCCCTGAGAAACTCAGGTCTGCTACCGGTCAATCTACTGACCCAGAATGCACTGCAATTGGGTTCAGCGATTGAAATGCTGGTGCTGGCTTTTGCGTTGGCTGATCGTTTCGACGTGATGCGGCAAGAACGGGTCAAGGCGCAGCAGGAGAAACTGGAGGCACAAAATTCTTTAGTCGACAGTCTCAGAGCCTCAGAACGTCTCTTGGAAAATCGCGTAGCCCAGCGCACCACTGAACTGCAGCATCTCAACTATCAGCTTGAAGCCTTAAGCGCCACCGACAGCCTGACCGGCCTTGCCAACCGCCGCCACATTGACGCGGTCATATCCAGCGAATGGACACGTGCTTCCCGCAGCGGCCAAACGCTGGCATTGGCCATGCTTGATGTCGATTGGTTCAAAAGATATAACGACCATTACGGTCATCTCGCCGGCGATGAATGTCTGCGCCAAGTTGCTGCAGACTTGAAAACCACAATCTGCCGTACCACGGACACCGTGGGCCGCTATGGTGGCGAAGAGTTCATTCTGGTCTTACCCAACACGGACGGAGCAGGCGCACTGCTGATGGCCGACAGAGTCTGCAGCAGAATGCAGGCGCTGGCATTGCCACACGCCGTGTCTGAGTTTGGGTGTGTGACAGTCAGTGTGGGTGTGGCCGCCATGATTCCCAATGACGAGACCGGGCCCGATACCCTGATAAAGCAGGCAGACGAGGCACTTTATCAAGCCAAAGAGCGGGGCCGCAATCAGGCTGTACTGGCACCCCAATAGGGAAGCCTTGCGTAAAAGAGCGTCCGTTGGCGATAGGCGCACCCTACCCTACCGGACCGGGTAATGATCGGAAATGCTTGCCCATGATGACCTTGCGCTCTTGGTTGACGGTGCGGCGCTGAGCGAGATTCGCCTTCTACAATCCAGTGCATGACTCAAGCCTTTGATATTTGCATACGCGGCGGCGGCATTGTCGGCCGCACACTGGCGCTGCTGCTGGCGCGCGAACGACTGCACATTGGTCTCGTGGTGCAAGCCCGCGCCGATGCGCCGGTCGTCGAAGACGTGCGGGCCTATGCCCTGAACGCCAAATCGCGCGCCCTGCTCGAATCGCTGCGTTGCTGGCCCGATGAGCGGCATGCAACCGAAGTGCTGACCATGCAGGTCAAGGGCGACGACGGTGGCGAGGTGAATTTTTCAGCCGCCGACCTCAAGGTGCCCGGACTGACCTGGATTGTCGATGTGCCGGCGCTGGAAACCCGACTGGCCGAAGCGGTGCGGTTTGCGCCGCAGATCGAGTTGCTTGATGCGCCACAAGCCGCTGCATTGACCATCATCTGCGAAGGAAGAAGCAGCAGTGCGCGCGCCGAATTCGGTATTGATTTTCAGGTAACGCCCTACCAGCAGCGCGCCATTGCTGCACGCCTGACATGCGAACGTCCGCATGGACAGACGGCGCGCCAGTGGTTCTCGCAAGGCGAGATTCTGGCTTTTTTGCCGCTGGACGGACCGCTGGGGAACTCTGTCGCCATAGTCTGGTCTGTCAGGGAAGAGAACGCGCAAAGTTTGCTGACCGATGCGCCAGCGGTGTTCTGCCAGAAGCTCGAAGCGGCCAGCGCAGGCTGTCTGGGCCAACTCAACCTCAGCAGCGCGCGCAGCGCCTGGCCGTTGCAGATGGCGCACGCCGAGCGCTGGGGCGGGATTCATGCGGGCAAAGCCTGGGCTTTGGCCGGTGACGCCGCCCACAACGTGCATCCGCTGGCGGGACAAGGGCTCAACCTCGGGCTGGGCGACGTGGCGGCATTGGCAAAGATACTGCACGAGCGCGAATACTGGCGCTCGGTGGGTGACGAGAAACTGCTGCGGCGCTACGAGCGCTCGCGCAAGGCAGAGGTCGCCACCATGGGCGCCACGATGGACGGCCTGCAGCAGTTGTTCTGGCACAGCGGCGGGCCGTGGCAGGCGGCGCGCAACTGGGGCATGAACGGGTTTGACCACAGTGGCCCGGTCAAGCAATGGGTGGCGCGCCAGGCGATGGGCTTTTGATTTTGTTTGCGAAGGATTAATGATGATGAAACGGATGAAGACAGTCTTGCTGGCCTGCACCCTGGTGGCGGCTGCGGGGGCCGGCGCGCAGGAGGCAACACTTCGCAAGAACCTGGGTGAGCGCGTGCCGCAACTGCAAAAGATCGATGAAGTTTCCAAAACGCCGATTGCGGGTTTGTATGAAATCCGCGTCAACGGCACCGAGATTTATTACGCGGATGCCGAGGGCAACTACCTGGTTCAGGGCAATCTGATCGACACCCGGCAGCGCCGCAACCTGACCGAAGAACGGGTTGACAAACTGTCGGCCATCAGTTTCGATGCCTTGCCGTTCAAGGACGCTTTCACCATCGTGCGCGGCAACGGCAAACGCAAACTGGCTGTGTTTGAGGATCCGAACTGCGGCTACTGCAAGCGCTTCGAGCGTGACCTGCAGAAGGTCGACAACGTGACGATCTACATGTTTCTATACCCGATCCTGAGCGCCGACTCCACCGACAAGTCCAAGGCGATCTGGTGCGCCAAGGACAAAGGCAAGGCCTGGCAGGACTGGATGGTGCGTGACAAGCCGATAGTGGCCGCAACCTGTGACACGGCCGCCATTGAGCGCAACGTTGAAGTCGGCCACAAGCACAAGATCAACGGCACGCCGACACTGATCTTTAGCGACGGCACCCGGGTACCCGGCGCCATCACGGCGGTCCAGGTCGAGAAATACCTCACCGACGCCAAAATCTGATGGCCACCGCTCGCGTGCGCTACCAGGTTCGGCTGCTGGACCTGCATGCCCATCTGTTTCAAGTCACGCTGAGCATCGCCGAGCCCGCTGCGGTGCAGCGCCTGAGTCTGCCGGTGTGGATTCCGGGCAGCTATTTGGTGCGCGAATTTTCGAAGAATCTGCAACGCCTGCAGGCGCATCAGGGCAACGACAAAGTGGCCTTGACCCAGCTTGACAAATGCAGCTGGCAGGCCGAATGCGACAGCCGCAAACCTTTGCTGCTGCGCTACGAGGTCTACGCGTTTGATAACTCGGTACGCACCGCCTGGCTCGACGCCAGCCGTGGCTTCTTCAACGGCAGCAGCCTGTTCCTGCAAGTGCAGGGCCAGGAGCAGGCGCCCCATGCGCTGGAACTGCTGGCCAACGCGGCTCTAGCCAAGTGGCAGGTGGCAACCGGCCTGACGCCCGACCGAATCAAGAACAATGGCTTTGGCAGCTACATCGCCACCAATTACGAAGAACTGGTCGATTGTCCGGTGGAAATGGGCAACTTCTGGAGCGGCTCCTTCTTGGCCGTTGGCGTCAAGCACCGTTTTGTTGTCACCGGCGCGCCACCCAGTTTTGATGGCGCCCGATTGCTGGCCGACACGCAGAGGATCTGCGAAGCGGAGATCCGCTTCTGGCATGGCGGAAAAGCCGGCAAACGCTCGCGCAGCAAAGCGCCGCACTCGAATTACCTGTTCATGCTCAACGCCGTGGGCGACGGCTACGGTGGCCTGGAACACCGCAACTCGACCGCGCTGATTTACACGCGCAAAGATCTGCCGCGTCTGTCCAACCCGGCCCTCGACGCTGGCACCGGCAATTCAAGCGCAGCCGCCGCATCAGACGGCTACGTCACCCTGCTCGGACTGATCAGCCACGAGTACTTTCATACCTGGAACGTCAAACGTCTGCGGCCCGCCGAGTTTTCCGCCTACAACCATGGGCGCGAAAACTATACGCAACTGCTCTGGTTCTTTGAAGGCTTTACCAGCTATTACGACGATCTGCTGCTGCGCCGCGCCGGACTGATTGACGACAAGGTTTACCTCAAACTGCTGGGCAAGACCATCAACCAGGTGCTGCAGACGCCCGGGCGCAAGGTGCAAAGCGTGGCGCAAGCCAGTTTCGACGCCTGGATCAAGTACTACCGGCAGGACGAGAACACACCCAACGCCACCGTCAGCTACTACACCAAGGGCGCACTGGTCGCCCTGTGCCTGGACCTGAGCCTGCGCCAGCAGGGCAAGACCACGCTCGACGCCGTCATGACCGCTCTATGGCAACGCTGCCAGGGCGGTCCGATGACCGAGGACGACCTATGCCGCGTCATCGCTGATTTGTCGGGAAGATCCTTCGCCCCCGAGTTGGCGCGCTGGGTGCACGGCACCGCTGACTTGCCACTGAAGCAGCTGCTGCAGGGCCAGGGCATCAGCGTGCAGGAGGAAGTGGCCCCGCTGGCACAGCGCCTGGGCCTGCGGGCGAGCGAGGGCAGCGCAATCCTGATCAAAACCGTCCTGCGCGGCGGCGCGGCCGAACAGGCCGGCTTCGCAGCCGGCGACGAGTGGCTCGGCATCGAGGTCGGCCCCGTCAAAGCGAGCAGCCAATGGCGCCTCACATCGCTCGACGACCTGTTGCTGTACGCAGGCACGGCCTCAAAAGTCGGTGCGCTGGTGGCACGCGACAAGCGCCTTTACAAATTGAACCTGACGCTACCCAAGGCCAGCAGCAGCTGGCGGTTGGCACTCCATGACAAGCAGCTCGCGGGGCAGTGGCTGGATCAAGCCAGCACGCCCTAAAGCGGGACATAGAGACTCAATGCAAGCAAGCCATCAAACCCACCCGGAGAATCCCATGACATACGAAACCATCAACACCCGCACGGAAGCCGGCAAAGTCGGCGTCATCACCCTGAACCGGCCGAAGCAACTCAATGCGCTCAACGACCAATTGATGACCGAGCTCGGCGCCGCACTGAAAGCCTTCGACGCCGACCCGGCAATCGGCTGCATGATCATCACCGGCAGCGAAAAGGCGTTTGCCGCCGGCGCCGACATTGGCGCCATGGCGACCTACAACTTTGCCGACGTCTACAAAAGCGACTTCATCACGCGCAACTGGGAACAGATTCGCAGCGTGCGCAAGCCCGTGATTGCAGCGGTCAGCGGCTTTGCCTTGGGTGGCGGTTGTGAGCTGGCCATGATGTGCGACTTCATCATCGCCGCCGACAACGCGCGCTTTGGCCAGCCTGAAATCAAACTCGGCATCATCCCCGGCGCTGGCGGCACCCAGCGCCTGCCGCGCGCCGTTGGTAAAGCCAAGGCGATGGACCTGGCGCTGACCGGGCGCATGATGGACGCCACGGAAGCCGAGCGCGGCGGACTGGTGAGCCGCGTCGTGCCACTGGACAAGCTGATGGAAGAAACGCTGGCCGCGGCCCTGATGATTTGCGACCACTCACAGATCGCCACGATGGCGGCCAAGGAATCGGTCAACCGGGCTTTCGAGAGTTCGCTTAACGAAGGCATTCTCTTCGAGCGCCGCCTGTTCCATTCAATGTTTGCCAGCAGCGACCAGAAGGAAGGCATGGACGCCTTTGTCAACAAACGCAAGGCAAACTTCAAAAACCAGTGAGTGAGCGTGGGCTAAAGACCCGCGTGAGGGGAAAGACTCGCGTCTTCTGCTGGTAAGTTCCCTATCAAGTGAGTGCGTCGTTGAAAAGTTCGGACTTTTCAGCAACGCACTCATTTTTGTTGCGCTGCTGTAACACGTCTCAGACAACTTTTTTGGCGTGGCAAAAAACAGTGTCCACCGGGACAGTGTGGCCCCTTCAGTTGGATGTTCTTGGTTCTGGATGGAACAAACGCAGCATCGCCACGCTTGCATTAGGAATTTCCCTACACGCCGTCGGAATTGTCTGATTGACCCACGCCGACTGATCCGTCAACATGAAATTTCCGACCAAAGTTGGTCAGGACCATTGGGATGAACGCCATATTCTTTTTGCCTCAAGGCTTTGATGAACACAAGAAATAAGTCAGCAATCATTATGCTGTCAGCCGCCGCTTACATGGCAATGTTTGAACTGAACACGCTGCTGTTTTCGGATTTCTCATTCGCCACAAGCGTCGATTGGATATATTTCCCGAGCGGACTGCGACTTGCGTTCGTTCTGATTTTCGGCGTATGGGGAGCGCTTGGCGTCGTGGTCGCTTCAATCGCAGGGAGTCTCATCCACTATTTCAGCGGCGACATGGTGACCGCAGTTGGCGCGGGTCTCATTGAAGGACTGGCCCCTTTGCTTGCCAGATCTGTCAGCGTTCAAGTGCTAAATTTTGATTCGGAGTTACGGGATTTGACGGTTGAAATGCTATTCAAAGTCGTGGCCATGTTTTCGGTACTGAGCGCAACAATTCATCAGCTATGGTTCACGTTTCGAGGCTATTCAGATAACTTCATCAGCAACACAGCGGTCATGACTTTTGGGGATTTTGCGGGGACCGTCTTGCTGCTTTACGCGGCCAAATTTTTGCTTCATCAATTTCCGATTTTTGGAGAAGACCGGAAATTCTCCGAACTGGAATAGTCACATCGCAAGCACAGTCCTTGCGCCGCCATCCATGGGCTTCCGCCAAGCAATCGTGGTGCGCCTGATCATCCAGGCAGCAACACGGTCACGAATGAAGACTCTGCGCTGACGAACGCATCTGATTGTTCAACAAATAGTGGGTTACAAGCGCGGCTGTTCAGAGAGCACAAACACTTTTCGTTATAATTCGCGCCTCGGCGCTTTAGCTCAGTCGGTTAGAGCGATGGAATCATAATCCACAGGTCCGCGGTTCGAATCCGTGAAGCGCCACCAGTCAGAACCTGCAAGGGACAAGGAAAGCCTGCTACTTTATTGGTAGCGGGCTTTTTTGTTTTGGTGTCGCCTGTCTTGTCCATGTAGCCACCAGTACCTGATTTTGTACTGCGCAGTCAGCAAGTCGGTGCCGCCGCAGTGAACGGCCTCGTTCAAATCTCTCCCTGACCCGCAGCGTCATGGGTGACGCCAAACTGCCTGAGGATGGCGTTGCCCCTTAGTACAGCGGCGTCGAGCCCCTCCTTGGCGCTCTTCTTGCCGGCCAAAATATTCTCCAGTTCTGTTTCGATTGCCTCGCGAACCTGGATGTAGTTGCCCAGACGCAGGCCACGGCTGGCCAGCGTCGGTTTGGCGTTGAGCAGCTGGCTCACGCCGGTCCACTGCTCTGGATTGTCCCGGTAGAAGCGGTTGTCCGCCAGACCTTTGACGGCCGCCTTGGTGATGGGCAGATAACCTGTGGTGGTGGCCCACCAACGCTGCTGCGACGGTTCAGTGATGAACTTCAGAAACTGCGCAATGCCTTTGTAGTCGGCCGGCTCGTGGCCTCGCATCACCCACAGTGTGGCGCCGCCCAAGGTGGAGTTCGCGTTTGGATAGGGTGCACCCCAGTGGGGTAACTGGCCTGTCCCCCATTCGAAGCGCAGGGATCTTTTGAAACTGCCAATGTTCGCTGACGACTGGACCAGCATGGCGCAATCGCGGTTGATGAACTGGGTATCCGGGGCATCGAGTCGGCCGCCATAGGAAAAGACTTCTTCTTTTTGCCAGCGGGCCAGTGCCTCAACATGCATGCGGCCAAAATCGCTGTTGATGAGGAGTTTGGTATCGAGACCGGTGTAGCCGTTCTGATTGGTGGCGAAGGCCTGGTTGTGCCAGGCAAACGTGTTCTCAAGCATCGTCCATGACGGCCACGAGGCGGTAAAGCCACAACTGGCCGCGCCAGTGGCCAAGATTTTCCGAGAGGCGGTCTCGACCTCCTGCCATGTGGCGGGAGGCGTATCGCCGAGCCCGGCCTTCTTGAAAATATCCTTGTTGAAATAGAGGATAGGGGTCGAAGCATTGAACGGCATCGACAGGAGTTTGTCGTCTTTCTCGTAGTAGTCGGAAATGGCATCGACAAAATCGGTCCACTGGGGCTCGATCTGCTGTTGCCGCATCAGCCGCTGAACCGGGACGATGGCGTCTGACAACATCATGCTCAGCGTGCCAACCTCCGCGACCTGAACGATATTGGGATGCTTCTTCTGCCGATAGGCGGCCACGGCTGCGGCCTGCACCTCGTAATACGAACCTTTGTAGACGGCCTTGACCTCGAACGCCTCCTGACTCTGGTTGAACTGCCTCACCAATTCGCCAACCGCCTCGCCGAGTTGTCCGTCCATGGCGTGCCAGAAGGAAATTTCGGTCCTGGTTTGCGCTTCACAAACACCTGCAATCAGAGCGAGTGCCAGCACCGAGAACAAACGCATGGCGCGCCGGATGTGGCACCACAATTCAGCCATGAAAGAGCCCCGCCTCATGGACGACCACCCTTGGGCGCCGGCCGATCCGCCAGGAAGTCCTGAATCTTCTGCTGGTTCTGCGCCACCACCTTGGCCGCAGCAGTGCGCAGCAACTGCCGGTCGCATTCGGACTCCACCATGAACTTGGTCGGGATCTTGGCCAGGCGCTGCTGCACATCGTCGGGCGAGGTCAGGGGTGGCGTCTCAGTGCGGCAAGCGGCCGGCAAATCGCTCAGATCCTCCTCCCAACGCGCGCTCTCGTGGTTCAGAAAAATAATGCCAAGGGTTGAGTCATCCGGAAATACCCCCTCAACCTGAAGGCTGCGGTAAAAGAGCGACCAATAGGCGGTCGCACGTTCCTCCATCACCTTCGGGATGCGGGCGAAGTCGTAGTTGAAGATGGTCCAGGGTTGGCTGCGTGCTTTTAGTTCCTTGAACCCCACCGAGAACGGAAAAGCGCTGTTGAAGGCCAGGATCAGGGCGCGGCGCACCTTGTGATCCTGCATCTGCTTCTGAAACGTGAATAAGAGGGATTCCAGGCCGAGGTTTTCGTAGAGTCCGCCGTCGCCCGTGTGCCAGTAGTCCAGGTCGTCACCCACCGTGAAGGTGATCGGCCCGAGAAAGGGCGGGAACGAAGCGGACGCGGTAACCGCTACTGCCACTTTCAAGGGACAAGGATCGATCTGCAGTTCAAGCGGAGATACCGGCAGCAGCGATTCCCAGCGCTTCTTCATGACCTCCGGATAGGTGCGGGTGATTCCCCGATCAAGCAGCGAGCGGTCCAGATCGGCAAAGAAGTCGTACTGCGCGGTATCGGGCGTGAGTGTGGTGAACATGAGGCGCCGACCACTGTTGTACAGCGTGCTGTTGATCATCAGCGTCGGGCTGTCGCCGCTCGCCTGTCGCGCGGCCAGGTCGGTGAACGTGCCCTGGCCCAGCAGGCGCTCTTCAAGGATCTCGCGCAGTGATTGGGCTGCCAGGGCCGAATTGAGAATGAAGCGACTCGAATTGAGCTGGCGCCAGATGACGGCGCTCTGGAAGTTCTGGCCCAGCTTGGCCTGAAAGTCGGTAAAGAAAGCTTGGTAAACCGGCGACATCGTGCCGTCCGGCGCTAGAACTGGCGTCTGGCGCGCAGGTTTGTGCAATGCGTAGTAGGCAGCCGAGAGCCCGCCCCCGGAAACACTCGAAACAAACGAGACCTGCTCAAGCACAGAACCCCCCTGCGGGGATCGCAGGCGGCCCAGGGCCTCCAAGCCCGCTGCGCTGTAGATGGCCGCCCGACTGCCACCGCCCGAGAAGGCAACGCCCACGGCAGTGTCCTGCGGCGCGGCGGGCCTGATACACGTTGTCTCCGCACCGACTTTGGGCAGACGTATCACCTCAGGCGAAACGCATGCCGTCAGGCAGAGCGCGACTATCGTCCAAATCGCCACCAGCAGCCAACGCGACCGACACCGCAAAGTTGCAAGCATTAGTGCTTCCTCATCCAAAGCATGCGGCAAGAAATGGACCCATCCGGCGCTTCGGCAATGTGAAATGACATGACGCAGGTTCGCTCCTAGGTTCACGGCCCTTGGCCCACAAGAAGAGCCCATTGAGAGCAAGACCAAAACACGCGCCGCAGCTCAAAGCTTAGGTCCATCGCGAGTTACTGGGCTTGACCTGCAACAACGAACGCACGCTTATACGCAATATGCCAAGAACAATGCAAGCAGGCAGTGACCAACAGAGCCGGCGAATTAGGCCGGGTTTGACCACGCCTTAAGACGGATTCGTGGTGGCCAAGCCACCGACCGGTCTCAAGGATTGCCGAGGTAGTCGCGCTTACCGATCTCAACGCCGTTGTGGCGCAGGATGTTGTAGGCGGTGGTGACATGAAAGTAGAGGTTCGGGATCGCGCTGCCGAGCAAGAATTGCATGCCCTTGTAATGGGTCTCGGTTTCGCCGCGCCGGACTACGATGTCATTGTCTTCCGTGCCATCGATCTGCGCCGGGCTCACGCCCTCCACAAAAGCCAGTGTCTTGGCAATGCGTGCCTTCAATTCGGACAGCGTCTTTTCATTGTCTTCGTGCACCGGATTGTCGATCCCGGCCAGTCGCGCCACGGCGCCTTTGGCGGAATCACAGGCAATCTGCACCTGCTTGGTAAACGGCAGCATGTCGGGGAACAGGCGGTAGCTCGTCAGCGTGGCCGGGTCAATCTTTTTGGCATCGACGTGCGCCTGCGCCTTGTCCAGAATGTTCGACAGGTTGCCGAGGATGCTGGCAAAACGGGGCACGCTCGCTTGGTACATGGACAGGTTCATAAAAACTCTCACTCTGGTTGCTACGGCACATGCACGCGCAGGCATCTTAACTGTTTAACGCCAATCAGGCGCGCCGGATTCTTTGCACCAGGGCGGTCGTGGAGTAGCCATCGACAAAAGGCAAGGCCAGTGCGCGTCCACCGTAGGCTTCGACAACACGCGTTTCTGCCAGCTTCGCCATGTCATAGTCACCGCCCTTGACCAGAATGTCGGGTTTGATTTCAGCGATCAAGTGCAGCGGCGTATCCTCTTCAAACCAGGTCACCAGAGTGGTACTGGCCAGTGCCGCCATGACAAAGGCGCGGTCGGCTTCATTGTTGAGTGGCCGGTCCTCGCCTTTGCCGAGCCGGCGCGCCGATGCATCAGTGTTCAGCGCCACCAGCAGACTCGCACCCAGCGCGCGCGCCTGGCTCAGATACATCACATGGCCGCGGTGCAGAACATCAAAGACGCCATTGGTGAAGACAAGCGGTCGCGGCAGACGGGCCACCCGAGCCGCCACGCTGGCACGCGCACAGATCTTGTCGGCAAGGGCGGCAAGGGCAGGTAAATCGGTCATAGCCTGCATGCTAGCAGGCTGTCATCAAGCCGGCCGCGTCTCCACAAAACTCGGACGCTGCATCAGTTTGTCGTGCAGTCTTTGCAGGTTGGGGTAGTCGCTGCGCCAGTCAATCTGGGCAAACCGGAAGTCGAGGTAGCTCAGCGCGCAACCGATGGCAATGTCGGCCAGGCTGAGATGGATACCGGCGCAATAGGCCTTGTCGCCCAGACCTTTGCTCATGGCCTTCAGGGACGCATGGACCTTGTCCATCTGACGCTCAATCCAGGCTTGGCTGCGCTCGGTGCTGCTGCGTCCGGCCCAGCTTGCTTCGAGCCGCGCCAGAATCAAGGCATCGAGCACGCCATCGGCCAGTGCCTCCCAGGTTTTGACCTCGGCCCGCTCGCGCCCGACCGTCGGAATCAACTTGCCCACCGGCGACAAGGTATCGAGGTATTCAACAATCACGCGTGAATCAAACAAGGCTTCGCCGCCCTCCATGACGAGGCATGGAACCTTGCCCAGCGGGTTGGTTTCTGCGATCGTGGTTTGCGCGGTCCACACATCCTCCGTTACAAAGACGTAGTCCAGTTTCTTCTCGACCATGACGACGCGCACTTTGCGCACATAGGGGCTGGTATTGGATCCGATTAATTTCATGAGCGCTCTACTGTTGCGGGAGCATTCATTCTATACATGCGCTTACAACTCGGCCGGTCAGGCATCGGGCCACGGCGCGCAACCTACAATCCGATCATGAATTTCTCCGCCATATCAGCCCTTTCCCCGCTCGATGGCCGCTATGCAGCGCGGCTCGCCAAACTCCGTCCAGCCATGAGCGAGCAGGGCTACATGCAGCGCCGTGTTCAGGTTGAGGTTGCCTGGTTCATCGCGCTGAGCGACTGCGGTTTTGCCGAATTCAAGCCGCTTTCAAGCGGAGCGCGCACTTACCTGCTGGGCTTGGTCAAGCACTTCTCGGAAGCTGACGGCGAGGCCATCAAGGCCATCGAAAAGGTAACCAATCACGACGTCAAGGCGGTGGAATACTGGATCAAGTCCAAATTCGAAGCGCGACCGGAACTGATGGCAGCGGCCGAATTTGTGCACTTTGCCTGCACCAGCGAAGACATCAACAACACCAGCCATGCGCTGCAGTTGAAGGCGGGCCGGGACCAGGTGCTGCTACCGGCGCTGGACGCCATCATCCAGAAGCTGCGTGACATGGCCCATGCCTTCGCCAATGTTGCCATGCTCAGCCGCACGCACGGGCAAACCGCGAGCCCGACCACCGTCGGCAAGGAAATTGCCAACGTCGTGGTGCGACTGACCGCGGCACGCGAAAAAATTGCCGGCATCCGGCTCATGGCCAAAATGAACGGCGCCGTCGGCAACTACAACGCCCACCTGTCAGCCTGGCCTGATTTCGACTGGGAAGCCTTTGCCCGCAAGGTGGTGGAGGCGCCTGAGCCGCTCGGCCTGGGTCTGAGCTTTCAAGCCTACAGCATCCAGATTGAGCCGCACGACTACATGGCCGAGTTGTTCGACGCCGTGGCACGGACCAACACCATCCTGATCGACTGGTCACGCGACGTCTGGGGCTATGTCTCGCTAGGCTATTTCAAGCAGAAGCTGCGCGAAGGTGAAGTCGGCTCATCGACCATGCCGCACAAGGTCAACCCGATCGATTTTGAAAACGCCGAAGGCAACCTGGGCTTGTCCAATGCAGTGCTCAGGCACCTGAGCGAAAAGCTGCCGATCAGCCGCTGGCAACGTGACCTGACCGACTCGACCGTCCTGCGCAACATGGGCGTGGCCTTGGGCTATGCGGTGCTGGCCTACCACTCGCTGGGCACCGGCCTGGGCAAACTCGAAATCAACGAGGCGGCGATTGCCGCCGATCTGGACGCCTCCTGGGAAGTGCTGGCCGAGCCGATTCAGACCGTGATGCGCCGCTTCGGCCTGCCCCAGCCTTATGAGCAGTTAAAGAAATTCACGCGCGGCGAGCCGATGACGCGCGAACTGATGCAGGGCTTCATTGAAAAACTGGACATTCCGGTCGCAGAAAAAGAACGCCTGCTGGCCATGACGCCTGGCAGTTACACCGGCAAGGCAGCCGAACTCGCAAGTCGAGTCTGATGGCAACCAAATCCACCATCTTCAAGGCCAGTGTCCAGATCGCCGACATCGACCATGCCTATTACGCCGACCACGCGCTGACACTGGCGCGCCATCCGAGTGAGACCGATGAGCGCATGATGATGCGCTTGTGCGCGCTGGCACTGCAGGCGCACAAGCTGCAATCGGTGTGCGGTGGCGATGGCGTCCTGAGCTTTGGCGCGGGCTTAAGTGACCCGGATGAACCTGACGTCTGCCTGCGCGACTTCACCGGGTTGACGCGGCTGTGGATCGAGGTCGGCCAGCCGGAAGACAAACCCCTGCTCAAAGCCTGCGGCCGCGCCGACGAGGTGGTGCTGTACTGCTTCAGCCAGGCGGCCGAAATCTGGTGGCGTGGCATGGAGGCCAAGCTCGCGCGCGCGCAGAACCTGAGCGTATTCCGGGTTCCAACCATCGCCTCGCAGGCGCTCATTCCGATGGCGCAGCGCAGCATGCAGTTGCAGGCCACGATCCAGGAAGGCGTGCTGATGCTGGGCGACGGCAGCCACACCGTGGACCTGGAGCCGGCACGCTGGAAATAGGCACCGTTCACATCGGTGCGGGGCCGTTCACCGCCATTAAGCCAGCGGTGCTATTCTTGCGCCATGAAACTGATCCTCAAATGGCTGCTTAGCGCAGCCGCCCTGCTCGCCGTAGCCTATCTCTACGACGGCGTGGCGCTGCAGAGTTTCCGCTCAGCACTGATCGCCGCGCTGGTGATCGGCCTGTTCAACATGGTCTTGCGCCCGGTGCTGGTGCTGCTCACCTTGCCGGTCACGATCGTGACGCTGGGGCTGTTCCTGTTTGTCATCAACGCCTTGATGTTCTGGTCGGCGGCCGGCGTGCTCAGTGGTTTTTATGTGCGCGATTTTGGCGCGGCACTGTTGGGCTCGCTGATCTATTCGGGCTTTGGCATCGTCATCGATTCAGCGCTCGAGCGCTTGTTCCTTCAACAGTAGTTCCACCTGGCGGCGCCGGCTGTCGATGATGGACGCATCGATGTGGTCGGCCGCAACCGTGCCGCTACGAGCTTGGCGCAACTGTTCCTGCGCCGCCTTGAAACGCTCGAGCGCCGCCGCATAGTCAAGCAACTCCATCTGGGCCTCGCCATCGGCCCGGATGGCACGCAAGGTCTGCCCCTGTGCCGCCGAGGCGCTTGAGAGCAACTGCCAGGCCTGCGCGTCGTGTGGATGCGCCAGCACCCAGACTTGCAGGCGCTGCGCCGCGTCGCTGATTTGCGCCACCTGCCCGCTCTGCATGGCAAGCTGCACATTCAGAAAAAGCTCAGGACGCCGCAGCGTCGAACCCGTGCCGCCGTCGGCGCCGGACCCGACCGACACCGTCTGCAAGAGCGCTGCGGCGCGCGCGTTGTCGCCACTGGCCAGCGCCACTTCCAGCGTCAGCAGCCGCAGCAGACGCAAAGCCGCAGCATCCGTGGTCACCTGAGCGGTCAGGCGCTTCAGGCAGTCCGCGACTGTCTCGAAATCACGCAAGCGGCTGGCGGCCAGGGCCGCACCGTAGAGGACGCCAGCCTGGCGTGCGGCTGGCAGCGTGGCCAGTTGCACGCCTTGCGCCTCGGCGCCAATCGAGCGCAAGGCGTCAACCCCGGGGTTCGACAAAACCCGCGCCCGCGCGCTGATCATGGCGTGCTCCGCGCTCAGCGGCGCATTGGCGGAAGGCGCCGCACCCAGCGGCTGACGCGACTGCATGTCGGCAATGCGCTCGGTCGTCAGTGGATGGCTGCGCAGATACGGATAGGCACCGTTGTCATTGAGACGCGAGGCCTGTTGCAGCTTGTCGAACATCGACACAAAGCCCTGCCCTGCAAAGCCGGCCTGGGTCATGACACCATAGCCGACACGGTCGGCTTCGCGTTCCATGTCACGCGAAAAATTAAGCTGGGTCTGGGCTGCGACCGCCTGCCCGCCGACGATCAGTGCGCCGCCGGCATCCGGGCTCTTGCTGGCGGCCAGAATGCCCAGAATCATGGCGCCAATCATCCAGGGTGTCTGTTGCCCCTGTTTGGCCATCAAACGCGAAATGTGGCGCTGTGTGATGTGGCTCAGTTCGTGCCCCATGACCGAGGCCAGTTCATCACGGCTGCTCACAACCGCAATCAAGCCCAGATGAAGGCCCAGATAGCCGCCGGGCAAGGCAAAGGCGTTGACGGTGCGGTCGCGTCCCAGCATGACCTCCCAGGCAAAACGCTCGTCGAGTTCAGCCGATAAATCCCCCCGCGCGCGCGCCGCCGCCAGCAAGGGCTGCCAGATACCCTGCACGTATTCGGCCAGCACCGGGTCGTCGATGTAGTCAGGGTCACGGTAGATTTCACGCGCAATCCGGTCCCCGAGACGCCGCTCGGCGGCGCTGGTCATCTCGCTGCCGTCACCAAGCGTGGGCAATTGCAGGCTGGCGGGACGAACCGGCGCCGCCTCTGGCGCACCAGGCACTTGCGCCTGAGACGGGACCGGGCCACTGGCGTACAGCGCCAGCAGAAGCGCCGCCACCTGCGCCTTGCGCACAGGAAACAAAAGCTTGCTGGATTGCATAAGTCGGGTCAAAACGATTTCCGTTGACTGGCAGTGGGGCGCATCAGATCAGAATCACAGGGCAGAGCATGGACGTATGATGCCGGCTCAATATAAACGTTCTGTAAATTTTTTCATTTGCGAACAATTTTCTCGAATGCCGGATCTTCCCATGAACTCACTCACCCATTTTGACGCCCAGGGCCAGGCCCATATGGTCGACGTGGCGGCCAAGGCCAGCACGCACCGCATCGGCGTGGCCGGCGGCCGTATTGAAATGCAGGTCGCCACACTGGCCATCATCGAAGCGGGCAGCGCGAAAAAGGGCGACGTGCTGGGCATTGCGCGCATCGCCGGCATCATGGCCGCCAAGAAGACCAGCGATCTGATTCCCCTGTGCCACCCGTTGGCCCTGACGCGGGTCGCCGTCGAGTTTGAAGTGCGCCACGCCGGCACAGCAAACGCCGCCAGCATCGCCTGCACCGCCACCGTCGAGACAGTCGGGCCAACCGGCGTTGAAATGGAAGCGCTGACGGCCGTGCAGATCGCCCTGCTCACCATCTACGATATGTGCAAGGCCGTGGACCGCAGCATGACCATCACCGATGTGCGCCTGCTGGAAAAGCACGGCGGCAAGTCGGGCAGTTTTAAAGCGGATAAGTGAGCCCGATGCCAATCGCCAAACCTGTATTTCGTATTTAACCAAAAGGAGTTACCGTGTCCGATCTCGTGTCCTACCAATGTGATGATGGCGTTGCCCTACTGACCATTTGCAACGGCAAGGCCAATGCCATTTCGCCGGATGTGATTACCGGTTTCAACAGCGCACTGGATCGCGCGGAACAAGATGGCGCCGTTGTCATCATCACCGGTCAAGCGGGCATCCTGTCGGGTGGCTATGACCTCAAGGTGATGATGACGTCGCCGCAGAATGCCATCGCGCTGGTGACCCAAGGCAGCACCCTGGCCCGGCGCATGCTGTCGCACCCCTATCCGATCATTGTTGCCTGCTCTGGGCACGCCGTGGCCAAAGGGGCTTTCCTGCTGCTGTCGGCGGATTACCGCATTGGCATTGAGGGCCCATTTACGATCGGACTCAATGAGGTCAGGATCGGCATGACCATGCACCATGTTGGCATCGAACTGGCGCGTGACCGCTTGCGCAAGTCAGCATTTCAGCGCTCTGTCATCAACGCCGAGATGTTCAACCCGCAAACGGCCAAGGATGCAGGCTTTCTCGATGAAGTCGTACCCGCCGAAGAACTGATGAATGCAGCCAGGCGCATGGCGCAACAACTGAAAACACTCAATTTGAAAGCGCACGGCAAAACCAAGCTGAAAGCTCGAAAGGCACTGCTGGATGTGCTAGATCAGGGCATCGAGTTGGACAAGACCAGCGGGCTGATCTAGGCGCAGCGCTCTGCACGCAAGGCCAGCAGTTTCCTGCTGCACTAACGACTGTTTACAGCGCTTGCACCGTCGCAAGTGCCTTGGCCTTGCTGATTCGAATATATTGAAACGAGCAAGACCACTGCTCGCTTGCGTCGCGCGCGAAAAATCAGAGCGACATGCCACCCGACACTTCGATCACCGTGCCATTGATGTAGCTGGCCTCGTCGCTGGCGAGAAAGGCGTAGACATTGGCAATCTCCTGGGGCGTGCCCAGACGCCCGAGCGGCACTTTGGCCTGCAAGCCCTGCAACACCTTCTCGGGCATGGCCGTCACCATCGGTGTGGTGATAAAGCCCGGCGCCACGGCATTGACGCGGATGCCCTTGGGACCGAGCTCACGGCTCCAGGTCTTGGTGAAGCCGATAACGCCGAACTTGGTGGCAGCGTAATTGGTTTGACCGAAGTTGCCATAGAGTCCCACCACCGAACTGGCGTTGAGGATGACGCCGCTACCCTGCGCCACCATGATGTCGACCACCGCCTGCGAGCAGTGGAAGACACCGCGCAGGTTGACGTCAATCACGCGGTCAAACTGCTCCAGCGACATCTTCTGCAAGCGCGCATCCTGCGTGATGCCGGCGTTGTTCACCAGCACGTCAATGCGCCCGAACTGCGCCTTGACCTGCGCCACCGCCGCATCGACCGTGGCACGCTGCGTCACATCGACCACAAAGCCCGCGGCGTTGGCGCCCAAGGCACGGCACTGGGCCAGCGCCTCATCGACACCCGCTTGCTTGAGGTCGCAGACGATGACAGTAGCGCCCTCGGCGGCAAACTTGAGCGCGGTCGCCAGCCCGATACCCTGGGCGGCCCCGGTGATGAGACAAATTTTCTGGAGCAGGCGAGGAGTGGTCATGGTCAGCTTGGGTTGAGTTGCTTGTCAGATCAGGCGCGACCCCAACAAAAAAACCGCAATCCGGGCATTTCGTCAGGCACCGTTATCTTACGTCCCACACCACGCCCAATCTGACTGATTTGCGTAGTCTGGCTGCGTTAGATGTCACCTTGGTGCCATCAAGCGGACCGCAGCCGCCCTGCCGATGGCACGCGCCGGGCCGACTTCCCCTCTACGATTCTTCACTGCGCGCAATGCGCACAATCTCTTTCGCGATGTCCTCCGGCGACAGGATGAAATCAATGCAGCCACTGGCAATCGCGCTCTCTGGCATATCAGGTTGGCTCGCGGTACTGAGTTTTTGTGCGATCGTGATGCCGCCCACTTCCTTGATGCCGCACAGGGCAGCGGCGCCATCACCGTCGTAACCCGAAACAATCACGGCAATCAGTTTGCCGTCCCAAAACTGCGTCAGAGAACGGAGAAACACGGTGATCACATCGGGCCAGCCACGTGGTTTCGAGATCGGCTTGAGGTGGAACTCTTCGCCATCCACATGCAGATCCCGGTTCGCCGGGATGATGAAAACCTGGTTCGGCTCGATCAGCAGATTTTCAGTGATCAGTGTCACCGGCATCGACGTGAAGCGCGGCAGGACTTCATGCAGTTGCGTTGGCATCATGGTGATGTGGTTGACGATCACGATGGCCACCCCCATGTCGGCTGGCAGATTCTGCAGCAGTCGAATATAGGCATCGAGCCCACCGGCCGAGCCCCCAACGCAAACAACGGGAAAATTCTTCACACGAAATCCTTTTGATTTTTGGCATCGGTTTCCCGGGTTTGCACGATTTCCAGCGCCTGGTCCAGCGCCTGCAGCAACTCCTTGTTTTTGATCGGCTTGGTCAGGTAGCACAAGAAGCCCGCAGCGCGGCCGGTTTCGATGTCGTGCGGCATGGCATTGGCAGTCAAAGCCAGCACCGGTATCTTTTGCGTTGCCAGATCGCGCCGCAGTACCTGCAGCACTTGCAAGCCGCTCATGTCGGGCAGATTGATGTCGAGCAGGATCACATCGGGTAACTCGCTCTTGGCCAGGGCGATGCCCTGAGTGCCATTCAGAGCACCGAGCAGGCGCAGATCGGAACGGCTTGCAACAATCTGCGCCACCAATTCCATGTTGGCCGGGTTGTCTTCCACGTACAGCACAGCACGCTGCCTGCCGTCGGGTCGCGCTGACGCTGGCGGTAGCATCTGCGCCATGTTGTCCGCAACAACCGTGTGCGCAACCCTGGCGGCCAGGTTGAGTTCAATCCAGAACACGCTGCCGACACCGACCGTGCTTTCGACACCGATGGCACCGCCCATCATCTCGATCAGGCGTTTGCACACGGTCAGGCCAATGCCGGTCCCGGCAATGCGACTGGTTTCCTGGCCCAGCCGGTTGAAAGGCTGGAACAGTTGCGTCAGCTTGGACTCGGACAGGCCCTGACCCGTATCTCGGACACTGATGCGCAGGCGCTCCGGCGCAATCGCCTGCGCGCTGACCGTGACCGTACCGTTGACGCGGTTGTATTTGACGGCGTTGGACAGCAGATTAACGATCAGTTGTGTAACACGGGTCCGGTCTGCATGCACGAAGCAGTCGGAATCGAAGGCGGCAATGCTGACCAGAACCCCGGTTTGCTCGGCCAACGGCGCAATCATGTTCTGGCAATCCGACAGTATCTCAGACAAAGACAGCGCTTCGAGCGAGAACGACAGCTTGCCAGATTCGATCAGCGCCAGATCAAGGATTTCGTTGATCAAGTCCAGCAGGTACCAGCCAGCTTTGAGGATGTGGTCGATTCTGGCTTTCTGGGCGCTGGTTGGCGCAGGCGTGCCATTGTCGAGCAATTGGGCAAAGCCAAGGATGGAATTGAGCGGCGAGCGCAACTCATGGCTCATGCTGGAGAGAAAGTCGGACTTGGCACGATTCGCCTTGTCGGCCACTATTCTTGCGCGCTCAAGCTCGACGTTCTTTTCCTGCAAAGCCTGATCCAGCGCTTTGCGCTCGGAAATATCGGTCAGCATCAGACGATGCAGCACCTCGCCCTCGGCGTTGCGCGCGATACTCGCCTCAAGCTGAGCCCAGAAGCTCTCCCCCGCGTCCGACCGCATTCGTAATTCACAGGACTGTTTAGCCCCGGAGTCAAAGAGATTTTTTCGATGCAGGTAGTAGATGTCCTGATCTTCTCGCAGGATGAAGCGACTGAAAGCCTTTCCGATCAGCGCGCTGCGGGCCACACCCAGCAAGGTGGCCGCAGTCAGGTTGGCCTCCAGCAACAGGCCCTTTTCGCTCAGAGTGCAATAGCCAATCGGCGCCAGATCATAGAGATCGAAATAGCGTGCCCGTTCGGCGTCAAGCTGCAACTGCGTGTTGCGCAGTTCCTCGTTTTGCAACTCCAGTTCAATCTGGTGCACCTGAAGGTCGTGCAGCAACTGCACGGTGGCCTGCGGCGACATGAAGGGGGAACTCGTATGAAAGCGATTTTGCAGTTCCAGGAGCCGCGCATCGCCGGGCTGGCGCAGTTTTTCCACATCAATTGGAATGGAATTAGTCAAATCGCTATGCTCCCTTGAATGATGGCTCAGCGTACGGCAATATATTTCGGCTTGGCACGACTGAACCGGCGACCCATCATAAGCATAAGCGCGATACCGCACAATCAGCGGACACATTTGCGCCCCTACCTTGAGCAGTGGTATTTTCTTCAGGCGAGCTGGTCGGCCACTGCACACCGACGACGCGGGCCTGGCTACTGCGCCAGCAATACGCGACTTTCAATGCGAGCGGCCAGCAGCGGGCGCATCGCGTTCGCTGTTGCCAGCAGGGCCGAGCCGTTGCTCAAGAGGGTGCAGGCCACCGGCGATATCCAGCCACTTGGCAAGGCCAGCGCCAGCGCCAGCGTGTTGGCCCCGGCAATCAGCCCGTAGTTCTGGCGCACCAAGGCCAGCGCATCGCGGCTGATGTCGATGGCCGGCAGCAGCAACTGCAGCCCTTCTTCCATCAGCACCACATCGGCGGCGGCGCGCGCAATGTCGGCGCCGTCGGCCAGTGCAATGCCGACATCGGCTTGCGCTAGCGCGGGCGAGTCATTGACGCCGTCGCCCACCATGGCGAACGGTCCGTTGGCCGCGCGCAGGCGGCGCACGATCTCGGCCTTGTCCTGCGGCAAGACATCGGCATAGACCTTGTCGATGCCGACAGAGCGGGCGATGTGGCGCGCCACACCATCGCGGTCGCCGGAGATCATCACGATCTCGCGCACACCGCGTCGGCGTAGACCGGCGATCACCGCATGCGCCTCGGCGCGCGGCTCGTCGCTGCAGACAATCGCGCCGACCAGGCTGTCGTCGAGCGCCACCAGCAAGCCGATGTGGCCTTGGCGCTCCCTGTCTGCCAGATAGCGCCGGGCTTTGCCGGTGGCAATGCCGAGTTGGCGCAGGTAGCGCTCGCTGCCGACGTGAATCCGATGCCCCGATACTTCAGCCGCCACCCCGAGCCCGATAACGAAGTCAACGTTTTGGCAGATCGGCAGTTCGAGGCCACGCACCGTGCAGGCGTGCCGCACCAGGGCGCGCGCGACCGGGTGACGCAGTTGCGTCTCGGCCGCGGCGGCCAGTTGCAGCACCCGGTCGGCCGTCAAGCTGGCACACAAGGTACGCACTTCCAGCACCGACAGGCACCCGCTGGTCAACGTCCCGGTCTTGTCAAAGGCGATACCACGCAAAGTGGCGAGGCTCTCGACATGGCGTCCGCTCTTGATCAGGATGCCCTGGCGCGCGGCGCGCGTCATCGAGGCCAGCACGCTGGTTGGTGCGGCAATCCGGATGCCAGTGCCGTAGTCCACGATGGCCAGCGACATGAAGCGGTCCAGGTTGGCGGTCGCTGCCAGCAAGGCGACGTTCAGGCCCAGCACCGGCGCAACCAGGCGGTCGGCAAATTGCTCGGCGTAGTTCTGAATGCGCGTCTCGCCCACCGGTGTTGCTTCGATCATGCCGACGATCCGGGAGACAGCGGTATCAGCGCCGGCTTCAGTAATGCAGATCGTGACCGAGCCTTCGACGACCGACGATCCGGCAAAGACCCGGTCGCCGCTGCGCCGGTTGGCCGGCATCGATTCGCCGGTGATGTGGCGCTGGTCAAGCGCCGCCAGGCCACTGCTGACCCTGCCGTCAGCCGGCACCAGGTCCCCGGCGAGCAGCAGGGCCAACTGGCCGACCTGTAGGCTTTGCGCCGCCACCAGGGTGATGCTGCCGTCGCTCTCGATGCGCCGGCCCTGCACGGTCTGAAAGTCAAACAACTGGCGCAGGTGGCCATCAGACTGGCGCGCCGTGAGTTCGCGCACCCAGTCACCCAGATGCACCAGCAGTGCGATCAGCGCGCCGGTGCGCGGTTGCTGGCGCAACACCGTGATGCCCAGGGCCAGGCCGTCGAGAAAATCAACATTCAGTCGGCGCTCGACGACCAGGGTCTGCAAGGCCCGGCGCCAAATCGGATAGCCGCTCACCAGCAAGGCCAAGGTGGCAAGGCCGATGCCGACCGACGGGCCCAGCAGCAGCGCTGCGCCGGCCCAGGCCAGTGCGTGCAGTGCTTTGGGTTCGGTGCTCGCAAGCACGGTAATGGCCCTATTGCTTGTCAGCGGCAGTGGGGCAGTAACGGGTTCCATCAGCAGGGCAAAGAGAATCTCAATCGAACCCTGGTACTGGACGGTCAGCGAGTCACACGCGAGGTTAAAGTGAAAACTGTCCACCAGAGGGCTGGCTTGCAGTTTGCACGTCAGCTCGTCGCGCAGCACGCCGTCGTGGCGCAGACGCGCAACGCGTAGGCGGCAACGCCCCTGGACCTCGTGCAGCACCATGAAGGGCGGGCCGGCCAGCGCCAGCGCCGGCGCAGCGCGCACTTGCAGATCACGCACGGCGTCGGCGCGGGGGGACAACATCGACGATCGGGGCATTGATGCGGTGCCGATGCAGCGTCAGAAAGGCATTGAAGGCGAAGGTGCTCACACTCAACCACACCGGTGTGCCCCGGTTGCGCGACTTGTGCAGCGAGGTCACCACGGCCAGACCCAAGGGCAGCAGCACCTTGAGATCGAGGAAGCCGTCGCTGGCACGGCGCAGGTTGAAGTCCATCTGCTCGGCGGTGCCGACGATGGATTCAGCCAAGCGCGAATGGTGCTCAAGGTAGTGCACGCCCGCGGTCAAGGCCTCATGGATCTCGACCAGGGTGGCATCCTCGCTTTCCAGGCTGAGCCAGGAGGCCACGTCCGAACTTTGCGCCAGCCGTGCCCCAAAAGCCGCATCACTTGGCGCGTAGGCCACCACAATGCTGGCCGACGCTGGATTGACGTGCACCGAACTGACGCCGGGCAGCGTGCCCAGCACCCGCTGTACGTCGGCCAGGTAGCCGGCCTCAAGCGGAACGCCCATCAGCTTGATGCGCAGCCGCCCCGGCACATGGTGCACGACGCGCGCCGGTCGCGCGCCCTTGGCAGATTTCGTCACCACGTCAGTGCACAGGCTGCTCGCCGTGGCTGGCCGCAGCCTTGCTGCCAGCGTGGTTCTGCTTGGCGTGATGCGCCGTATCCGCCTGTTCGTGTTTGACCTCGGCGACCAGGTCATGCACCTGCTCACTCGCCTCGGCCATCACTTCGCGCGCCTTTTGTGTCATGGAAAAACCGGCACGCACGGCGCCCTTGATTGCCGGGCGCGCATACGCACCCAGTTCCGGAAATAGTTTGCCCAGCAGGATGGCGCCCGCGCCGATGATGAGACCGGGGATGAGTTCGACTTCTATCAGGGCCGCACCGACCACGATCGCAGCGGCGGCTGCCACACCACCGGCTTCAGCGGCCAACAGATCCTTGCCGCGGGCCATCAGGCTGGCGGGGCTGGCCGACGCATGAACCGACGGTCCGGCCTGATCCATGTAGTCACTGTCCGTTACAACATCGACCCGACTGGCACGCCGGCGGCGAGCATCGCCGTTTGCTTTCTTGGCAGCGAGGGCGGGCTTGGGCACTTTGCGCGTCGTAACTGTTTTTTTGATGGTGACCACTGATTTCTCCTGAAGATTGAAAGGGACTCGTGCGCTCAATATTGGGCTGTGGCCGTGAATCCATCTGTACGCTTGCGAACACAGGCCTTCAACCGGCGCCTATGTGCGCGAGCGAACCGATGAATCCGCGCAAAGTTCCTAGCATTGAAACGTGAGCCATAGCCATGACTCACACAGACATTCAACTCGTTCAATCAAAGGAAAAATCATGCTGAATAAAAACCAAGTTCAAGGCACTGCAAAGAACATCGTCGGCAAAGTGCAGGAAGAGGCCGGCAAACTCGTCGGCAACAAGGAGCAGGAAGCCAAGGGCGTTCATAAGCAGGTTGCGGGCAAGGCGGAAAAGCACCTCGGCGATGCCCGTGAACTCGTCAAAGACGCACGCGCAGCGGTCAAGGATTCCGCCGCCCACCGCTAATCCCACCCAACCAGGACATATTCATGAACAAACGAAACTACCAGACCGTAGCGATCGCGGTGATGCTGGCGGTCAGTGCTGGCGCCATGGCGCAAAGCCTGTCCAAAGCCGAATACAAAGCGGGCACGCAAACCATCGCCTCCGACTACAAGGCAGCCAAGACGGCCTGCGCCTCCTCATCCGGCAATGCCAAGGACATCTGCATCGCCGAGGCCAAGGGCAAGGAAAAAGTTGCCAAGGCCGAGCTCCAGGCCCGCTACAAACCCAGTATGCAGGCGCACCACAAGACACGCATGGCCATGGCGCATGCCACCTACAACGTAGCCAAACAGCGTTGCGATGATCTGGCCGGCAATCCAAAAGACGTGTGTGTGAAGGAAGCGGTGGCCGCGCGTACCGTCGCCGAGGCCGATGCCAAAGTCCAGTTGAAGACGGCGCAAGCCAACAAGACCGCCAATGAGACCAGCGGCGATGCCCGTGCCAAGGCCGATAGCAAGACCGCCAATGTGCGCCAGGACGCCGCAGCAGACAAGCGCGAGGCCCAGTACAAGGTGGAAAAAGAAAAGTGCGATGCATTGGCGTCGACCGCCAAGGACAACTGTCTGGCACAGGCAAAAGCCGGCTTCGGCAAGCTCTAAGTCGGTCACGGTCCAGCGCCTTCCAACCAGGAGTTTTCCATGCTGCACTATGCACTCGTGTTCTTTGTCATAGCGCTGTTCGCCGCTGTCTTCGGCTTCGCCGGCATTGCGGCCAGTGCGGTGCAGATTGGAAAGATTCTATTTTTTGTGTTCCTGGTTCTGGCGCTGGCCAGCTTCCTGCTGGGCATGCTCAGGAACCGTTGACACCCATACCAAAGGAAATGATATGTTTGACAAGAAATCAATCGACCACGCTGGCGCGCTGGCCGAGCAACTGGTGCAGTCGGCCGATCAGGCCGTCAAGTCAACGCAGCGCGTTGCCATCGATGCACTCGACACGGTGCGCGACACCTCTCGCCAGTTGCGCCGCCAGGCACAGCACGCCTCCGACAGCACGGTCGATTACATCCGCGACGAGCCGATCAAGTCAGTCCTGTTCGCCGCCGCCGCTGGGGCCGCGCTAACCGGCTTGATCAGTCTGCTCAGCCGTCCCCGTGAACGCCGCTGAAATTTTCGCAAGTCTGTACCGGCGACGCGGCGGAACAATGTATACGTTGCTGCGACTGGGCCTGACCCAACCCGCTCTGCTGGCCGCTCACGCACAAGCCTACGCTGGCCTGCTATCGGTTGAGCTCGCCGAGGCCTCAGCCCTGTGGCAGCGCCGGCTCTGGCTCAACGCCCTGATGTTGAGTTGCCTGGGTGTGACGGTGGTCCTGGGTGGCATCGCACTGATGCTATGGGCGGTGATGCCCATTGAAGCCATGCCTGCGCCTTGGGCGCTGCTGGTCGTTCCCGTGCTGCCCGCCGCCGCCGCCCTGTGGAGTCTGCTAGAACTGCGTGCGCAGCGTTCGGATGCGGCATTTGCAGCTTTGCTGGAGCAGATGCGTGCCGATCTCGCCATGCTGGGCGAAGTGGCGACCGCATGAGCGCCAAGTCGCCCGCCGTGCTGGCCGCCTGTGCGCGTTTGGCGCAGTCACGCACACGTCTGGCGCAGGCGCTGCCGACATCGGCGTTGGCGCAACTCGCCAGCGCGGCAGTCGGTCTGGCCAATCAATTTGCCCTGCCCGGTCCACCGCGCCATCCACGGGCCTGGGTGACAGGCGCATTGCTAGTCGGTGGCCTACTGGGTTGGCTGCGTCCCTGGCGGCGGTGACGCCGCCTTGGTGTGCGAGCAGCGCAAACCACCGACGCTCATTGCCCAGGGCGATGCTGTGGGTGGCGTAGCGAAATCAAAGAGGAACCCAACGGGCGGGGGACAGTCGCGGAGCCAACCACTGCAGCGCCCTTGGCCCACACACGCCTGAGTCTCGGACTTGCGAAAACCGTCTGCATCCGACACGCTCACCCTTCGACCTGCACGGTGGACAACCGAGCTGACTGTTCGTTGCCGCACAGACCCGACTGAGGGCGCGCAGGACACTCAAACCGGATCTCGCAATTCGAAAGCCTGAAAGCCAATACGATGAAGTACAAGGACTACTACGCGGCACTTGATGTGCCGCGCGATGCAGATCTGGAGCAGATCAAGAAGGCCTATCGCAAGTTGGCGCGCACCTATCATCCCGACGTCTCCAAGGCACCGGATGCCGAAGCCCGTTTCAAGGACGCGGCCGAAGCCTATGCCACATTGAAGAACCCCGAGAAGCGGGCCGCTTACGATGAGCTCGGTCATCCGCCGATTGGTGAGGAATTCGTGCCGCCATCGCAGTGGCGTCAAGAGCATGCGCAGGAGGGCGAGTCCTTTGACGGGATCGACCTGGCGGACCTGTTGGCCGCCATGGGGCGTGGCCAGCGTGGTCAGCATGGCGCGCGCGGCGCCGCGTTCCCAAACCCCGGCCGCGATTATGAAAACAATGTGAGCATCAGCCTGGAGCAGGCCCGACGCGGCACCCAGCTCAATCTGAGTCTGGCCGATGGCGCTGGCGAACGCACGCTCGAGGTCACGATTCCGAGCGGTGTCTGTGAAGGCCAGAAGCTGCGCTTGCGCGGCAAAGGCGGCAAAGGCCGCAATGGCGGCGCCGATGGCGACATCTACCTGCACATCAATCTGGCGCCGCATGCGGTGTTCCGCCCTGCCCGCCATGACCTTTACTTCGATCTGGCGCTGACACCATCGGAAGCCGCACTCGGCGCCGAGCTTGAAGTGCCCTCGCTCGACGGCCCGGTACTGCTAACCGTGCCAGCAGGCATGCGCTCCGGTCGCAAGCTGCGTCTGCGCGGGCGTGGCCTGGCGCGTGATCACAGCGACCTTTATGCCATTGTTCATATCGACGTGCCGCCCAAACTGTCCGAGCGCGAACGCGAGCTCTATCAGGAGTTGCAGCGTATTTCAACTTTCAACCCGCGCGCCAGTGCGCCCCAGGAGAATCCCACATGACACAAGAACAAGTTGAGTCCGTGCTGCTCGACAGCGGCGACACCGTGACCCTGACCGAACTCTCGCTCTGTTGCGAAATGAGCGAGGCCGAACTCGTTGAACTGGTGGACTATTGCGCGCTGGTGCCGCTGGCCATCGCTGCGCCGCAGCAGCGCTTCAGTGTGCAGTGGGTCGCACCGCTGCGCGCAGCAGACAAGCTCCGACTCGACTTTGATCTGGACCTGTTCACGGTGGCCATGCTTCTGGGTCACCTCAAACGCATCGAGGCCCTGGAGCGGCAACTACAGCAGTTGCGGGCGCTGCTGCCGGCCCGTTTGCAGACCAGTTTGCGCAGTGACGCATTGGCCGACGGCGCCTGAGAACTTGTCCGTAAATTGGAAAGGATCGCGACGCCAGCGACGGCAGCTGGCACGGCTCAGTGCCGAATCACCTGCGAATCATTTCTGGCCACGCGCAACACAGCGCTCGGGTTGCCTGTGATCGTGGCAGCCGGTGTCTGGTCGGCCAGTTCGGGCTGCGGGCACACAAACCACTTTGCCAGTTCCCAGTCCGCGTAGGTGGGCGTCAATTCGGACAGCACCTCCGCCAAGCCGGGCTTCGGCGTCATGCTCGTGCGGTCAAACTGAAACAGCGGCAGCCACATTTTGCTTTGCCAGACAAAGCAGACCACCTGTCGCCTGACAATCCAGTTCGCCAGCATGACCAGGGTCGTTTCGCACTGACGTCCGATCTGCGCACGAACTTCCCTGGCGCGCGCCAAGCCGCCGCTGTCGCGGTAGGCCTCAAGCAAGGCGATGAACTCGTCATCGGAGCAAGACGCTTGCCCGAGCGGCGCTGAGAGATGCGACTCCATGGAGGTCCATGGATGCGGGGCATGGGCGTGGGCAACGCGGGCCAGAGTTGGATACTGCATGGGATCTCGATTGAGCAGGAAGTTCATATGGGTACGACCTTACTGGCTGCTGTGCCCACCGGTCCGTGCGTTTGCGCACCAAGCGTCGCAAGAAATGAACAGCCCTTGCGCCCTGTGTGCGACAGCGCACCGACCGAGCACGCAGTCGCACCTATGCTGTGCTGACGCGCTAGCACTGAACGCCGGCAAGGCGCTGCCAGTTGCAAGGCCGTGCGCTAGCGTGCCAAGGCTTAGAACTTGTCCGTAATTCAAATCCTTTGTCATCGACGAAAGGCACGCCCGTGCTGAAACTCACAAACAAGATCCTGGCCTGGATCATGGTCTCGGCCCTGCTGGTCACGCTGGTCGGTGCTTTTTCGTTCTGGAGCTTCAGCCAGATCGGCGCGGCAGCGCAGGCGCGCAGCCTGAACCAGCAGGTATTACGCCAGGCCGATGAGCTGCTCTCGGCGATGAAGGACATCGAGACCGGCACGCGCGGTTTTGTCCTGACCGGTGATGAAGCCTTTCTGGCGCCCTACCTGGCGGTGCGTGACAGCCTGGCCACACAACTGAACGATTTGCGCCGCACGGCCAGCGCCGCAGCGGCCCGTGATCGTCTCGAAGCAATGGTGCCGCTGATGGATGCCTCGCTGCAGGACATGACGCGCGTCATCGCGTTGCGACGCCAGCACGACGAAGCCGGCGCGTTGGCCCTGGTGCGCGGCGGCGAGGGCAAACGCCTGATGGACGCGTTTCGCCTCGAGATGAAGGGCTTCGTCCAGGTCGAAGAGCGCGAACAGATGGCGCACGACCGCATGTTCCAGTCCAGGATGACCTACCTGTCGGCCCTTATTTTTGCCGCCAGTCTGTCGGCGCTGTTGTTTGCCATGGCCTTTGCCTACCTGGTATATCGCGAGACCCGCCAGCGCCTGCAAAACCTGCTGCACCTGCAAACGCAGCACACGCTGCAATCGCAGCAGGCGCTGAACCAACAATTGCAGCAGGCCAATGCCACCTTGCAGGTCAGCGAGGAAAGACTTTCCGTCACCCTGCATTCGATCGGCGACGCCGTGATTGCGACCGACGAGCTGGGCCAGGTGACGATGACCAACCCGCTGGCCGAGCGCCTGACCGGCTGGAGCGCGGCGCAGGCCATCGGGCGTCCCGTCGATGAGATCTTTCACATCATCAACCAGGAAACCCGTCAACTGGCAGTCATCCCGGTCAAGGAAACCCTGGCGCGCGGCACCATTCAGGGGCTGGCCAATCACACGCTGCTGATCGCACGTGATGGCACGGAAGCCGCCATTGCCGACAGTTGCGCGCCGATTCGGGACCGCGCCGGTGTCGTGGTTGGCGCCGTGCTGGTGTTTCGCGATGTCACCCAGGAATATGCTGTGCAACAGACCCTGCGCGACAGTTCGGTTCAGATCCAGACCATTTTGGGCACGGTGGCGGACGGCATCGTCACATTCCGCGCAACGGGCTCGGTCATTGAAACGGTGAACCCAGCCGCCGAGCGAATGTTTGGCTACCAGGCCAAGGCGCTTGTCGGGCAGAATTTTTTCCTGCTGGTGCCCGCGTGCGATCAGGATCAGGGCGAGCGCTCATCGGGCAGCGGCACCGCGATCGACGGTTACAGCGAGATCGGTCACACCCGTGAACTGATGGGACGGCGATGCGACGGCAGTTCTTTTGCGCTGGAGATGACACTGAGTGAAATGTGGCTGCACGGTCAGCGTCACTTCACCGGCGTCTTTCGTGACATCACGGTGCGCCAGCAGGCCGAGGAGGCCTTGGTGCATACCGGCGCGCTGCAAAGCGCCATCTTCAACAGCGCCAACTTCTCCAGTATCGCCACCGACGCCAAAGGCGTGATCCAGATCTTCAACGTCGGCGCCGAACGCATGCTCGGCTATGCCGCCGCCGACGTGATGAACAAGATCACGCCAGCCGACATCTCGGACCCGCAGGAAGTGATTGCGCGCGCCAAGGCGCTGAGCGTTGAACTCGACACGGCGATCGCACCGGGCTTCGAGGCGCTGGTGTTCAAGGCCTCGCGCGGCATCGAGGACATCTACGAGCTGACCTATATCCGCAAGGACGGCAGCCGCTTTCCGGCGGTGGTCTCGGTAACGGCCCTGCGCGACGATCAGGAGGCCATCATCGGCTACCTGCTGATCGGCACCGACAACACGGCGCGCAAGCAGATCGAGGCCGAACAACAACTGCTGGCGCAACGCCTGCGCGATCACCAGTTCTATACGCGCTCCCTGTTCGAGGCCAATATCGACGCGCTCATGACCACGGATCTGGACGGCATCATCACCGATGTCAACCATCAGATGGAAGCGCTTACCGGCTGCACGCGCGATGAACTGATCGGTGCGCCGTTCAAGAACTACTTCACCGATCCGGAACTCGCCGAGTTGAGCATCAACCAGGTTCTCAGCCAGAAGAAAGTCACGAATTACGAACTCACGGCGCGCCACCGTGATGGTGGTGAGACGGTGGTGTCCTACAACGCCACCACGTTCTACGACCGTGACCGCAAACTGCAGGGTGTGTTTGCCGCTGCGCGCGATGTGACCGAGCGCAAGCGCCTGGACCAAGTGCTGGAGGAAAGAAACCTGGAGCTTGAGAGTGCCAAATTGGCGGCAGAAAACGCCAACCTGGCCAAGTCCGAGTTTCTGGCCACCATGAGTCATGAGATCCGCACCCCGATGAATGGCGTCATCGGCATGATCGACGTACTACAGCAAAGCAGTCTCAATGCCACGCAGATGGACATGGCCAACATCATTCACGACTCGGCGTTCTCGCTGCTGGCCGTCATCAACGACATACTCGACTTCTCCAAGATCGAAGCCGGCAAGCTTGAGATTGACCGCCTGCCGATGAGTGTGGCGGACGTGGTGGAGGGGGTCTGTGAAACCATGGACCGCATGGCGATGGAGAAGAAAGTCGAGCTGACCCTGTTTACCGATCCCGCCATTCCGGCCAAGGTGCTGGGTGACGCCGGGCGCCTGCGCCAGATCCTGATCAACCTCACCAACAATGCGATCAAGTTTTCAGCCCGGATGCAGCGACGCGGCAAGATATCGGTGCGCGCCCTGGTGCTGGCGCGTACGCCGGAGCAGGTGCAACTTGAATTTCAGGTCCATGACAACGGCATCGGCATCGATGAAGCAACCCAGGCGCGCCTGTTCTCGGCCTTCATTCAAGCTGACACCTCGACCACCCGCAATTTCGGCGGAACCGGCCTGGGACTGGCGATCTCGCGCCGCATGGTTGACATCATGGGCGGCGAGGTTTCGGTGCAAAGCGAAATCGGTCGCGGCTCACTGTTCACGGTGCGCATTCCGTTTGCCGTCGTTAGCGATTTGCATGAAGCCGACTCGCAACGGGTCGCTGGTCTGTCCTGTCTGCTGCTCGATGAGGGCCAGGAACAGGGGCTCGTCGACGACGTGGCCGCCTATCTCCTGCATGACCAGGCGCATGTGCAACGCGTCACAAGCCTGGCCGCAGCCATCGCGTGGACAGTTGCGCAGCCTTCGGGCCTATGCGTGGTCGTGATCGATTCCGAGACGGCCCATCCGCTGTTCGACGGCCTGCGTGCAGCCGCACGTCGGCAGCCGCAGCAGAGAACCCGCTTCGTGGTGATCGGGCGCGGCCAGCGGCGTGCGGCGCGCCAGGAGGGCGAGGATCTGGTATTTGTCGATGGCAATGTGCTGACCCACAAGGGTCTGCGCAAGGCGGTGGCGATTGCGACTGGCCGCGCCCCGCTGCCCGATCACAGCAATCTGGCAGTTGACGCCAGCGCCGTGCTGTTACCGCTCTCAAGGGAAGAGACGCGCCGGCAGGGCCGGCTGATCCTGATCGCCGAAGACAACGAGACGAACCAGGAAGTGATCCTGCAACAACTCATGCTGTTCGGCTATACGGCCGACATTGCTAATAATGGCCGCGAGGCACTGACGCGCTGGCAAAGCGGCGATTACGCGATCCTGTTTGCCGACCTGCACATGCCGGAAATGGATGGCTACGAGTTGACCGCCGCCATCCGCGCACAGGAGAACGGTCGCGCGCATCTGCCGATCATTGCCTTCACCGCCAATGCGCTCAAGGGCGAGGCCGAACGCTGCAAGGCGATCGGCATGGACGACTACCTGAGCAAGCCGGTGCAACTCGCGACACTCAAGGCGATGCTGGCGAAATGGCTGCCGGTGATACCGTCGCTACCGATACCGGCTGCTGCGGGATTGAGCGCAAACACATCGACACCGGCGACACACCCGGTTCACCCGCTTGCGCTCGATGTCAGCGTGCTCAAGGCGCTGATTGGAAGCGAGGAATCCATGATCCGCGAATTTCTCGCGGACTTCCGCCACAACGCACAAACCATTGCTTCGGAATTGCGCTCGGCCTGCGCTGGCGGCCAGACACAGGCCGCGGCGGCCATGGCGCACAAGCTCAAGTCGTCGGCGCGCTCGGTCGGGGCCCTCGAACTGGGAGAACTGTGCGCCGCCATCGAGCGCATCGGCGCGGCCGGAGATGTCGAAAGCCTGCAGCGATTGCTGCCGCGATTCGAGCGGGAGTTCGCGCGTGTCGATGATTTTCTTGCCCGCTATTGAGAACACCATGCTCAGCCCAACCGATAGCCCCAATAGCGCCTTGATGGAAGCGGCGCAACGTGACAAATCGGACATCAAAATCCTGATGCTCGACGATGAGCCATTCATGCTCAAGTTGCTCGACCGCATGCTCAGGAATCTCGCCTACCAAAACGTCACGGGCTGCGAAAGCGGACCCGCGGCGCTCTTGATCGTCGATGATCCGCAGCGCTGCCCGGAACTGATTCTGCTCGACATCAACATGCCCGCAATGGACGGCGCCGAGTTTGTGCGGCATCTGGTGGCGCATGACTACCACGGCGCCATCATTCTGGTCAGCGGTGAAGATGAGCGCGTTCTGCAATCGGTCGAAAAACTGGTGCGGGCGCACCAGATCACGGTGCTGGGGAGATTGAGCAAGCCGGTGTCGCCAGCGCAACTGGCCGCCGCGCTGACGCACTGGCGGCCGGCCGTGCGCAACGTTGTCATTGCCGCGCGCAAGACCTATGCAGCGGATGAATTGCGCGCAGCCATCGAGCAGGGCGAACTTGTGAATTACTACCAGCCCAAGGTACTGCTCGCCAGCGGCGAGGTCGTCGGTGTTGAAGCACTGGTGCGCTGGCGCCATCGAAGCGACGGACTGTTGGCGCCAGACCGCTTTATCGGCATCGCAGAACAGCATGGCTTGATCGGCCCCTTGACCCGCGTCGTGATGCGCGCTGCCTTGGCCCAGGCACGACTCTGGCAGGACGCGGGCCTGCTGCTGCGGGTGGCGGTCAATCTGTCGATGGACAACCTGTCGGACCTGGGCTTTCTGGACGATGTGGTCGACCTGGCGAGCACGGCCGGCGTGGCACCACAGCAGCTGATATTGGAAGTGACGGAGAGCCGCTTGATGACTGACCAGCGCGTGCCGCTGGAGATCCTGACACGGCTGCGCCTCAAACATTTCCGGCTCTCGATTGATGACTTCGGAACCGGCAATTCATCGCTGACCCAGTTGCGCGACATTCCTTTCGATGAACTCAAGATCGATCAGAGCTTTGTCCATGGCGCTTGTTCCAACGTGACGCAGCGCGCCCTGTTCGATGCCAGCCTGGGCCTGGCCAAGCAGCTCAAGATGCAATCGGTCGCCGAAGGCGTGCAGGACCGCGCTGACTGGGATTTTCTGCGCGAGCGCGGCTGTGAGGTGGCGCAAGGCTACTTCATTGCGCCGCCGATGCCGGCCACCGCTTTGCTGCCATGGCTCAGCGAGTGGGCCCAGCGCCGAACAGCACTTGTTGCCTAGCGCAGACCAGCCCGCTTGGAACGAAAACCGTCGCCTGCCTGCTGTGCAGCGCATCCATCAGGAAATTTTTTGCGACTGTGTTCGATAACGAACAGAGCTATTCCATTCGAATCAGCACACTCAAGACCTCGACGCAGCGCAATGGCCTTTAGGTGCGTTTGCAAAGAGGAAGTGTTCGGCCCGCCTGCGAATTCATTCCTCTGGTTTTGACGCAATACAAAGAGGAAAGCAAATGAACACGTATGAAGCCCGGTCCGCCCGCTTGCCCTGGCTGCTGGCAATGCTGCTGACGCTTGCGCTGGCGGCCTGTGGCGGCGGCAAAGACCCGATCCTCGGCTCCGACAAGCTCGCAAGCATGGCGCCGACAGTCAGCGCCGTGGCACCGCTGCCCAATGCGCTCAACGTCTCGGTCAACACCAAGGTCATCACGGTAGCCTTCAGCAAAGCCATGGACCCGACCTCGCTGACCTCTGCCAGCTTTGCCCTGGCCTGTCCGGCGGCCACACCGGTGCTGGGCGTCGTCAGCTACCTGGCAAGCAGCAATCTGGCCACGCTGACACTGCCGGCTGCCACCAGCTTGGCACCCAACACCCTGTGCCGCGCCAGCGTGAGCACAGCCGCCAAAGACAGTTTGGGTCTGGCATTGGCCAATGATTTCGTCTGGACCTTCAGCACCGGTGCCCTGCCCGACAACACGGCGCCGCAAGTCAGCGCCACCATCAATGCCAACGGTGCCACCGGTGTTGCGATCAACACCGCCGTTGGCGCCACCTTCAGCGAAGCGATGGACCCGGCAACGATCAACGCCAGCACCTTCAGCTTCAAGCAAGGCACGAGCGCTGTGCCCGGCAGCATCAGCTACGCCGGCCTGAACGCCGTCTTCACACCCGCAGCCGTACTCAGCCCCAACACCACCTACACCGCCACCATCACCAGCGGCGCCAAGGACTTGGCGGGCAATGCCCTGGCCAACAACTACGTCTGGAACTGGACCACCGCCGCCCTGGCCGACAGCACCGCGCCGACCGTCACACTCGTCAACCCGGCCGATGCCGCTGTCAATGTCGCAATCAACAGCAGCGTGAACGCGACCTTCAGCAAGGCGATGGACCCGCTGACGATCAACACTGCCAGCTTCACACTTGCCGGCGTCACCGGTACCGTGGGTTTCAATGAGATCAGCCGGATTGCCACCTTCACCCCGGCAGCGCCGCTGGCCAACGACACCAGCTATAGCGCCACCATCACCAGCGCCAGCAAGGACCTCGCCGGCAATGCACTGACGACCAACAAGGTCTGGACCTTCAGGACCGCTGCGGCGGCCGTTGTGCCCGTTGTGCCGGTTGTGCCCTCGGTCAACCTCGGCTCAAGTTCCACCTTCGGCAGCTTTGGTGGCACAGCGGGCATGACCAACACCGGCACGCTGACGATTGTCAACGGCAACACCGGCAGCATCGCCACCGGCACCTCGATGGTCACCGGCTTTCATGACACCAAGGGTGACATCTACACCGAGACACCGGCCAACATTGGCGCCGTCAACGGCACCATCTACACCTGCACCAATTCCGTCACAGGGCCCAACAACGCGGCGCCGAACGCCGCCAACTGTGCTCTGGCCACCCAGGCCCGTCTGGACGCGCAAACCGCCTACTTGGCGCTGGCCGCCATGCCCGCTGGTGCCAATCCCGGTGCCAACCTGGCCGGATTGACGTTGGCCCCTGGCGTCTACACCGCGCCTTCGGGCTCCTTCCTGATCGAAGGCGCCAACCTGACGCTTGATGCGCAGGGCAACGCCAACGCCATCTGGGTCTTCCAGATGGCGACCACGCTGACCGTTGGCGGCCCCGGCGCGGCAGCCCCGCAAAGCATCATCCTGGCCGGAGGCGCGCAGGCCAAGAACGTGTTCTGGCAGGTTGGCAGCTTTGCCACCATCAATGCCGCCGGTGGCGGCACCATGGTCGGCACCATCCTGTCACAGGCCGGCGCCTCGTTCTCAACCGCTGGCAATGTGGCCATCGTGACGCTGCAAGGCCGTGCCCTGTCGCTGGGCGCCTCGGTCACGCTGGTCGATACGGTCATCAACGTCCCCGCACCCTGAGTCTGGGTAGCAGAGCAACACCCGGATTTCAATCCTCAACCCCCTTACCCCAACCCCCAACCTTCGCCTCGCCGCCACGCTTCTGTGGTGGACGGTGAATCTTTCTGGAGAAAAGCATGGAATCAACACGAATCACATTGGCGCGCAAGGCCGGCAAACTCAGCCTGCTGGCGCTGGCGATTGGCGCGAGCAGTCTGGCCATGGCGGATGCGCCGGGCTGGTACCTGGGCGCCAACGTGGGCCAGTCCAAAGCGGCCATCGATAACGACCGGATCACCAACGGCCTGCTCGGCGCTGGCATCACCAGCACGACGATCAGCAACGAAGACCGTGATACCGGCTACAAAATCTTTGGCGGCTACCAGTTCAACCGCTACCTCGGGCTCGAAGGCGGCTACTTTGACCTCGGGCGCTTCACGTTCAACGCGGTCACGGTGCCAGCGGGCACCTTGAGCGGCGAGATCAAGCTGCGTGGTATCAACCTGGACCTGGTTGGCACGCTGCCGATCACCGAGAAGTTCTCGGTCTTTGGCCGTGTTGGTGCCAATTACGCCGAGGCCAGTGACAGCTTTGCCGGCAGCGGCGCAGTGACGGTGCTCAACCCCAACCCGAACAAGCGCGAGACCAACGGCAAGGTCGGCCTGGGCCTTCAATACGCCTTCAGCGACGCTCTGGCCATGCGCGGCGAAATCGAACGTTACCGCGTCAACGACGCAGTGGGCAACAAGGGCGATGTCGATCTGGTTTCGGTCGGTCTGGTCTACCGCTTCGGTACCAAGGCACCGACGCCGGTGGCACGCGCCTATACGCCAGAGCCGGTCTATGTGGCACCGGCGCCGCAGCCGGTTGCCGTGGCAGAGCCGCCACCCCCGCCACCCATGCCGGCGCCGCAGCCACGCGTGCTGAGCAAGGTGACGTTCTCGGCTGATTCGCTGTTTGACTTCGACAAAGCCGTGCTGCAGCCCGGTGGCCAGCAGGAGCTCGACAAGTTCGCCAACGATCTGCGCGGTTCGGCCTTTGACGTCATCACCGTCACCGGTCACACCGACCGCATCGGCTCGCACGAATACAACATGAAGCTGTCGATGCGCCGCGCCGAAACTGTCAAGAGCTATCTGGTCAGTCACCTGTCGCTGGGTGCCGACAAGATCGTGGCCAAGGGTGTTGACGGTGCCGACCCGGTGACCGCACCAGGCGCCTGCCCGGGCAAGAAGGTAACCAAGGCGCTCAAAGCCTGCCTGCAGCCTGATCGCCGCGTCGACGTCGAAGTCAGCGCCACGCGCTGAACC